>JAFXIQ010000013.1 GCA_017533005.1 Clostridia bacterium | reverse complement strand
GCAATCCAACCATCGAAAAGGTCTGTAGAAGCCGCAAAAACCATAATAAGCAAACCGATTAGTGGGAAGTTATATCCACCGATGGTGAGATAGGTTTTTTGGTCTACGATACACCATACGTAGAAAGGTATGGATAAAAATCTAATGAGAGTCAATAGATTAGGGATAGTCAAAAGTTGAGCTTTGATTTCCGAATTTTTCATTTTTACTCCTTCCGTCGTGCTCGCGCGCGACAAACATTGTTGCGAACATTATACCACAAAGGTAGCTAATACACAAATGAAATTCACATTCATACTATAAAAATAATAAACGCGCGCGCAACGCGCGCAAAATAGCTGCTAAAAATCAACAAAAATGGCGTAGTAATTGGTATTTGCTTGATAGAAAAACGCTGTTGTGCTATAATTTTTGAGCAAGGAGATATAAAATATGCACTTACTTTCCAGATACATGAATAGAGTTGACTTTGATAGTTACGAAGATTTTGCGAAAAACGCAAAACTCAACGACGTTACTGAATTCAACTTTGGTTACGATGTCATTGACGAATACGCACGCCTTTGTCCCGAAAAACGCGCATTGGTGTGGTGCAACAATCATGACGAAGAGCGCATATTCACGTTCAAAGATATAAGCGAAGAAAGCAACAGAATAGCCAATATGTTTTTAGCGAAAGGCCTTAAGAAAGGTGATTTCGTTATGACCATGCTAAATAGACGTTACGAATATTACCTTGTAAACGTTGCTTGTTGCAAGCTTGGACTAACGCTTATTCCTGCAACTTATCTACTCACCGTTAAAGACATAGCTTACAGAGTAAACAACGCCGAAGTTAAAGCACTTATTGCAATAAACGAAGACGAAGTTACCGAATACGTACTCGAAGCTAGCGAAAAATGCCCTACTTTACAGTACAAATTTACGATTGGTAAAAGAGAAGGCTTTTTAGATTTGCACGAAGAATACGAAAAATGTTCTCCAATTCTTGAGCTAAAAGACGAAGACAAACCCAAACTTCACGATAGAATGATGGTATACTTCACGTCGGGAACGACGGGCGAGCCAAAAATGGTTACGCACGACTTCAAGTATCCGTTAGGACATATAATGACGGCATACTATTGGCACGCAGTAGTTGACGACGGGCTACACTTCACTATGGCAGAAAGTGGATGGGCAAAATTCAGTTGGGGCAAAATTTACGGACAATGGCTCGCAGGTACTGCAGTATTTTGCTACGACTATTACGGAAGATTTACCCCTACCGACGTCTTGCCACTTATCCCCAAGTACAAAATTACGACGTTCTGCGCACCACCTACGATTTATAGATTTTTGATAAGAGAAGATTTATCCAAATACGACTTTTCATCTCTAGTAAGTTGTACAACCGCAGGCGAAGCTCTTAACGGCGAAGTATTCCGTGTCTTTAAAGAAGTTACCGGACTAGAAATTCGCGAAGGTTTCGGTCAAACCGAAAGCTCTATAATTCTAGGAACTTACCGTTATTGCAAAGCAATTCCGGGCTCCTGTGGCTATCCTTCCCCCATATACGACGTAGTTCTTCTAGACGATAACGACGAAGAAATTAACGACTCCAACGTGGAAGGCGAAATTTGCATAAAAATCAAAAACAACCAATTTGGGTTACTAGTTGGGTACTATAAAGACCCCGAGCGCACACAAAATGCACTCGGCACCCCCTATTATCACACGGGCGATTTAGCAACTCGCGACGCACAAGGTTTATATTGGTTCGTTGGTAGAAAGGACGACATCATCAAGTCCAGTGGTTATAGAATCGGTCCATTCGAAGTTGAGTCGGCACTAATGGTACACCCTGCAGTTAAAGAATGTGCTATAACCGGTGTTCCCCACCCCATTCGTGGACAAGTTGTTAAAGCGACCATCGTTTTGAATACAGGTTTTGCACCGAGCGACGCACTTATTAAGGAGCTCCAAGACCACGTAAAACGCACTACTGCACCTTATAAATATCCGCGTGTAATTGAATTTGTAGAAGAACTTCCCAAGACTATTTCGGGCAAAATCAAGAGAAAAGACATAAGAAAAACTGATGATAAATAATTGATTATGCAACAAAAAGCCCATCGCGATGCGATGGGCTTTTAAATTTAATTTTTATTATAGAACTCTAATTAATGCGTCTACTGAATCAACTTCGTTCAAAGATTTAATTTCAGCGAGTGCTTTATTGATGTTGCTTTCTTTTGTTTTATGAATCATAAAGATAATTGATGCAGCGCCATCATTTGCAGTTTGTTGCAAGGTGTTAATTGAAACGTCGTATTTGCCGAGTGTAGAAGCGATTTTAGCGAGAACGCCTGCTTTATCTTCAACCGTCATACGAACGTAATATTCACACTCGAAATCTGTTGAGAAGTCGCTATCTTTAATAGCAGATAGATTATTATCGAAGCAAGATAGCTTGTGTTCGGTTTGGCAAGCCGCATAAACGATGTCGGATACGATTGCAGAACCTGTGGGAAGGTCGCCTGCTCCCCTACCGTATAGCATAATATCGCCTACGTTGTCGCCGTCGATAAGAACAGCGTTGAAAGAGCCTTTAACGCTAGCTAGAGGGTTAGAATCGAGAATAAATGCGGGGTGAACGCGAGCTTCAATCTTACCGTCAACCATCTTACCTATAGCAAGAAGCTTCAACGTGTAACCTAGTTGTTTACCGAATTCGATATCGATTTTGCTAACTTTACTGATACCTTCTCTATAAACTTTATCGATAGGTACTCTCTTATGGAAGCATAGCGTAGAAAGAATTGAGAGCTTATACATACTATCGAAGCCGTCTACGTCAGCGCTTGGGTTAGCTTCTGCGTAGCCTAGTCTTTGAGCTTCTTTAAGAACGTCAGCATAGTCAAGACCTTCATCGGCCATCTTTGTCAAAATATAGTTTGTGGTGCCGTTAACAATACCCATAATTGATTGGATACGGTTACCTTGCATACTAGCTTGAAGTGCGCGAATAACGGGAACGCCACCTACGCAACTAGCTTCGAAATACAAGCCCGCATTGCCTATTTTTGCGCATTCTTCTAGGTCGGACCAATGTTTAGAGAAAAGCTCTTTGTTAGCTGTTACAATACTCTTACCGGCCTTAAGTGAAGCCATAAGGAAGGAACGAGCGGGTTCGATACCACCGAAGAATTCTGCAACGATGGAAATTTCGGGGTTGTTAATAACGTTATTTATATCGCAAGAAACGATACTTGGGTCGATGCCAAGAGCTTCGACTTTGGACATATCTTTTTCGAGAATATGCATAACTTCGATATCAACGCCATCGGTTTTTGCGATATCCTCACGCATTTTCTTAAGAATACGGTAAGTTCCACCACCAACAGTGCCAAGACCAAGTAAAGCTACGCCAACTTTTTTCATAAAAATTCTCCTTTTAATTGTTTAGTTCGTATAATATTTTAAGACCTTTCAAAGATAGTGAACGGTCGATTTTATCGAAAATATTTTGAGCGACAAGCTCACTCATACCACCGGTAGCGATGACGGTAACTTTTTCGTAACCACTTTCTTGCGCCATACCTTTAACAATCGCCTCTACGAGCCCGCTAAAGCCGTAAATAATGCCTGCTTGCATATTTTGGATTGTTGTCTTACCGATAATGGTTTTGGGCTTAATAAGCTCAATTCTGGGGAGTTTAGCAGCGGTATTAGTGAGCGACTCTGAACTCGATTTAATACCGGGAGCAATAGCTCCGCCGAGGAATTCTCCCTTATCGGAAATCAAATTGAACGTGGTAGCGCTACCGAAGTCGACAATAATACAAGGTCCGCCATAAATCTCGTAAGCGGCAACGGAATTAACTATTCTATCCGCCCCGAGTTCTTCTGGGACAAGGTACTTAATGTCGATATTCATTTTGAGGTCTTTATTGACGATAATGGGTTTTTTGCCGGTATAATATTTGCACATATGCTCAATGGTGTAGTTAAGTGCAGGAGCAACCGAGCTCATAATGATGCCGTCGACGTCGTTAAAAGTGTAATTGTGCGTGGATAGTAAATCTAAAAACATCATACCAAACTCGTCGGCAGTTTTGGTATGGTCTGACGCTATACGCCAAGTTTTGACAATTTCGCCATTCTCAAGCGCGCCGATTTTTATATTTGTATTGCCAATATCAAGTAGAATAACCATAAATTACCTCTCATAGAATAATACCATAAAACCCCTTTTTAGTCAATGCTTTCCCTTAAACTCGAGCTTTAAACTCACGTTTGGAGATAAAAACAAAAAGCTGAACGAAAATCGTTCAGCTTTTATAGTTGTAACTTCGAAATTAGTCAACTAGCATAAGGATGCACATTTCAGCGTCGTCACCACGTCTTGCGCCGAGTTTAACGATTCTTGTGTAACCGCCACCTTGACCTAGTTCTTCAGCGCGTTTAGCATATTTAGGTGCATATTCGCGGAAGATTTTTTCGATAAGTGGGTGTTTGATGTCTTTTGTACGTTCTTTATAGTCAGCCTTCTTTTCTTTATCGCCTTGGATTTCGGTGATATTTTCGAGTTTAGCCATCATTCTACGACGAGCAGCTAGTTTCTTTGCGCCATCGTTTTCGAATTCAACGTCGATTTTCTCATCTTTTTGGTTAAGTTTTTGTTTAACAACTTTAACTGTATCTTCGTACGTATTGATAGCGAGAGTAATCATTTTTTCTGCTACTTTACGAACTTCTTTTGCGCGGTCAACAGTTGTTTCAATCTTACCATACCAGAGAAGTTCAGATGCTTGACTATATACTAATTGTAATCTTTGGTCTGTTCTTTTACCTAATTTTCTTGCTTGTGCCATATCTTTACTCCTTACTCATCCTTGTTTTTGAGAGATAGTCCCATGCTCTCTAGCTTGCGAATAACTTCGTCAAGAGACTTTCTACCGAGGTTTCTAACCTTAAGCATATCTTCTTCGGTCTTCTTAACTAGGTCTTCAACGGTTTGAATGCCAGCTCTCTTCAAGCAGTTAGAAGGTCTAATAGAAAGTTCGAGTTCTTCGATATTCATAGCAAGAGCCTTGCTACCGCTATCGGTTTCACGACCTTTCAAGATTTCTTGTTCGCTCATACCATCAACTAGGTCGATGAAAAGAGTGAGGTGGTCATTCATAATTTTAGCAGCTAGGGAAATAACTTCTCTGGGAGAGGATGCTGCATTAGTTTTAACTTGAATAGTTAGTTTGTCATAATCAATAGATTGCTCTACACGAGTGCTAGTAACTTCATAGCTAACCGATTGAACGGGTGAGAAGAGACTATCAATTGGAATATAACCGATGGGTGCTTTGGGGTTTTTGTTTTCTTTTGAAGACTTATAACCTCTACCAACACCGATAGTTAGTTCCATATTGATGGTAGCATTTTCTTCTAGAGAGCAGATGTAAGCTTCTGGGTTCATAACTTCGATGTTAGAAGGGAAGTCGATGTCGCCTGCAGAAACAACGCCTGCGGTGCTCTTAACGAGTGTAACAACGGTAGGCTCAAAATCTTCGGGAGTATGCACTTTAATTGCGAGTTCTTTAAGGTTCAAAATAATTTCTGCAACGTCTTCGCGAACACCGGGGATGGTGCTAAATTCATGCTTAACGCCGTCGATTTTGATACCCATAATAGCAGCGCCGGGAAGAGCAGTGCAAAGCACACGGCGAAGGCAGTTACCAACGGTAGTACCGTAACCTCTTTCGAGTGGTTCTACCGTAAAAGTAGCCTCGTAGCCGTTAGGTTCTTCAGCAGCAATTCTGGGTTTAAAAATTTCCATCATTGTTAAAGTTCCTCCTATCAGCCTAATTACTTCGAGTATAACTCAACAATCATGTGTTCAGCTATTGACAAATCGATATCTTCACGTTTTGGAAGAGCTTCAACCTTACCGGTTAGGGTAGCGGGGTCGAAAGACAACCATTTGGGAAGGTTAGCGATTTTTGCGCCTTTAAGTTCTACGAAGAAAGGTTTTTCTCTCTTTGATTCTTTAACAGAAATGATGTCGCCTTCTTTAACTAGGTATGAAGGGATATCAACGTTTTTGCCGTTAACTGTGATGTGGCCGTGGTTAACGATTTGTCTTGATTGTGCTCTAGAAGCACCAATGCACATACGGTAAACAACGTTATCAAGTCTTCTTTCGATGAGTTGAAGCATGTTTTCACCGGTAACGCCACGCATTTTTTCAGCTTTTTCATAGTACATATGGAATTGTTTTTCTAGAAGACCATATGCTCTCTTAGCTTTTTGTTTTTCACGGAGCTGAACGCTATATTCAGTAGCTTTTTTACGAGCTGCGCCGTGTTGACCAGGAGCAACGGGACGCTTATCCATAGCGCAGTGTGCGCCGAAGCATCTATCACCCTTTAAGAATAATTTGCAACCTTCACGTCTGCATAGTTTGCAGACAGGACCAGTATATTTAGCCATTTTCTAATCCTCCTATAATTACAGTCTTCTACGTTTAGGTGGACGGCAACCGTTGTGGGGTATTGGAGAAACGTCTTGAATCTTAGTAACTTCAAGTTCCAATACTTGGAAAGCACGGATTGCAGATTCTCTACCTTGACCGGGACCCTTGATGTAAACTTCTACTTTACGTAGACCGTGGTCTTTAGCGATTTTACCAGCATCTTCAGCAACCATTTGAGCTGCATAAGGAGTTGCTTTACGGCTACCTTTAAGACCGAGCTTACCGGATGAGGACCAGCTGATTGTGTTACCATCCATATCGGTGATAGTAACGATAGTATTGTTGAAGGACGCATGTACGTGCGCTTGACCTTTTTCTATGTGCTTAAGGTCTTTTCTTCTCTTAATAGCACTTCTTCTTACTGCCATAACTGTCTGTCCTCCTTATTATTTCTTCTTAGCACGACCAACTGTGCGCTTAGGACCTTTGCGAGTACGTGCATTTTGTTTGGTGGACTGTCCACGAACAGGCAAACCTTTTCTATGTCTTACGCCACGGTAGCAACCGATTTCCATAAGACGCTTGATATTGAGCATTACATCTCTCTTTAAATCACCTTCAACGGGAAGATTGTTTTCGATGTAATCACGAATTTTAACTACTTCTTCTTCGGTCAAATCTTTAACTCTGGTATCGGGGTTGATATCACATTCAGCTAGAAGCTTTTTAGATGTGGTAAGTCCGATGCCGTAAATGTAAGTAAGACCAATTTCTACTCTCTTTTCACGGGGTAAATCTACACCTGCTATACGAGCCATTTAGTAACCTCCAAATTTGTTCTGTCTTGTGATTGTATTTTTTATTATATATATGCAATCGTCAGGTAAACCTTTGTGGAATGTCAGGTTCAGCCGCCCCAACGACAATTAGCGCACTAAAGACGCTCAAAGAGCGCCATCTTGATGATTATAACACACAATAACTTTCGCACGCAAATATTTTTCACTAATTGCGAGCGAAAGTTATCTATTTTTATATTTTTTTTACTTTTTACAAGGTTAAATCGCCCTCTAAATCGTAAAACTGCGTGTGGAAAGAAGTCGTTACGAAATTCTACTTAGCGCAGTATAACGAAGTCTATAGATTAATATTAGCCTTGAGTTTGTTTGTGGTTAGGATATTTAGAGCAAATAACCATAACTTTGCCGTGTCTTTTAATGATTTTGCATTTGTCGCACATAGGTTTAACAGATGGTCTAACTTTCATTGTTGTATCCTCCTAATTTTTATTGCGGTAAACGATTCTTCCTTGGTTGAGGTCGTAGGTGCTCATTGCGACTTTAACGCTATCGCCTTCACACACCTTAACGTAGTGAACTCTCATTTTTCCTGCAAGGTAAGCCGTGATAACGTGTCCGTTTGTTAATTTAACGCGGAACTTTGTACCGGGCAAAACTTCTGTAACTATACCTTCAACTTCGATTGTATCGTCTTTAGGCATAAAATTCTCCTTTACTTAAATTATATTGAGCCGTTGTAAGCGCGAAGTGCACTTTTAATTTCGGCGTCAAAAACTTTTTTACCTTCTACAAGCTTTTCATTAAGTTTATCGATGATTTCACCTTGATACTTAACGTGCTTGATTTTTTTAATTTTCGGTGTAGCGATTCTACGTAAGTCGCCGTCGGCTATTTTTACGAACTTATCGTCGACAATCTCGACTACGACGTAAAACCTACCGCTATCGCGACCGGCAGTACTGAAAACCACCGAACCTAGTTTAATTTCGCTTGTCATATTTCTCCTACAGAGTAAGGATTTCCACTCCGTCCTCTTTAATCACCACGGTGTTTTCGTAATGAGCAGAAGGAGCACCGTCGGCAGTAACGACCGTCCAGCCGTCTTCCAATGAATAGCATTTGCGTGTGCCGATGTTAATCATTGGTTCAATGGCTATCGTCATATTTTTTTCCAAACGCATTCCCCTACCCGCGATTCCGTAATTTGGAACGTTAGGGTCTTCGTGAACGGTTCTACCGATGCCGTGGCCGACCAATTCTCGCACTACCGAAAAGCCGTTATCTTCCGCATGTCTTTGAATGACGCTTCCCAAATCTCCCAATCTAACGCCTTCTTTCAGAATAGAAACGCCTTTAAAGAAACATTCTTTACAAACGTCCATAAGCTTTTTCTTTTCCGGGGAAACTTCTCCGATGGCTATTGTCCTAGCCGCATCCGTATGAAGTCCACCAAGGCCAACGCCGATGTCGATTTTTAGGAGCATACCCTCTTCCAACACCCTAGCACTAGGAAATCCGTGTACGATTTGTTCATCAATCGACGCGCATATCGTATAAGGGAATCCACCATAGCCAAGGAAAGACGGAATAGCTTTATTTTTTTTGATATAGTCGTACGCTATTGCATTCAATCTTCTGGTAGTGACGCCGGGCTTTGCGTTTTCTTCAACTAAAGCAAGTGTGTCGCGAAGAATGGCTCCAGCTTTACGCATATATTCTAATTCAGTCTCGCTTTTGATTGTAATCATCAGCCTAATGCTTCCTTAATGCTTGCGAATACTTCTTCTATTGGACGATTGCCATCAATCTTCTTAACCACTCCACGCTCTTCATAGAAAGCCACTAGTGGTTCGGTTGTCTTTTGATATACGTCGAGTCTTTGCTTAATGGTTTCTTCCTTATCATCATCACGGATAAAAAGTTTTTGACCACACTTAGGACAAGTATCAGAATTCAACCAAGAAATGTGATAGCTTTCTCCACAAGGGCAAGTCCTACGACCAGTAAGTCTTGCCGTAATGACGGAAAAGTCGACTTCGATATCAACGACAGCATCAACTTCAGTGAGTTTTTCAAGCGCTTCTGCTTGAGGGATGCTGCGTGGAAAACCATCCAACAAGAAACCGTTTTCACAGTCCTTGTGGGATAGTCTTTCTGCAACGATTTTTACTACTACGTCATCGGGAACAAGCTGACCTTTATCCATGAAGCTCTTTGCATAAACGCCTATTTCTGTTCCTCTTGCGATGTTAGAACGGAAAGCGTCACCCGTAGAGATATGAGGGATATTGTAGTGCTCTGCAATTTTTGTAGCTTGCGAGCCTTTGCCTGCGCCCGGTGCGCCTAGAAGAATTACTTTCATTATTTAAGGAATCCTTTGTTGTTTTTAACAAGCAATTGACTTTCGAGTTGTTTTTGGAACTCAAGAGCAACTGATACAACGATTAGAAGACCTGTTGCCGAGAATGCATTACCAAGACCTAAGTTTGCGAATCCGTCAACTTGTTGAAGGATAAGCGTAGGAATCAAGGAAATAAATGCTAGGAACAAAGCTCCGAATAGTGTAAGTCTGTTGTTTATCTTGCGCATATGTTCACT
>JAFXIQ010000012.1 GCA_017533005.1 Clostridia bacterium | reverse complement strand
CAACCACGATTATTGGTGGTCGAGTATGAAAAAAATAAACTCCATACTCCCCGACAATATGGTGTGCTTGCAAAATAACGCCGTCAAAATCGGCAACTACGTATTTTGTGGCAGTAGAGGGTGGACGGTTCCCGAGCTAGGTGCAAAGCCCACGGCCGACGATACCAAGCTCTACGAAAGAGAAAGACTTCGTATGGAAATGAGCCTTATGGAAGGCGCTAAACTCAAACAAGAAGGCGACACTTTAATTGCTATGATACACTTCCCGCCGTTTAACTCCCGTGCAGAAAGTTCGTACTTTACGGAGCTGTTTCAGAAGTACGGAGTGTCGCACGTAATTTATGGTCATATTCACGGAAAGACCTCTAGAGCAAGGCTCTATTATGAGAAAAATAACATCAAATATTATTTGACGTCTTGCGACCAAGTGAATAACAAGCTGGTAGAAATTATTTGATTTCTCACTAAACAAATTTATGAACAAAAAAAGAAAAGTCGAACATCAGTTCGGCTTTTTGTTTGTTTTACAACAAAATTCCCTATAACGCGAGTATTATTTCCCTAAAAATGCAAAAAATACACTTAAATTTTGTTAAAAAGGGTTGAAAGTGGAAAATTTTTGCTTTATAATTTAAGTATCACAAAGGGAGGTGTAGTATGGCATTTTTTGGTGAATACAATTTACAATTAGATGACAAGAGCCGTATGAGAATACCGGCGAAGCTTCGCGCACAAATTGCCGGCAATTTCTACATCTTGAACGGCACGGGTGGTTGCCTATTTGTGATGACGGAAGAGAAATTTAATAAATACGTAGAGAAGTTTGCTAGCGTTCCTGTTAGTGATTTCGTAGCACAAAATGCTATTCGTAGAATTACGTCTTCCGTAGTTCAACCAGACGAAGATAATCAAGGCAGATTCGTACTTCCTGTTAAAGCAAAAGAATACGCTCGTATTGATAAGAGAGTTGTATTTATCGGAGTAAACGACCGTATGGAAATATGGAGTGAAGAAGTTTACAACGAAAAGAAATTTAACGAACCTGCTGCTTTTGATGAAGCGATTTCCGCATTATCAGCATATGGAATCTAAAATGGAATTCAAGCACGTATCGGTTCTATATGAAGAGACGATAGAAGGGCTTAACGTCAATCCCGAAGGTATATATCTAGACGGAACTTTGGGTGGTGGCGGACACAGCGAAGCTATCGTAAAGCAACTAACCACAGGAAAGCTTATTTGCAACGACTTAGACATGATTGCGATAAACGCGAGCAAAGAACGTCTAGCAAATTACAGCGAAAAAATTATATACGTCCACGACGATTATAAAAATATTCTAACGCACCTTGACGAAATGGGAATAGAAAAGCTCGACGGAGCACTTCTAGATTTGGGTATCTCGTCACCACAGATAGATAACCCAGAACGTGGTTTTTCATATATGAAAGACGCACCGCTAGATATGCGTATGGATAGAGATAGTAGCTTTTCTGCACGCGACGTGATAAACGATTATAGCGAAAGCGAATTGATAAGAGTTTTCCGTGATTACGGTGAAGAAAAGTTCGCAAAAAAAATTGCGTCAAAGATAGTGAGAGATAGACAAGTTAAACCTATAGAAACGACGGGGGAGCTTGCAACGCTAATAGAAAAATGTTATCCGGCAGGTTACAGATTCAAATTCGGACATCCGGCTAAACGCGTTTTTCAAGCAGTAAGAATAGAAGTTAACGGCGAGTTAGACGGATTACAAGAATTCGTAACTAATCTCACCTTAAGATTAAAGAAAGGTGGAAGAATAGCAATAATAACCTTCCATTCGTTAGAAGACAGAATAGTCAAAAATGCATTCGTTGAATTGGAAAAAGATTGCATTTGCGACAAACGCCTACCCGTATGCGTATGCGGTAAGCGCAAAGAAATTAACATTATAACTCGCAAGCCGATTACGGCATCGGAAGAAGAACTAGCAAAAAACAAAAGAGCAGAGAGCGCCAAATTAAGAGTGGCAGAAAGGGTATAATCCCTAGGAGGAAATGAGATGGTAACATTGAGAAGAGACGTGGCAGCGGCTCAAAACAATAGAATATTCGATAGCTTCGGTCATGATGCTGAAAATCTCACGGCTTATGATGTTTTTATGCTAGAAAAAAAGCGCTCCGAAAATCAAGGAAAATCGAGTTTCCAACAAGCGAGTGAAGAAATCGAACGCAAATTCCAAAAATACGAAAGCAACTACTTTAGTGCTCCAACAAAAGCTGTTCAAGAGCCTAAAGTTACTGAAATGTATTCTACCTATAAAGAATATATGGTAGCTCAATTACACAGACCTATGCCTGGCAAAATCTTGACGGAAGAAGAATTTTTACAAGAAAAATTCGATGGTGAAGTAGTTGTTAAGAGTGCACAAAAAGAGAAAAAGGCTACTAGAAAACTTTCTCGTGGTGGCAAACTTTTTGTTGCAATTTACGTTCTTATTGTTGCTGCAGTAGCATCTATTATATTAGCGTTAAACACGAATTACACGCCTGTTAATGCGAGCGCTACTGATACCGAGAGTGCAGTCGCACCTTTAGAAGTCGTCGAAGAAGAAGTTGTTCATACGAATTGGTTCGACACTTTACTTGATGGATTGAGCAACAAATAGGGAGCAAATATTCCGAAAATTTATACAAAATATCAACTAATGAAGAGGTTACTAGTGGTTCTAATGCTGGTAGCTTTTTCATTTATAGCAGTTTTCGCTAGGCTTATTTACGTGGAAGTCGTAGATAGTGAGAATTTGCAAACACTTGCCCTTGAACAATGGTATCGCGATATACCTTTGCAGGCTGAAAGGGGAAAAATTTACGATAGGGAAGGCGTGCTACTTGCTGGTAACACTACCACCTATACACTTTACGCGCGCCCCGTGGCGATTAAGGATAAAGAGCAAACGGCAAGAATTTTAGCCGACGTTTTAGCTTTAGATTACGAAAAAATACTCAAAAGATTACAATCAAGAACTTCTGAGCTAACGATAAAAAAGGGTTTAGATAAGGATGTGATGCTCAAGCTACTCAACAGTAGTGCGACCGGACTATATTTTTCTAGGTCGGTTAAAAGAGTATATCCTTATGGCGACTTTTTGACGCAAGTATTGGGTTTTACTAACGTTGATAGCGAAGGACAGACAGGTCTAGAAGCCTATTACGAGCAATATTTGGGTGGCAAAGACGGCTACGTTCTAACGGAAACCGATTTAGTAGGACGCGAGCTTGATACGGGAACAACCTACTACAAAGAAGGAATAGAAGGCGCGAGTGCCTATCTAACCGTAGACTATTACATACAGAGTTTTGCCGAAACGGCTGTTCGTGACGCGCATAGTAAGTTCGCATCAAAAAGCGCGAGCTGTATCGTTATGGACGTCAATACGGGAGAAATCCTTGCTATGGCAAAAACTCCGTCTTTCGACTTGAACAACGTACCGAGAAAGGATGTTTTGAACTTGATGAACAACTCGAAACAAACGCTTATTACAGACGTATTTGAGCCGGGTTCTACCTTCAAAATAGTGACGTCTGCACTAGGTCTTGATACGGGCGCAGTTAGCAGAAATTACCGTTGTTATTGTGGTGGAAGTATGCTAGTTGATAGCCAAAAAATTAAGTGTTGGCGAACTATCGGGCACGGGTCGATTAACTTCGATGAAGGGGTGAAAAATTCTTGTAACTGCTTGTTTATGAACATAGCCTTAAATCTAGGCGTAGAAAGGTTCTACGACGGCATAGAGAAGTTCGGGCTTATGCAAAAAACGGGTATTGACGCTAGTGGCGAGAGTCACGGTATCACCATAAAAGAGAGCCTTGTAAAAAACGTAGATTTAGCTAGAATAGGGTTCGGTCAAGCTATTGCCGTAACACCTATATCCTTACTGCGAGCTTACAGTGCAGTTGTGAATGGTGGAGTGCTTGTTACTCCACATATTGTGGATAAGTTTGTGGATAAAAACGGCAATATAGTCTACCAAAACGCTGTGGAAATAGTGCCCGAAGTTATAAAACGCGAAACGTCTATTGCGATGCGCGAAGTACTGGAAAAAGTGGTTTCGGAAGGCTCGGGAAAGAACGCGCAAGTACCGGGTTATAGAATTAGTGGTAAAACAGGCACTGCACAAAAATATGAAAACGGAGCTATTGCGCGTGGTAAATACGTATCGACTTTTATAGGATTTGCGCCTGCAAACGAGCCCAAATACGCTTGCCTAATGGTTGTTGACGAGCCACAAGGTGCTTATTACGGAAGCATAGTTTCAGCACCGTACGTAGGCGAAATTTTCTCAAAAATATTCGCCTACAAGGGCATCGCTCCGACTGAAAATGTTGAAGAGAAAGAGAGGTTTGCGATGCCTGATATAGAGGGCGTTAGCGTATCGGAAGGAATACTCGCGTTGCGAGCTAGAAATCTCTACTATGAAATCAGTGGAGAAGGGGTTACGATAACCAAACAATTTCCCGTAGCGGGGGCTATGATAACTAGCGATACCGTATGTTATGTTGAAACAGAATAAGGAGTTTATATGAAACTTGACAAGTTGTTTGAAGGCATTGAATTCGTGGGGGATATAGATGTCGATATGGAATGTTTGGCACTTACTATAGACAGTAGGAAGTGTCAAGAAGGTTGCGTGTTTTTTGCAATGCGTGGTGTGCGCGAAGACGGCAATAACTACGTTAGCGACGCTATTGCAAACGGCGCGATACTTGTTGTTAGCGAAGTGAGTCTTCCTAGCGTAATTCCACATATCGTTGTCAAGGACATAAGAGGGGCTTTGAGTATAGCAAGTGGTAATTTTTACTATAATTTCTACAAAAAACTCAAAATTATCGGCGTAACGGGCACTAATGGCAAAACTACCACTTGTCGTATGATTAAAGCAATTCTAGAAAAAGACAATAAACGAGTTGCTATATTCGGTACTTTAGGCGTGGAAATCGCAGGCATATCATACGCGAGTGATTTAACCACTCCAGACCCGATAGAACTACATAAATTCTTTCAAACTGCTTATCTAGCTGGAGTTGATTACGTTGTTATGGAAGTATCAGCGCACGCTATCTTCCTAAAGAAAATGCACGGTATAGTTGTGGACGTTGCTGTTTTTACCAATCTTACGCAAGACCATCTTGATTTTTTCGACAATATGGAAGCTTACGCGCTAACGAAAGCAGGTTATTTTAAACCTGAATTTATGAAATACGCCGTGGTAAACGTAGACGACGAAATAGGTAGAAAAATACTGCAAGACGGTAACGTACCTACTGCGACTTTCGGTATATTTAATCCCGCCGATACGTTTGCAATTGATTATGAATGCAAGTCTGGAATTAAGAGTATTATCAATACTTTCGACGATATTTTCGAGCTTTCCACGCCGTTTTCGGGAGAATTTAACTTATACAATGCGCTAGGCGCAATTACGGTTGCTAGGCTATTAGGAATATCTATTTTAACCATAAGGGAAGCCTTTTTTCGCATGCCCGAAGTCGAAGGTCGATTTAACGTTTTGTATGGGAAAAGAAAGGTTGT
Source organism: Clostridia bacterium (assembly GCA_017533005.1). GTDB lineage: Bacteria > Bacillota > Clostridia > Christensenellales > DTU072 > RGIG6449. Next base: position 15,716 of record JAFXIQ010000012.1, on the reverse strand, counting down.
AATAGACTTCGCGCATACTCCCGACGGACTAGAAAATTTACTTAAGTCCGCCCGTGTTTTAACCCATTCAAAGGTGATTTCAGTATTTGGCTGTGGGGGCGATAGGGATAGCAAAAAACGTTCGATTATGGGAGAAATTTCTGCAAAATATGCTGATTTTACCGTAATAACCTCAGACAATCCACGCTCGGAAAATCCTATGGACATCATAAGAGAAATCGAAGTCGGGCATAAGCGAATAGGTAACAATTACGTTTCCATTCCCGATAGAAAAATGGCAGTCGAGTACGCGATTATAAGCGCTGGTTGCGACGACGTAGTAGTGATTGCCGGCAAGGGTGCGGAAAACTATATAGAAGAAAAAGGTATAAAGCGTCCGTATTCGGACAAAAACGAAGTATTAGAAGTATTTAGGAGATACAACTTGTGAATACGTTAACAAGATTTCTTATTGCGGGAGTGGTAGGATTTTTTATAGCTATGTTTATCGCGCCGATGATAATCAAAGTCGCAAAAAGGCTGAAAGCAGGGCAATCGATTTTATCTTACGTCAACCAACATAACGGCAAAGAAGGCACACCCACTTTTGGTGGGTTTATTTTCATAATACCGACCATAATTACTTGGGCAATATTCGGTGGATACAAGTCAAGTTTAGCTACTACTTTCATTCTTATATTATTCGCTTACGGTGTGATAGGATTTCTTGATGATTTCATAAAGGTCAAAACTTCTAAAAACGAAGGGCTTAAACCATACCAAAAAATAATAGCACAACTTGCAGTTGCAATCATCGCGAGCTTTTTCTCTGCGAAAAACGAGTTCGTTGGCGAAAGTATTGCGCTTAATTTCGGTGCTGAAGAGTGGTTTCTCGGTGATTTTTATATTCCGTTTGCCGTAGTGACTTTTATTGCTATGAGTAACGCCGTTAATCTAACCGACGGGCTTGATGGACTAGCAGGGGGAACCGTTAGTATCTATATGACGACTTTTGTCGTTATTATAATTACGTTGTTTTTAGAAGCAACTTCGCTAGGAAATACACTTTATGCGAATGAAATGAGCGCGCTATGCGTATCTGTAATAGCACTTATCGGCGGGCTACTAGCTTTTTTGTGGTTTAACTCTAGCAAAGCTAGCGTTTTTATGGGAGATACCGGCTCGCTTGCTTTAGGTGGTGCGTGCGCGAGCGTTGCACTTTTCGTGAGAAACCCTTTGATAAGTATACTTGTAGGCATAATGTTCGTGGTATCGTGCATATCAGTTATTGTGCAGGTGTTGAGTTTCAAAATCAGAAAGAAAAGGGTGTTTTTGATGGCGCCGTTTCATCATCATTTGGAACTTAAGGGTGTAAATGAAGAAAAAATCGTGGCTTATTATAGCATAATCACAGCGCTTGCTGGCGTTGTAGCACTAATCATAATTTAGGAGGTAAACAATGGATGCGTTAGTTATGGGTATGCAGTCTAGTGGTATATCGGCTCAAGCATTACTCGAAAGAGAAGGATTTACGGTAAGAAGATACGACGATAATTTGGCTATCGAAAATAATTGGAAAGGGCGCGAAAACCTATTGAACGGAGTGGAACTTGTAGTCATAAGCCCGTCCATTCCGAATTCACACCCCGTGATAATAGAAGCCAAAGAAAGGGGGATAGTAATTATCAGCGAACTAGAACTCGGCAGTCGCTACGTTAGTGGTGAAAAAATCGTCGTTACAGGTACAAACGGCAAAACGACAACCGTTGATATGCTTCATAAAATGCTCAACGTAATGGGTAAGAAAAATAAAGTTATGGGGAATATCGGCTATCCTGTCAGTCAAGTCGCATTGGACGGAGATAAACTCGACTATGCGATTATAGAAGCTTCTAGTTTCCAACTAGAATATATAAGTTCACTTCATCCGAAAATCGCTATGTTACTCAATCTTTCGCCCGACCATATGGACAGATACGACGATTATGAAGACTACGTAAATGCAAAAAAGCGTGTGTTTTTAAAACAAAACGCCATGGATTACGCTATTATCAACGGTGACGTAAGGCGACTTCGTGAAATAGGTAAACGCTTGCCGTGTGACGTTAGGTACGTTAGCACGAGAGAGCAAACCGGAGATATATTCGTTAAAAACAACTACTTCTATTACAACGGAGAGCCAACTGTATCCGTGCGTGACAGCAGGGTGCGTGGTGAACATAACCGTTTCAATATGATGGCAGTTATGAACGTCGCAAAAATCTTAGGCGCGAAAAAGGAACACATTATTTCTTTCGTTCGTGAATATAAAGTACTGCCACATAGAATTGAGTATGTGGGCACTTTTGGCGGAAAAAGCTACTATAACGACAGCAAAGGTACTAACGTCCTAGCTTGTAAAACTGCCGTGGAAACCGTCGGTGGTAAACTCGGGCTAATACTTGGTGGCTCGGATAAAAAGGAAGAGTTTACCGAGTTTTTCGATGAAGTCGGCGATAAATTAAGCTACGTTATGGTAACGGGCGCAAACGCAGAAAAAATATATTCATCGGCTATGAAAGTAGGATTTATCGATATCGAAGTGGTGCCGAGTTTAGATGAAGCGCTTAAGTTGCTTTCTGCACGAGAAGACGTAGAAAACGTGTTGTTTTCTCCTGCATCAGCTAGCTTCGATAGGTTTTCAAGCTACGTAGAAAGGGGCGAATTCTTCAAGAATAAGGTGTATGCGCTTACGGTTTAATATTCTAATATCTACGCTTGTTTTGGCGCTTTTGAGCTTGGTTATGATATATTCAGCGAGCTCTTATTCCGCTGAACTTCAATTCGGTGACGGTTTTTTCTACGTCAAAAAACAAGCGTTAGGATTTATCGTAGGACTATTGATGCTTTTCGCAGGAGCGCGAATCAAAATCGACCTTCTTAAGAAATTAAGGTGGGTGATATACGGCGTTTCTATGGTGCTACTTGCGGTGGTTTTTATTCCGGGCGTAGGGCAAACGAGTTACGGTGCGACTAGGTGGATAAATTTAGGGTTTATAACGTTTCAACCGTCTGAAATAGCTAAATTCGCATTAGTAATATTGCTCGCAGGCGAATGTGACGCACGACCACCTAACAAAATTAAAAACTTAATTATTCCTGTCGTTAGTGGAATTTCTATGTGCGTGCTGATTATGCTTGAACCCAATATGTCAATTACGATGTGCGTAGCGATGGTACTCGTAATAATGCTATTCTTGGGTGGTATGAAAAAGGGGCACTTGGGGGTTATGGGCGCGATAGGAGCGAGCGTTGTGCCCATTTTAGTGCTATCCGAACCATATAGGGTAAAAAGATTGCTTGCTTTCTTGAACCCGTGGGCATCACCCAAAGGCGAAGGATATCAACTTATTCAGTCGTATTACGCACTAGGCTCGGGTGGTTTGTTCGGCGTAGGGTTGTTTAAAAGTAGACAAAAATATCTATTTTTACCGTTTGCCGAGTCGGATTTTATCTTTTCGGTTATAGGCGAAGAGTTAGGACTCATAGGTTCGCTTGCAGTTATCGTAGTATTTTTCGTGCTAATTTTATCGGGCTTCGTGACGGCTATGCGCGCGGAAGATAAATTTAAGTCGCTTCTTGCCGTGGGCTGTACCGCCGTTATCGCGATACAAACGCTTCTTAACATTGCAGTAGTGTCGGGAATAGTACCACCTACGGGTTTGCCTTTGCCATACGTATCGGCAGGGGGAAGTTCGCTTATGGTATTTATGTTCGTATCCGGATTGCTAATCAACGTAGCTCCGAAAGATAAACCGTTTAACATTCACTTAAGGCCGATAAAAAAGCATACAATGTAGTGCTTTATATGGGAGCGATAATGGGGAAATACATAATCAACGGTGGGCGTAGTCTAAACGGCAATGTCAAAATTCAAGGTGCAAAAAACGCAATATTACCTATGTTTGCAGGGGCAATTCTTACGGGGGAGAGTGTATTTATAGAGAATTGTCCTAACATTGTAGACGTTGAAAATATGTCTAAAATACTGCATTTGCTTGGTGCTGACATCGAGAGAAAGGGAGAAGGTATTAACATAACGTGTGAAGAATTGCTTCACAATGAAATCCCTGCAAGACTAGCAAAAGAATTAAGAAGTTCGGTATTTCTATTGGGACCTATGCTCGGAAGGGGGAGAAAAGCAAAAGTAGCATATCCTGGTGGTTGTGATATTGGACTACGCCCCATTGATATTCACTTGAAAGCGTTATCGGAAATGAACGTAAAAATTCAAGAGAAGTATGGGTACATATATTGTGATGCAAGCGAAATGCGTGGTAGTCACGTAACGCTAGATTATCCTAGCGTAGGAGCAACGGAAAACGTTATGTTACTCGCAGTTACGGCTAAAGGCACCACGACGATTTCTAACTCCGCAAGAGAACCGGAAATAGTCGATTTAATGCACTTTTTGAATAGTATGGGTGCAAAAGTGAGTGGAGCAGGCACTCCGTTCATAAAGATAGAAGGCGTTAGCGATTTACATAGCACTTCGTATAGAGCGATTCCGGACAGAATTGAAGCAGGAACATATTTAACTGCGGTAGCCGTTTGTGGGGGAGAAGTTACGCTTGAAGATTGTAAAATGGAACATCTTAACGCAGTCGTTTCAAAAATTTCTAAAAGCTATTGCAAAATTACCGAAGAAAGTGATAATATAAATATTATCGTTGACGGTAGACCGTGTGCTATGGACACGATAGACACACAACCGTATCCCGGATTTCCTACCGACCTTCAAGCGCAGATTTCCGTTGTCGCATCCGTTGCGAAAGGAACTACGGTAATAACGGAGAATATCTTTGAGGCCCGCTTTAAGCACGTTCCCGAATTGATAAGAATGGGTGCTAGAGTAAAAGTCAGAGATAGAACTGCGATATTCAACGGCGTAGAAAGGTTGCGAGGGGCAGAGGTTAACGCAACTGACTTAAGAGGGGGTGCCGCACTTGTTGTAGCAGGGCTTAACGCTAGCGGCACGACAATAGTTAACGATATACGTCATATCGAAAGGGGATATGACAAGTTAGAAGAAAAACTTTCGGCATTAGGCGCCGATATTGTAAAGGTGTAACGAATGAAAAGAAATCCATTACCGATTTTGATAGCCGTGATAATAGTATCCGTCATAGCAACGATGGGTGCTATTATGCGCGTAAGCGAGGTCAGCGTGGATATCAATGGTCAAAACGTCGTTGCAGAAGAAATCATTAACGTTTCGCAAATAAAGAGAGGCGGTAGTATTTTGAGCCTTAACGAGCTCGACGCGATAAATAGAATAGAAAGTGCTTACGCAGATAATTCAGTTAAAGTAGAAGGTATTGAACGCGTTTTCCCGAACAAAGTTATAATTTACGTTAAGGAGAGAACGCCTATTTTTGCCGTTAAACGCGAAAACACGGATAAATATATATTGACGGATATTGACTTCCAAATGAGTAGAAATAGCGATGCAAATACCGATTTGGCTAACTATATCGTTATAAAAGGAATAACGGTTAACGTTAGTTTCGATACTCAAAGTTTCAAAATTTTAAACGAGATTTTTAACAATCTTCAAGATAAAGTAGGCGACCTTAAGTCGTTAGTTAGTGAAGTGCAATTCGGCGATGTGATTTCGATTAAAACTCGCGATGATTTTACGATGAATATAGATAAAAATGCGAGCGACTTCGAGCAAGAAGTTTCTAGGGAATATACAAAGTATATTAATTCAAAATAGTTTTTAAAAAAGCTCTTGACACGTTATATATATTAATATATAATATAAATATAAATTGCGCGAGTGCGCGTGTTAGGAGTAAAAATGAGTTCAAAAAAAGTAGCTGTATTAGATATAGGTTCCGATGTGATTACACTAGTAATGCAGGACAATAAATATGCTAATCATTTCATTTTCAAAGCTCAACAAAATTACGACGGATATCAAGACGGAGAGTTTCTTGACAAGCAAGGCTTGTTCAAAGCAATAGAAGTCCTTGTCAAACAATGTAAAGCAACCACCTTCGAAAACCTTACGGATATTTTGGTTGGCGTTCCAGGAGAGTGGACGTCAGTTGTTTGCCGTAACGTAGAATACGATATGGGCGTGTCTCGCAAAGTAACCAATAGGGATATAGAAGCACTATTCCAAAAAGGAAATACTTACGACGGTGGGAATGAATATACTTGCATAAATGCTTCTCCCATTCATTTCATTACAGATGACAATACTTGCACGATTAACCCATTGGGAATGACTACGAATAAACTCGTAGGTTTTATGTCTTACATTTTGTGTGAGAACACTTTTAAGAATATTTTTGATAAAATCGCAACGAGTTTAGGTGTTAAATTCGAATACACTTCAGCAGCACTTGCAGAAGTTATGTACGTCGTAAGTCCCGCAAAGAGAGATGAAGGCGTTATTCTAGTCGACGTCGGTTATATCAGCTCAACCGTTTCCTATGCAAAGGGCGACGGTATTTTATGTTCGGTTTCATTCTCACGTGGTGGTGGAAACATAGCAGGGGATATAACTACCGTTATGGACATCCCATTCGAGAACTCGCTAGAACTTATCAACAAAATTAATCTCAACTTAAATCCTGCTAAAGACGATGAATATAATATCACCGTCGGCTCCAATAACTACAGCTATAGCGTAGAAGATATCAACGAAATAGCCGAAGCTAGTTTAGCTTATACAGCAGAATTTATATCAGCAGCAATCGCATCGTTTAATTGTGATATTTTCCCGTATACGGAAGTCTTACTTACCGGTTCGGGTATATCAACAATGCCCGGAGTAAAAGAGTGCTTGTCAAAAATACTCGAGAGAGATGTAGAAATTATCGCACCCGACTTACTTCAATTCAACAAACCCAAACACAGCTCGCTTGCCGGACTTCTTACCGTTCAACACGTTCAAATGGCAAAGGGAAGAGTGACAAACTTATTTACAAAATTAAAAGATTTATTCAGGAGGAAGAAATAGTATGGCAACTGCATCAGGTATTGCTAGTATCAAAGTTATAGGTGTTGGTGGCGGTGGTAACAACGCCGTTAATAGAATGATTTACGCAGGTATTAAGTCGGCAACGTTTATTGCTGCAAATACCGATATGCAAGCACTTAATATGTCGCAAGCCGACATAAAAATCCAACTTGGTGCAACCTTAACGAAAGGTTTAGGCGCTGGTTCAGACCCCGAAATCGGCAAACGCGCTGCAGAAGAAAGCAAAGAAGAAATCAGAACGTATCTAGAAGATACGGACTTGTTATTCATAACGGCAGGTATGGGCGGTGGCACCGGTACAGGCGCAGCTCCCGTAATCGCAGCTATGGCAAAAGAAATGGGAATTCTTACAGTTGCTGTCGTTACCAAACCTTTTGAACAATTCGAAGGTAAAAAACGTATGGAAAACGCCAACGAAGGTATCGCAAAATTAAAAGAAAACGTTGATACTTTACTAGTTATTCCCAACGAAAAAATCCAACAATTCGTCCCGAAGGGAACGCCGTTTATTCGTGCATTCCAAGTAGCTGACGACGTACTACGCCAAGGTATCCAAGGTATAACCGATATTATCACGACACCTTCACTTATCAACCTTGACTTCGCTGATATCAAGAACATAATGAAGAACAAAGGTAACGCTCACATTGGTATTGGTAAAGGAAAGGGCGACAATAGAACGCTTGACGCAGTAAGACAAGCTGTTCAAAGCCCTTTACTAGAAACCAACATTCAAGGTGCAACCGGTATTATCGTTTACGTAGCAGGTGGACAAGGTTTGACAATTGACGAAGTTTACGAATCAGTTGGACTAATCCGTGAAGTTGTTGATACAGGCTGTAACATTATCTTCGGCATGGGTATTGACGAAGATTTAGACGACGAAGTCGTAGTTACCGTTATCGCAACCGGTTTCGATTGCAAACCCGACGGCAGAAGTAAATATGCTACTATCCAAAGACCTTTCTTTAGCGATAGAGAAAATCAAGAACAAATGAGTAGAATGTATGGTTACGCTACGCCAACTCAACCTACCGTAGCTCCTCAACCTGCTCCCGAAGTAGTCGCTGCAGATACCAACGAAAATATGTCCGTTCCTTCTCCAAGACTTGATGTTTCTACTAATAAATCAATTCCTCCGTTCCTACAAAAACTTCAAGAAAAACAAAGAAAGAACAATAACAACAACTAACAACAACTAATTACTAAAGAAGAGTGTCGAGAGTGACACTCTTTTTTGTTTATTTCGGAGCTAAAATTGAGTGAAATTTTAAAGGCGATTAACGCGTTAACGATAGAATATTTGACGCTTTATATAAGCTTTTCTTGGAGTGGGGAAAGCGTAAAAACGTTAAGACTAACAGTGGCGTCTTTGATATATTCTTTTTATTCTCTAATTTCGCCATATTTAGTCAATGAAACACTACTTTTACAAGTGATAATTTACGTAGTAGTAATACTAGTTGCAAAAGAAGATTACACGTTTAGAGAGTTCACGTTGACGTTATCGATTCACACGCTTATAACGCTAGTTAGAATAGGAATAACACAAGTTATAGCCATATATTTAGGCGATAGTTCTATCGAATTTGTGTCTTTTTCGGTAGTTTTATCATTAATTTTTACCATTTTAGTGGTTAAAGGCGTTATCGTGCTATCGAACAAAAAACATGCTACTTTGTCTAGGTGTTTAAACGTAGAAATAGACGGAAACACACACAAAGGCTTGTATGATACGGGGAATTCTTTATATGCTGAAGACGGTAAACCCGTTGTGGTTATAAGGGCTAAACTTTGTGAGAAATACGGGCTAGAAAAGATAGGGGAATTGGCTGTCAGAACGGTGAGTGGAATTAGAATTATGAATACCGTTGACTTGGAATATAAAGTGCGTTCCGAGAATGGCGATAATAGGGAATACAGGACTAAAGCCGTAGTATCCGATAGCCTACCGAAAGGATATGACTTAATACTACATAAAGAAATGGGAGCAAGCTATGATTATACAGAAAATTAAAGAAATTTGGCAGAAATTTATGAGCTTATTTTGCGCTAAAAGCGATGGTATCGACTATATGGTTGCGTTACCATCGCCACTTAACGCTGAAGAAGAAGCTAGACTACTTGCTTTGAATGAAAGTGGCGATGAAGAAGCTAGGCATAAGCTCATAGAACATAATTTAAGGCTAGTAGTTTACATAGCGAAGCGTTTTGACAACACAGGACTAGACATGGAAGAGCTAATTTCCGTTGGGACGCTAGGTTTAATCAAGGCTGTTAAGAGTTATAACACCGAAAAAAAGATAAAGCTTGCGACTTACGCATCACGATGTATTGAGAACGAAATTCTGATGTTTTTAAGGAAAATGGTCAAAATCCGTTCGGAAGTAAGTCTAGACGAGCCTTTGAACGTGGATTGGGAAGGGAATAAATTATTGCTATCAGACGTATTAGGAACCGACCCTGACGAGATATATAAGAATCTCGAAAGCGACGTGGAAAAGGGTATACTTATGGAGCTTTTTAAGCAACTCGACAAGCGTGATAGGCTCATTATTTGTATGCGTTACGGACTGTATGGAGTAGAAGAAAAGACACAGAAAGAAATCGCGGATATTTTGAATATTTCGCAGTCGTATATTTCGCGTTTGGAGAAGAAAATCATAGAAAAACTTAAATTAGAATTTATGAAAATTGAATAATTAGTTTTTATTGGCTCATACTACTCTCGCAGGAGGTGGTGTGTCTAATAAAATCACAGGCATAGATACTAGTCTTTTACCGCGATTAAATGCGAAAACGACCGAAGAAATGCTTAAGGCCATTAAAAATGGTAAGACGGAATTGAGAGAAGAGTTTTTACTCGGAAACGCGCGCCTTGTTTTAAGCGCCGTTCAAAAGTTTCCGCACGTGAAAGAAAGTGCCGATGATATGTTTCAAGTAGGTATGCTAGGACTAATTAAAGCACTCGATAATTTCGACGTAAATTTAAACGTCAAGTTTTCGACTTATGCAGTGCCTATGATTATAGGGGAAATTCGTAGATTTATACGTGAATCTACCGCGCTAAAGGTAGGACGTGCTATTAGAGACACGGCGTATAAAGTTATGCTTGCTAGAGAAAGGCTAGAGAGTGAAACAGGTAAAGAAATTTCACTCACGGAAATAGCAAAAGAAATCGACGTTCCGTATAGAGAAGTAGTTTCTGCTTTAGATGCTATAGCCGAGCCCGTTTCGATATATGAACAAGCTTACAACGACGGCGAAGAAGGTGCGTTAATAGTAGACCAAATTCGCGACCCTAAAGAGAGTGATTATGCCGATAGAATTGCCCTTAAACAGGGCGTTCTAAACCTGCCTGTGAGAGAAAAAGAAGTCATACTTGCTAGATACTATATGGGAAAAACGCAAATGGAAATTGCAAAAGAATTCGATATGAGTCAAGCCCAAGTGAGTAGACTAGAAAAGAGTGCGATAAAAAAGCTTAAAACAGCACTTTAATCAGTCATATTTAGCCCCTACGTTTTGTATGATAATGTAGGGGTTTTTTATGAATGGAATAGACTACACGTTTTGTGAATTGCGAGAAAAAACCGTTGTTAACGTTGCCGACGGCAAGCAACTCGGAAGAATTGCAGATATAGCTTTACATTGTTCCGGTAGAGTGGTAGGTGTAATAGTTCCGGGGGAGAAAAAATTTTTTAAAAATTTCACTACAGGCGACAGCATTTTTATACCGTGGAAAAACGTCATAAAAATCGGCGACGACGTTATCCTTGTGGAGTTGTGTCCTATAGACGTTACCGATTGCGCGGTAAGGAATAATTAGCGAGCTAACTTGCGCTCGAAATATCGAAAAAACTACTGAAAATTTGCTTTTTATATTTACATTTATAAAAAAGTGTATTATAATATTATAGACTAATACGCAGGAGAAAAAGTATGAAATGCCCATTTTGCAGTAGTTTAGACAGTAAGGTTGTTGACAGTAGACTTTCCGAAGACGGAACAACTATTCGTCGTCGTAGAGAATGCTCGGAATGTAGCAAAAGATACACCACTTACGAAAAGATTGAAAGCACGCCTATTTTAGTCATCAAAAACAACGGCAATCGTCAAATTTTTGACATTTCAAAAATCAAAAACGGAATTATTAAGGCCTGTGAAAAACGTCCTGTTTCTATGGTAAAAATCGAGAAGCTCGTTTCTGACATAGAAAAGAAGGTTAACAACACGTTAGCACAAGAAATAAGCAGTAAAAAAATCGGCGACCTAGTAATGGAAGGATTGAAGGAATTAGACGACGTTGCATACGTACGTTTTGCATCCGTCCATAGACAGTTCAAAGATATTAACACGCTTATGGAAGAAATCAAAAAACTCGTTAACAAGGACGAAATAAATTAATGCGTAAATTTACAGTAGAAGGCAAACCGCAAAGATTAGGGAAGTATCTAGGTATGGTATTCCCTGAATTAGGGTTTGCCTATTTTAGACAACTTTTAAAAACAAAAAACATTAGAATTAACGAACGAAGAGTCACCGAAGACGTTTACGTCGAAAAGGGCGACGTTATCGAATTGTTTTTAGAAGAAGAACGCATTCGTAAGTTCGATTACGTTAGCGTTTTTGAAGATAGCAACGTGCTCATAACGGCAAAACCACGTGGTATTGCCGTGGAAGAATACGCTAAGCGTATTTGTTCTTCAACCGGTAGAGATTATCGTTTGGCTCATAGACTAGACGTAAACACTCAAGGGTTATTGATGTTTGCAAAAAACGACGATGCTGAAAATGCACTTTTAGAAGGTTTCAAAAAGGGATTTATAAACAAAAAATACCTTGCTGAAGTAGTCGGTAAAGAAGTTAAAGAAGGTGTATTCGATGCGTATTTAGTGAAGGACGGAGATAAAGGCGAAGTCAAGATTTTCGGCACTAAAGTGGATAACTCCAAGAAAATCAAGACGGGAGTTTCACTTGTTGAACAAAAGGAATATACCGCTCTTGTAGAAGTTGAACTTCATACCGGAAAAACACACCAAATTCGTGCTCACCTTTCGTATCTAGGAATGCCTATAGTAGGCGACGCTAAATACGGAAATTTCGAAATGAATAGAGTTTTAAGAGCCAAAAGACAACTTTTAACAGCCTATAAGCTATCATTCAACTTCCCGACTAGCAGTAAACTCAATTACTTGAACGAAAAAGAATTCGAGATTAAACCCGATTTTTGTTAAAATTCAATTTTTTCTTCGATAATGGCGCGCTTTAGTTTTTGAAGTGCGCCTTTTTCAATTCTTGATACGTATGAGCGAGAAATATTCAGTTTTTCGGATATTTCTTGCTGTGTCAAAGGAGATGGATTGTTTCCCATACCGAATCTATCAATGAGAATAACGCGCTCTCTTTCGGTAAGACGTGTTTGCATTAGTCGTAGTAGCGTAGTGCGAGTTAACTCGTTTTCGAGTTTCATATATACGCTTTCTTCATCTACTTTTAGCATATCTATAAGTGCAACGTCGTTTCCGTCTTTATCAGCGCCGACGTTTTCGTAAATAGATACGTTGTTTTGAATTTTTTTATAACTTCGCATCGCCATAAGAATTTCATTTTCTATGCACCTTGAAGCGTATGTGGCAAGGCAGGTGCCTTTAGCGTTGGAATAGGAGTTTATGGCTTTTATTAACCCCATCGTGCCGATTGAAACTAGTTCGTCACGGTCGGGATAGTTAGTATATTTTTTAGCTATAAACACTACCAACCTTAAATTGTGCTTTATTAGAGTATCTCGTGCGGAAATATCGCCGTCTTCTTTGAATTTCTTCAAGAACTCGCTTTCCTTTTCAGGGGATAGCGGGTGGGGAAAGGAGTTGGTGTTGTCTAGTCGCGAAGTGAATAGTAGTAAGTTACTTATTACAGCAAAAAATCCTTCTAAAAGCATAGTAGATTATATGCCGTTATTTGTCTAAATGTGTCGATAAATTTGACAAACGTGGTAAATGATGTTAAACTTCTATCGTCAGCCAGATGGTTGCACCGCAAGGTGAGGAAAGTCCGAGCATCGTAGGGCAGAGTGGCAGAGAAATCCTGCCGAAGGCGACTTTAGGGAAAGTGCAACAGAAAATAACCGCAGTTTATACTGCAAGGGTGAAAAGGCGTGGTAAGAGCACACCGGCAGTTCGGCGACGAAATTGGCCGTGTAAACCCCACTTGATGCAAGAAACAAGGGACTATGGGCTGCCCGTCCGTCCCCTCAATCGCTAGAGCTCATAGGTGACTATGAGCCAAGACAGATGACCATCTAATACAGAACTCGGCTTACAGACTGGCCAAGAGACGACCTTTAGGTCGTTTTTTGTTTTTATAGGCGGAGATAGATTTTCAAAAGACGTATTGACTTTTTAATTCGCGCGTGTTATTATTAAATATAATAAATTTATAGTGGGTAATAATGGACTTATTCGATATGACTAGGCGTTCACTTGCTCCATTGAGCGAGAGAATGAGAAGCGATAAATTAGAAGACTTCATCGGTCAAAAACACTTGATACATTCAGGTAGTCTTTTATCGCGCGCCATAAAGGCCGATAGACTCGGTAGTTGTATCTTTTACGGTCCGCCCGGAACGGGAAAAACCACGTTAGCTCATATAATCGCAGAAACCACTAATTCAGCATACGCGTATTTGAATGCAGTTTCTAGTGGCGTTGCAGACGCAAAAAAAGTTATAGAAGATGCAAAAGCCCGACTTGAATTATACGGCAAGCATACTTATTTGCTCCTTGACGAATGCCATAGATGGAATAAAGCGCAATCCGATTGCGTACTTTCTGCGATAGAAAAGGGCGAAATAATTTTCATAGGTAGCACTACGGAAAATCCCTACGTTACAATGACGAAAGCTATCGTTAGTCGTTGTAGGATTTTTGAATTTAAGCACCTAACTCAAGAAGAAGTACTATTCGGCCTGAAACGAGCACTAAACGACAAAGAAAAGGGACTCGGAAATTATTTGGCTGACGTTAGTGACGACGTGCTTAAGCATTTTGCTTGGGTAAGTAACGGTGATTTAAGAACGGCTTTGAACGCGTTAGAGCTCGCCGTTATGACTACAAACCCCGATTCAAACGGCGTAATTAAAGTAGATATTTCTATCGCTGAAGAAGTTACGCAAAAGCGTGCGCTTTCCGTTGACGAGAGTTTATATTACGACCTTTTGAGTGCGTTTTGTAAGAGTCTTCGTGGTAGCGACCCCGACGCAGGTGTTTATTACGCAATGCGTTTAATCAATGCCGGTTGCGACCCGATGCTCGTTGCAAGAAGGTTGCTCGTCCACTCTGCAGAAGACGTTGGTATGGCAGACCCCAACGCATTTACTATGGCAAGTAACGCAGTTCGTGCTATCGAAAAGTTAGGAATGCCGGAAGGAAGAATTCCACTCACGGAAGCAATTATTTACGTATGTTTAGCACCAAAATCTAACGCGGTAGTTAACGCTATGTACGCTGCAGACGAAGCGAGTAAGCAAGCTGAAGACGACAACATACCTTACTATCTTCGCGACGCTAACTATAAGGTTGAAAAAGTATCCGGATACAAATACCCACACGATTACGGTGGTTGGGTAGAACAACAATATCTTCCCGATGCTTTCAAAGACGCAGAATTTTATAAACCGAGCAAAAACGGTTTAGAAAAAGATATAATTATTCTTAAAAAAACTAAAAAAGGAGTATAACATTATGGCAAAAGAATTGAAAGGAACTCAAACAGAAAAGAATTTATGGACAGCATTCGCAGGCGAAAGCCAAGCTCGCAACAAATATGACTATTTCGCATCAAAAGCTAAAAAAGACGGCTATGAACAAATAGCTAGTATTTTTGCTGAAACAGCTTTGAATGAAAAAGAACACGCAAAACTATGGTTCAAAGAACTCAATGGTATCAAAGGCACTCTTGAAAATCTACTTGCTGCAGCTGCAGGCGAAAACGAAGAATGGACACAAATGTATAGAGAGTTCGCAGAAGTTGCAGAGGCAGAAGGTTTCCACGAACTCGCAGCACGTTTCCGTGGCGTTGCAAAAATCGAAAAAACTCACGAAGAAAGATATCGTGCTTTCGTTGCTAACATTGAAAACGGTGCAGTTTTTGCAAAAGCTAACGTAACCGAATGGCATTGCCGTAACTGTGGACATATTCACGTTGGTGAAAACGCTCCTGCAGTTTGCCCAGTTTGCGCTCATCCACAAGCATATTTCGAAGTATTAAAGAAAAATTACTAAAATTTTTGGAGTAAGAAATGCTTAAAATTTGTAATCTATCAAAAACGTATTCCGGCTCATCCGTAAAGGCGCTAGACGACCTTTCGCTCACGATAGAAAAAGGGGAGATATTTGGTTTTTTAGGGCCTAACGGTGCTGGTAAATCCACTGCAATTAAGTGTATTACGGGAATTTTGGCGTATAACGACGGTAGTATTTTTATCGATGGCGTTGATTTAAATAAAGACCCAGTTGGTGCTAAAAAGAAGATAGGTTACGTCGCAGATAATCATACTCTTTATGAAGGGCTTACTGCAAGACAGTACATTGATTTTATCGCAGACGTATTTGAAGTTTCGATAGAAGATAGAAAGGCGCGCATAGCTAAATATGCAGAAGTTTTTAACCTTACTGATAAACTAGATGATAGAATATCTACTTTT
>JAFXIQ010000011.1 GCA_017533005.1 Clostridia bacterium | reverse complement strand
TTCTCTTTCTCGCTCATAGGACAATTTTCGGGTGCTTTTTTGACGGCTTGTAAAGTACTATTTTCGAGCCGATTGCAGATACGGGCTCTGCTCCTGTCATTTCAGCAACTTCATTTATTATATCTTTTGCAGAAACGTCGGCGTTCTTTAAGACGGTAATCTTTATTAGTTCACGAGCTTCTAGAGCTTCGCAAAGACTAGCAACTGTTTCTTCCGTTATACCTTGCTTTCCTATTTGAAAAATAGGTTGTATTTCGTTCGCCATTGCGCGAAGTTCACTTCTTTGTTTACTTGTTAGCATTTTAACCTCTATAAATTTTCATATTTTTTGCGTATCTCAACGCATTAAGTGCATTTACTTTTCCTCTCGTTTGCGATGCGATTGCGTGCGCGTCAAGGTAAGATTTATCTTCCCACTTCTCGATAAATACAACTTCTTCAGGCGCATCAATTCCTTCTATTACGTCGAAAGCTATGCAACCTTTATCAAGCGTTAAACTATCGTTCGCGTGCGCTAAAGATATTTCTATAAATTCTTTTTTGTCCTTTTCTTCAACTTTATTGACTACTACTACGTATAGCATAATTAAAGCTTCCTAATAAGTCTTGTGTAGAATTCCACTGCTTGCCAAATACCTTTGAAAGTTATTTGTTCGTTTTTGCCGTGTATCATTTTTCTTTCTTCACTAGTCATTTCCATCGCGGAGAAACGATATACATGCTTGCTTATTTCTCCGTAATGTCTGGAGTCTGACGCTGCCATCATTAAGTAAGGCGATACGACTGCATCTTGCCAAATTTCCGAAATTGTATTAGCAACAATATCGTACTTTTCGTCCGTTTCGGATACTTCCGACGGATCCATCTTTGTTACTACGCGAAGGTTGATTCTGTCGTCGTTAATAATTTCTTTTATGCGCTCAACAACGGTTTCCGTAGTTTCGCCACAAATAATACGGTTGTTGGATAACATTGTTGCTTCCGACGGAATAACGTTCATGCCTTTGCTACCGTTCATTTGTGTAAATGCCGTAGTAGTACGTAGCATTGCGTTCATTTCTCCACCTGATTTCAAGCAAATCATATTGAGAACAGGTGCAAATAACCACAAATTCGCAAATATCATACGATACAAGAAGTTAGAATGTCTAGCTAAATTATCAAACATTTCTCTAACGGGTTTAACGAGTTTCATTTTGAAAGGCGTATTCTCTACCTTAACACAAGCTGCCGACAATACACCGACTGCTGTGTGGGGTGGAGGCGTTGAGCTGTGTCCACTAGTGCCCTCGTAAGAATACTCTAGGTTCATACTTCCCTTTTCTGCAATACCAATAAGCGCGCACTTCTTGGTAACGCCCGGGAAAACCTTTTCTACCACTGCGCCACCTTCATCAACAACGAGTGCGGGAGTAATGTTTCTTGACTTAAACATTTGAACGACTTGTCCTGCGTGTGGACCGTTAATTTCTTCATCTCCACAAAACGCTAGGTATATATCGTTCTTCGGGATAAAACCTTCTGCAATATATTTTTCTGCAGCTTGCATAACACCGTTCAAAGTGCCTTTTGTATCAAGAGTGCCTCTACCGTACAAAATTTCGTTCTCGATATCGCCACTGAAAGGGTCTTTTTCCCATTCGCTTTCTTCTACGGAAACAACGTCGAAGTGTGCCATTAAAACGCTAGGTTCAAGGTCGCTTTCGCCTTTCCACTTAAAGACGATACCCCTCGTACCTATCTTTTCCATTTCACATTTTTCGTGAATAAGCGGAAATCTTTCTCTCAAAACATCATAAAACTTCTCGAATTCTTTTTCGTCTTCTTCGTCTTTATTCGTACTAGAAATAGTCTTGCATCTAATCATAGCTTGAAGGTCTTCAACAGCTTTTTCTTTGTCAAAGCTCACGGGTTCAGCTTGAATTTCAGCTTGTTTTTTGGGCTTGAACATTAAAGTTCTAATTAGCACTATCAAAAGTAAGGTAATCACGATAGCTTCTCCTACAATGAATTTATAACTAGGATTTTAACACAAAATATACTTTTTTTCAAGTAATAGTTAATACTGCAATAAAAAAACACCGAATTTTTCGGTGTTTCTTGATTTTTAACGATTTATAGTTTTGCTTGCTTGTTTTTTACTCCCATCAATGCAACCATAACAGCCTTCTGCGCGTGTAAGCGATTCTCGGCTTCTTCGAAAATTTCATTAGCGTGAGCTTCTAGAACGTCAGCCGTAATTTCTTCTCCACGATGGGCTGGTAGACAATGCAATACCATTGCATCAGGATTCGCATGCGACATCAATTCAGCGTTAACTTGATAACCTTGGAATGCCTTCTCTCTCTTTTCCTTTTCTCCTTCTTGTCCCATGCTAGCCCATACGTCAGTATATACAACGTCTGCGTTTGCGACGGCTTCTTGCAAATCTTGTGTGATAACTAAATTTCCGTTTTCGGTTCCCCATTTGACTATTTCGGGAGCTGGTTCGTAACCTTTCGGACAAGCGATAGAAATCGACATTCCAACCTTTATAGCACCAACGATTAACGAATTCGCCATATTATTACCATCGCCAACGAAACATAGTTTGAGCCCTTTGAGTGTCTTTTTAAACTCTCTTATAGTCATCAAATCAGCAAGAACTTGACAAGGATGACAGTAGTCGGTGAGTCCGTTTATGATGGGAATAGAACCAAACTTTGCTAGGTCTTCAACGTCGCTTTGCTTGAACGTTCTAATCATAATACCATCTAGGTATCTACTCAAAACGCGTGCCGTATCACAGATAGGCTCTCCCCTACCGAGCTGTATATCGTTACTGCTCAAGAATAGTGCGTTACCACCGAGTTGTAACATACCGACTTCAAACGATACCCTTGTTCTTGTAGATGATTTAGCAAAAATCATACCCAAGGTTTTGCCTTTCAAGAGTTTGTGTTCGATGCCGTGCTTTTGCTCGTACTTGAGCTTATCCGCACTATCAAGTAGCTCGATTATTTCTTGTTCCGTTAGATCGTAAAGTTTAAGTAAATGCTTCATATTGATTATAATAAAATAGCAAACCAAGTGCTATTTTATTTCCATATATTATTTGTTGCTTTCTAAAAAAGCTTTGACTATTTCTAATTGTTTTTCTACCGCGGTCTTGCTAGGAGCACCTTCCGACGTTCTCTTGTTCAAACATACCGACAAATCAATCGCTTCGTAAATATCGTTTTCGAACATATCGGAGAAGTTCTTGAATTCTGTGAGCGTCAACTCGTTGAGCGTTTTGCCTTGTTGTATAGCATATCCCACAAGCGACCCGGATACTTTATACGCTGAACGGAAGGGCATCCCCTTTTTCGTTAAATAGTCCGCGCAGTCCGTTGCATTGATAAATCCTTTCTCACCGGCTTTAGCCATATTCTCTTTGTTAACGGTCATAGTTTGTAGCATAGGCGCAAAAATTTCTAGACAAAGTTCTGCCGTATCTATTGAATCGAAAATAGCTTCTTTATCTTCTTGCATATCCTTATTATATGCTAGCGGAATACCCTTGAGCATCGTAAGAAGTGTAATCAAATTGCCATAAGTTCTACCTGTTTTTCCACGAACGAGTTCGGCGATATCGGGGTTTTTCTTTTGTGGCATAATAGACGAACCCGTTGCGTAAGCGTCATCTAACTCAATAAACTTAAACTCCCACGAACACCATAGAATTATCTCTTCACTAAAGCGTGAAAGGTGCGTCATGATAAGCGCTATGCTAGCTCCTATTTCCACGCAAAAATCCCTATCACTAACACCGTCGATACTGTTGAAACTTACTCCAGAAAAGCCTAAAAGCTCCGCCGTCATTTGTCTATTAATCGGGTAAGTAGTTCCTGCTAAAGCACAACTTCCTAACGGGGAGACGTTGAGTCTTTTTTCTGCGTCTACTAGTCTATCATAGTCGCGCATAAACATCGCACTATACGCAAGAAGGTGATGGCTGAACGTTATGGGTTGGGCTCTTTGTAGATGAGTATATCCCGGCATAACGGTATCCGTATTTTTTTCTGCTAGTTCGTAAATTGTTGAAATTAGGTTCCATAATTTAGATTTTAGGGAGCCTATTTTCTTCCTAACGTATAAACGCGTATCAACTGCAACTTGGTCGTTACGGCTACGTGCAGTGTGTAGTTTTTTACCGGCTTCGGGAAGGCGCTTGGTTAATTCACCCTCAATAAACATATGGATATCTTCTGCATTCGGGTCGATTTCTAGCGCACCTGATTTTATATCTAACAAGATAGAATTGAGCTCGGCAATAATATCTTGCGCATCTGATTTAGCAATAATTCCGCATTCGGCTAGCATCGTTGCATGCGCAATACTTCCCGTTACGTCTTCTTCAAACATAACGCCGTCAACGCCAATCGAGCTGTTGAAATCATTAACTTTGCTATTGAGTTCTTTGGCGAAACGCCCTGCCCACATTGGTTTCATATTGTTTATTTTTTCAAGCTATTAAGCATCATTGCGCGTACTGTCAAAGGTAGTCCGTATAGGTTAATGAAACCTGCACTATCTTTTTGGTCGTAAACTTCGTCTTCATCAAACGTTGCAAACTCTGGGTTGTAAAGTGAATATGGAGAAGTCGTACCTGCGTTAATAATATTACCTTTATATAGTTTTAGCTTAACGTCACCGGTAACGAATTCTTGGGTTTTGTCAACGAAGGCTTGTAGTGCTTCACGAAGTGGTGTATACCATTTTCCGAAGTAAACCAAATCAGCATATTCTTGAGCAACAAGTGCTTTGTAGTGTTGAGTATCACGGTCTAGGCATAGTGTTTCTAGAATTTCGTGGGCACGATATAGAATGGTTCCACCGGGGGTTTCATAAACGCCACGTGACTTCATGCCGACAAGACGGTTTTCTACTAGGTCGCATAGACCAATACCGTTAGCGCCACCTAGCTCGTTGAGTTTTTCTACTACTTGAACAGGAGTAAGCTTTTCGCCGTCAATTGCAACAGCTTCACCTTTTTCGAAAGAAATTGTTACGTAAGTGGGTTTGTCGGGAGCTTGCATTGGAGATACGCCCATTTCTAGGAAGCCGGGTTTTTCATAAGTCGGTTCGTTAGCGGGGTCTTCTAGGTCAAGACCTTCGTGCGACAAGTGCCACAAGTTCTTATCTTTGCTATAGTTGGTTTCACGGTTGATTTTCAAAGGAATGTTGTGAGCCTCGGCATAAGCGATTTCTTCTTCACGACTCTTGATATCCCATATACGCCAAGGAGCGATAATTTTCATTTGTGGAGCAAAAGCCTTGATTGCGAGTTCAAAACGAACTTGGTCGTTACCTTTACCCGTGCAACCGTGACAAATTGCATCAGCACCTTCTGCTAGAGCAATATCTACGATACGTTTAGCAATGATAGGACGCGCAAAAGACGTACCGAGTAAGTATTCGCCTTCGTATTTAGCGCCTGCTTTGACGGTGGGATATACGAAATCTTTAATAAATTCTTCGGTAAGATGTTCTATATATAGTTTGCTAGCGCCAGTTGCGATAGCCTTTTCTTCTAGACCTTCAAGTTCTGTACCTTGACCAACGTCGCCACTAACTGCGATAATTTCGGGATTGTCGTAATTTTCTTTTAACCAAGGAATGATAATCGAAGTATCAAGTCCACCACTATATGCTAATACGATTTTTTTGATTTTTTTATCTTGCATTTTTACGTCTCCAAATTAGATGATTTTTTAGATTACTAACACATTATAAAGTCGTGTTTGCATAAAGTCAAGCGAAAAATGCAATTTATGCAAAATATTTTGTATTTTATTCAAAACCGAAAACGTGGGCAATCGCGCGTAAATCTATAGATTACGCGCATAAATTGGGAAAAATCTCGAGTATGCGCGAGAAATTGACTGCATAAAAATTTTAAAACTATGCATATTTGCCGAAAATCAATGAATAACGACAATTAATCGCGTATAAACTTATGCACGTCGAATTTTGGCGATAATTTATCCATGAACGTCTAACGTGATCGAGTCTTGTCGATTTTTTTGTGAAAAATTGACACCCGAGGTAAAAATTAAAGTAAAATTCTGTTTTTCGGTCGGAACGAATTTAATCGTTTTTACTTTTGAAAAAATTTTTGTGAATTATCAACAAAATGTGGATAACTCGCCTGGCTTAATTTTGTGCGATTTATGTAGCTATAGATACCGAATTGCGCTATTTTTGGGAAGTTGAGCGTGATTTGTAGCTTGAATTTTCGAGCTAAATCGTATAGCTGAAATCACGCACTATAACCAAATAAAACGCGCACTTTTATTATTTTACATTATTAAAGGCAAAAAATTTGTCATTGACATGATTTCTTTTTTATTTTATTATAACAATGTGTCTGCAAAAGTAGGCGCTGTGGAGAGAACAATGGATAACGAAGAGCGCGTTACAATTTCAATGGAAGAAGTGTCTTCTCAAGAAGTAACCGAAGAGCAAGCCGATAACGGCACTGCGCTCGTTTTGCCAAACGAAATTTCCGAACAAGCTGAGCCTATAGAAGAAACGGAAGACGTCAACGTTCAAGAAGAATTAGATGCACTCGAAACCACCGAAACTCTAGAAGAAGCCGAATTGGTTGAAGAAGCTGTCACAGTTGAAGAAGCTGAAACAACGGAAGAAACAGAAGCCACGGAAGAGATTGAAGAAACTGAAGAAACGTTAGAAGAGCTTAGCGCGAAGCTTAGCGAAGTAGAAGGCGAGCTTGAAGCATTGCAAGAAGAAATCGAAAAGGACTCTCTTCTTGAAGATGAAGAAATTAGTCTTAAGCCCGAGCTCGGCGATAGCGAAGAAACGCTTGCTACCAAAAAGGAAATCGCTAAACTAGTCAAAGATGCTGAAAAAGCTAAAGACAAAGCAGAGAAGCTTCATGCAGAGCTAGTACACGATAGACTAGAAACGCAACTGCTTCTTGATGAAAAAATCGACTTTTCACCATTGGAAGAAGCTGAAGAAATTGAAAACGACGACACTCCTGAGGAGCCCGAAGAAGAAGATACTCCCGAGAGAGCTTTTGAAGTAGGCGTAAGCAACGAATTCGACAATTATGACAGAGAAATCCTTTCTGCAGTATTTGAGAACAAGCTCAGAATGTGCAAGAACAGGGTTAAGTACTATTATTCGAAGCTCAAGAACTTAATAATGAGTTACGCTGACATTAAACAAAAGTTCGACGGCGTATTTGAGATTTTTAGATATAATAGGAAAATCATTCTACGATTTGGCGTTAATGATGGCGCGCTATACGTATATTGTGCGCTCGACCCCAAGTCGATAGACAATAAGGTATATCCACATAAGATTGCGAAAGGCGAACACGCCAAGCAAACCCCTACTCTAATCGTGGTTAACGATGATGACGCGCTAGTTACAGCGAGCGAAGTCGTAGCTCTCGTTATGAGTGCAAAAGGAATAGAAAAGCGTAACGCTTACGTTCTAGTGGCTTATGCGGAGAGATATTCGTTCATACCCAACGCAGTTTTGAGTGGAAACGAAGACAAAGCGCCCGTAGACGGGGAATTTGATGACGAAATCGATTATGGCCCAATTTACGGAGAGATTTCTACGGGAAGTATAGACGAAACACTCGGTTTACACCCCGAAGAAAAGGAGAAAAAGCCCAAAAAGGTTGGTAAAGCCCTACTCGAAGAGTTAAGGCAAAAGGCAACCACAATAAAAGCTGCCGTTGCAATGACGGAGCCTATCGTATACTTCTACGATGCTGCGATAGACAAAGACAGTGCCGTGGAATACGTCAATATTCAACAAGTTTTGAACGACAAATTCCTAGGTAAAATCATTCCACAAATGTATTTTGCCGTAGCAGAAGGTAGCGAAAGGATAGAAGATTTCAACTTCTTATCCATAAAAGAGACGGTAAAGGCTTGCAACGAAAACCCCAAGCATAAATTCTGTATTGCAGTTAGTTGCAGACTACTCATAAAGCCCCACGTTTTCGAAAGACTTATGAAGTACACGAAAACGGAAAACGGCAACTTGATTCTTGCGTTCGACTGCGCGCTATTAGAAGCGTTAGGCAATATAGGACTCGATAATATAAGAAGGTTAAGGGACGAAAACGGCGTAAATATAATGTTAGACAATGCTGAAAACGCCGGAATGAAAGTACTAACCGAATACGACTACGAGTATTTAAGGTTTGACAGCAGATATTACGGTGGCGCAGACGCTAGAAAGCGCGCACACTTAATGATGCTCACGGGATACGCGAAGTCTCAAAATATCAAGACCACAAGTATAAATATCAATAATGGTAAAGAAGCGAAAGTTCTCGTTGATAACGGTGTTGATATTCTACAAGGTTACGGCATATGCGAGCCTAAGAGACAATTACACCTTGCTCTCAAAGGCATTAAGACTTTGGTGTTATAAAAGGAGTTAGCTAATGGCAGAAGAAGAAAAACTACCTAATTCGACACCGGAGAGTAGCGCGACACCCGAAACCGGTGGTAAAGCAAAAAAAGTTAAGGAAAAAAAGCTTAAACTTCGTGGCAAAAATATGGTAGAGAATACCGAAGAGCTATCCAATAAGTATAATTACGTTATACAGAACAAAAAGGTAGCTCGCGATGCAAAAGCCAAGAAGTCGGTTTTTTGGATACTCATAGCCCTACTCGGCCTAATCATATTAGGTGGTGGCATATGGGGAATGACAACGTATATTGAGTACAACAACTTCAAGGTACTAATCGATAGGGACGGACAAAACGTCTTTCAATTATCGCCTAGTCCCACGTTCCAAATTCCTAGTGAAGTTATCAATATTTCGGGACCGAGATATATGGATAATACCACGCTTATGGGAATGGAAGACAAAATTCGCGAGATAGAAATGCACGAAGGCTCCTTTGAGCAAGACAATATGATATGTGCGACGTTCTATTTCAAGAACGTAACGGAAGAAGAGCACCACTACACCGAGAACATTGAAATCGTAGAGAGCACCAAGAACATCGAGAGTGCAATAAGGATACTCCTTATCAAAACGTTACCGGACGGCACTAGAGAATGCAATATCTATGCTATGGCAAGAGCCGACGGTACCCCCGAGAGAGCAGTTCCCGAGAGAAGAATAGCTAACGACCCCGAGAGCGAACTTCTCGACTATCCGAGAGCAGGATACGTTGACATAAGGGACGGCACGTACGAGAAGCTCAACGAAAACGTAGACCCGTGGATGGCAATTCCTTTCGTTGATGAAGACACCGTAATGAGCAACGGTAGCAATATGATTAAGAGTGGTGAAATCATTAAGTACACCATCGCAATATGGCTAGAAGGCCATGACGACGACTGCGTAGACGACAAGCTCGGTGGCGAAATCAAGCTCGACTTCAACTTCACGCAAGGCGCGTAAAAATTAAGGATATAGACGGCGCAAGCCGAATATATAGTAGCAAAAAGAATTAGGAGACGACCTACCCGAAAAGATAGCTTTTGACGGTGGCTACTCGAAGAACTGATAGCATTGTAATGGGATAGATAGCTAGTATCGCTGTTACATGGCACGCTATGAGCGCGGAGAGCGAGTAATTAAGCTCCACAATCATACCACCGATATTCGGATATAGACGAATATCAACCCCGGAAACAAAAAAACAAAAAAAGGAGATTTTACAATGAAATCAACAAAAAAATCACTTTTCATCACCACTATCGCTATGGTAGTTTTGATGGTTGTTGCTCTCTCAACCGCAACGTTCGCATGGTACACCAGCAGCGCAACGGCAACTGCAACTAGTGCTTCTTTACAAGCTGCACAATCTTCAGATGCCAACATTGCTATCGGCTGGGCAAACGATGCAAAAACAACAACAATCGTATTCAACGACGCAGCTCAAGAAGTTGCTCCTATGGTTCCCAGCGCAGCACTTGCAGCAGACGCAGCATCTATCACTTTCCAATCAGCTCCTATTGATTTTGAAAGCAAGTTTGGTGCAGTAACTGCTGGTATTCCTTGGACTGTTAAAAATGCAGCTGTTGGCGAAGAAGCACAACCTGGCTACATTGCTGCTAACTCAAAGACATCTTTCTTCGTAGTTAACAACAACGTAAATGCTGCTGCCACAGTAAAAATGACTGCTACCTTTACAGGCGACAACAAAGCAGGTCTTCTAATCGCTGTTTTCGTAAATGGTGAATTAAAGGCAGTCTTGACCGAAAGAACTGACTACAAAGTAGGTCCTGTTACAACTGGTCAAGATTCTTCTTTACTCCAATCAAAAACAGATTTAATCGTTGATCCAACAGAAGGTTTCACCTTTGACCTCGCTAAAGATTCTGATTCTAACGACAACTACGCTGAAATCACAATTAACGCATGGTTAGATGGTAATTGGCTAACTCAATCCTACGCAGGTGGAACTGCTGGATTTACATTTGACTTTGCTGGTACTACTAAAGCTTAATATCATCAGATATCAAATCGTTTAATTCGTTAAATCGAATAATTAATTACTTAATTTAACCGTCAAAGTTCCCATCTCGCGCATTTCGCGCGAGATGGGATACAAAAATCAACGTATTGGCACTCTGTATTAGCGAAGTATGGCTACGCTAATAGAGAGTGTTAAGGAAGGAGTTCCTATGGCAAAGACCGATAAAAAGAACAGAATATTACGTACCGGTAACGTGATGTTATCGAGTTTCCTTATGTTACTTT
>JAFXIQ010000010.1 GCA_017533005.1 Clostridia bacterium | reverse complement strand
GCGTATTCAATATCAGCATAATTGCCAACCGACATAACGCCGATTACGCCCGTCACAACAAAAATGAGCGACATAATCACGATGATTAGCGCTTTCAACTTGTTATCATTTTGTCTTGAGTGAGTCGTTCTTTGCATTTATGTCTCTAAAATTAAATACATTACGCGAGTGCGTATTAAAAATATAATATATTAAATTATCCTTGTCAAGAATCAATATCGAAATTTGTGAGATTTTTGCAAAAAATTTATTAACTTTTTACCGTCGGGCGTTTTATTTAGGGAAAAGGTGCGTATTGACAAGACGACGTTCCTAGTTATATAATTGGGCTATGAGCAAAAAAGCAAGAAAAATAGTGTTATTAATAGCATTGTTCCTATTACTATGCATAGTCGTAGTGCTTGTTGCTACCACGATTAGATTTTTAGCCTATAGACCCTACGTTATCGATGGCGACAGTATGCTCCCGACATATAGCCACGGCGAATTGGTATACATAAACACCGTAAAAGAAGTGCAACGTAACGATATCGTTGCAATATACTGCGCGCCATTCGGCTCAAACGCTAAACCCTACGAAGAAATTTATTCATTCAACAACTTTTTGAGAGCTATTCCCGTAATCGGTGGGCATATAAAATCAACAACCGAGCTCGGGGGATTCATACCACTCATTAAGCGCGTAGTCGCGCTCCCCGGGGACACCGTAGAGCTAAAAGCCGAAACCGTTGACAGCGTAAACCACGTATTCCTATACGTAAACGATGAGCGCGCAGAAGACGTAAGAATTATGCTCAATAGGAACGCTCTTGACGAAGCCACTCGCGCATTCGGAATCGCAAATCCCGACTGCGACGTGGTAATACCCACGCAAAAATACACCGTTCCCGAAGGGGAAATTTATGTGCTAGGCGACAACCGTGACGGCAGTACCGACAGCAGAGCTCTCGGCTCAATTCCACTAGAATATTTAATCGGCGTCGTGAGATAATATCAATAATAGGTAACTTAAACCTGATATCTGGTATCCTAAACACCTATGTTCGCGAGAAGAAATTCTCGCGATATTTTTTGGGGAATTTAAGGCGGTTTTGCACTAAAAAGCAAGGTTTCAAAAAAAACTTTACATCGCGCGTTTTAAGTGATATAATAAGCCTTGTAAACTCTCGTATAACTTTATAGATTATTACGAGTAAAAAAGGAAATCATATTATTATGTGGAACGTGTTGGGTGCTTTTTTAGCATTTGTGGGCGGAACGCTAGTTTGCGTCTTGAATTACTACCTTTCTAAAAGCGTCCTTATAAAAAAACCTAATTCTTTAGCGATAGTTTCTGTACTTCGCCAATTCATAAACATCGCGTATATAGTAGGCGCATATTTCCTTGCTCCCGTTACGACCTTTGACACGACCTTTTTCGTCATCGGCGCAGCCGTCGGCGCAACTCTACCTTCTTTATTTTTTACACATCGTCTTCTCACTTTGTCAAAAAACATCGAATATAAAAAAACTAAAGATAACTCCGATACTTCCACCACCAAGGAGGACTTAAATGGGTCAAAATAGCGAAGTAATTATCAGTATTTTCGGCATTCTCGACGTCACAGGCGAAGTAATCGTCATGTGGTGCATTCTCGCTATAGTCGCGCTACTTTCTTGGCTCGTAACTAGAAACCTTAAAGAACGTCCTTCCAAATTCCAAAACGTCTTCGAGTACGCTATCGAATATCTCGATAACTTCTTCTCGGGTATTCTCGGCACTAAAAAAGCTAGAAAACATTTCACGTTTCTCGCTTCTTTGTTCATTTTCATTATCGCTTCTAACTACTCCGGCTTAATCCCCGGCGTGGGCCTTACCCCTTACCTAAAAGCTCCCACGGCTTCTCTTTCCGTTACCGCCGGTCTCGGTATAGTCGCGTTTTCTTTCCTTCAAATCGCAAGCTTAAAAATGGGCGCAAAACACTACTTTAAACGCTTCATCACCCCTGCTGCGTTTATGCTACCCATACTAATTTTGGACGAAATTATTAAACCCGTTTCTCTCGCTCTTCGTCTTTACGGCAACGTTTTCGGCGAGGAAACCGTCACCCACGAGCTTTATTCACTGCTTCCTATCGGCGCTCCCATCATTATGATGGCCCTATCACTTCTATTCTGCGCCATTCAAGCCGTGGTCTTCACTATGCTCGTTTCGATTTACCTAGACGAGGCTACCGAGCTCGAAGAAATTCCGCTCAAGCCTAAAAAAATAAAAAAATTAAAAAAATCAGCTAAATAGCTCAAAAAAGGAGATTTATCATGGACTCTAACGCTATCATCGCTATCGCTGCAGCTGTCGCAGTCGCTTTCAGCACAATTTTCCCTGCTCTAGGCCAAGGCTTGACTTCTAAAGCCGCTATGGAAAGCATCGCTCGTCAGCCCGACGCCGCTAAAGAAATTCGCTCAACTCTTATCATTTCTCTAGCTCTTATGGAAGCTCTTACTATTTACGGGCTCCTTATCGCGTTTATGTTGGTGGCTAAAATCGCTTAATCATTACTATGAACATACAAATTTCTGTCGTTTTGTGGACGATAATTTGCTTTGTTCTTCTAATGGTTATTCTCCATTATTTGTTGCTTAAGCCCATGCTCGCGCACCTCGACAAGCGCAAGGCGCGTATCGACAACGCTAAAAATAAACAGCTTAACGACAATAAATTGATAGCAGATTTGACGGAAAATGCACAAAAATCTGCTAAACTAGCCCAAGAACAGGCTTTTATCGACGCACAAAACCGCGTTTCTGAAAAACAAGCTCAAGCCGAATCAGATTTGGCAGATGCTTCACGCAACGAGCATAATAAAACTACTGAATTTAAGCTCGCTCTCGAAAATGAAAAAGTTCAGCTGGAAGATACCTTAAACAACAACGCTTCCAGACTAGCTCAACTATTCATTTCTGAATTCGTTTCTTAGTCACTATGGAAATACTATACGCCGTCATAAATTTCCTAATTTTGGCAGTCATAGTCGTCCTTATCGGCCGTAAATCGATTACAAAAAAGTTCGAGGCTCGTATAAAACGTATCAACGAAGAACTCGACGAGGCTGAAAAAATCGAAAACTGCATTCCCGACGTTTCCACGCCGGAAATCAGCGTAAAATCCGCCGACGACATCGCTCGCCCAGACATTCAGGAAATTATTAAAAATTCCGAATTAGAACGTCAAAACATCGCAAAAGATGGAGAAAACGAACGCCTAGAACTACGTAGAGAGTTCCTTTTTGACGTTCACAATAAAACCGTCGATAAAATCATTAACGACGCAAAACAACTCTTCCAGAAAGAGCCCTATTCTTCTATGCTTCGTGAAAAAGAAGCGAAACTCGTCGATGCGATTCTCGCAAAAATTACCTTGCTCCCCGGCGATATCGCTTACTTGAAAACTCACGATATTTTGTACGTCACTTTGACTTCTACCTTTAAACTCCACGACGATTTAATAGAAAAAATTAGGTCCGCTACTCAAAAGCTTCTCGATGAAATCGGCGGTAAACAATCGTTTTGGATAAAAGAAGACCCTTCTCTCATCGGTGGACTTAAGTTAAGAATCGGCGATACGATTTACGATGCCACCGTCAAAGAACAACTCTATCAACTCAAAATTAGAACAAATCGCGACGTCATTCTGGGCGACGAAAGCATTGATACTTTAATTAAGGAAATCGAGGACTCTATTAAAGTGGATAGCTTCTTGCAAACCTATCAATTAGGTCGCGTTATAAGCGTTTCCGACGGTATTTGTTGGATGGACGGTCTAGCAGATATTATGTACGGCGAAGTCGTAGAATTCGACTGCGGTGAACGCGGTATGGTCTTGGACATTCAAAGAGAACGTATTGGTTGCGTTATTTACGGCAGATACGAACACATAGAAAGTGGCTCTCCCGTTCGTCGAATCGGTATGATTGCATCCGTACCCGTAGGTGACGTTCTTCTCGGTAGAACCGTAGATGCTATAGGTCAAGCTATAGACGGAAAAGGACGTATACAAACCCCGATTAGACGTCCTATTGAGTGTGACGCTCCTTCAATTCTCGATAGAGCTAGCGTTTCGCAACCTTTGCATACCGGTTTAAAGGCGATAGACACTCTCGTTCCCATCGGCAAAGGTCAAAGAGAACTTGTTATCGGCGATAGACAAACCGGTAAATCAGCGCTCGCTATTGATACCATCATAAATCAAAAAGGCAAAAACGTTATCTGTATTTACGTTGCAATAGGTCAAAAAGACTCTACCGTTGCCGAAATTCGCGCAAAACTCGAAAAATACGGAGCTTTAAGCTATACCACGATTGTCAGCGCTCCCGCATCAGCATCGGCGTCACTTCAATATATAGCGCCTTTCTCCGCTACCGCTATGGGCGAATACTTCATGTATAACGGAAAAGACGTCTTAATTATTTACGACGACTTATCTAAACACGCTGTCGCTTATCGTGAATTGTCGCTACTTCTTCATAGACCATCTGGTAGAGAAGCCTATCCCGGCGACGTATTCTATCTACATTCAAGACTTCTTGAACGCTCTGCTAAACTCGCAGAACGTTTGGGCGGTGGCTCAATGACAGCTCTCCCACTACTAGAAACTCTTGCTGGCGATATAGCTTCGTATATTCCTACGAACGTCATTTCTATCACCGACGGTCAAATATTCCTAGAAACCGAACTCTTCCACGAAGGTCAACGTCCTGCAGTAAACGTAGGTCTATCAGTATCACGCGTAGGCGGTGCTGCGCAAACCAAGCTTATGAAGCAAGTTTCTTCTTCACTTCGTATGCGACTCGCTCAATATCGCGAGCTATCAGGCTTTGCTCAATTCGGTACTGAAATGGATAGGGATACTAAAGCCGTTCTCGACCTCGGCGCGAGAATGATGGCATCACTAAAGCAAGCTAGATACTCCCCACTCAAGGACTGGCAACAAGCTTTGCTTATCTATGCCGTTTCCGAAGGATACGCGAATTCGGTTCCCGTAAATGACATTGAGGAATACGAAAGTGAGCTTTATAGACACTTTACATTCAATGCAAACGAGCTTGTAGCATTGCTTGAAACAGGCGAAAAAATGTCTGACGACACCAAGGAACGCGTAAATAACGAGCTTAGAGAATTCATAAGGAATAGTAAATGGCAAGCCTAGAACAGCTAAAAAAACGACTACGTAGCGTCGAATTAACTAAGCAACTCACCAATGCCATGAAAACGGCATCTTCTGCCAAATACTCAAAAATAAATAAGCTTAACCTTGCTTATTCTAAATATGCTAACGAGTGCGAAAAGTTATCGTCATGCGTTACGGATATCGAGCGCAACAATAGCGTTTCTAATGCTAAAGACTGCTATTTAATTGTGGGCTATAACCGTGGGTTATGTGGAGCGTATAATTACGACCTACATTCCTTCAGCGCCGAAACTTTACAAGCGTTAAACGACTTCTCACTCATTGTAACGGGAAAAAACGCCGTCAATTACTTTACAGAAAAGGGTTACGACTTTACGCATTTCGAAACGCCTGACGTACCTAATATAGACAGCGCAAGCCCCCTACTAAATGAGATTTATTCGCTATATGCATCTGGACAAGCACCTAACGTTTACGTTATCTATCAGAGCTTCATCAATACGATGACACAAAAGCCCGTCGTTAAAAAACTGCTACCGTTTGATAACGAAGAAATAACGTCTAGCGACAACGTGCTATGGCTCCCCGATAAACAGTCGGTAAATCGCGATTTGCACCATAAATTGTTCCTTTCTAGGGCTTTTAAAATCCTTATAGAAGGAGCACTCGGCGCGCAAGCAGCGACTCTTATGGCAATGAGAACGGCTGTCGACCACGCTAACGACACTCAAACTAAACTTAATATCGAAATACAGAAAAAACGCCAAAGCGCCGTCACTACAAGCGTTATAGAGACTTCTAGCGGTGCGTCTAACTCCGAGGAGGTATAGTATGGCAAAAGGAAATAAAGGTATCGTTGTAAGAATAACGGGCTCCATCGTCGACGTTTACTTCGACGACAACAAGCTACCCGATATTTTCCACGCGGTTACAATAGAAAAAAATAACAAAATTTATACTCTTGAAGTACTTCAACATATTGGTAACGGTATTGTACGTTGTATTTCTATGCACTCAACGGACGGTTTTTCTAGGGGTATGCCAGTTGTCGATACAGGAGCACCTATTTCCGTCCCCGTAGGCAAAGAAACCCTAGGTAGAATGACTAACGTTATGGGCGAGCCCATTGATAATATGGGTGAAATAGCCACTGAAACTAAATGGTCTATCCATCACGAGCCACCACACTTCACGGAACTCATTAGTTCTAGTAAAATTTTAGAAACTGGTATAAAGGTTATCGACCTTATGACACCGTACGCAAAAGGTGGTAAAATAGGTCTTTTCGGTGGCGCTGGCGTTGGCAAAACCGTGCTCATTATGGAACTTATTCGTAATATCGCGTTCGAAAATAACGGCTATTCGGTTTTCGCAGGCGTTGGAGAACGTTCCCGCGAAGGAAACGACCTATGGAATGAAATGAAAGAAAGCGGTGTTATAGATAAAACAGCTCTCGTATTCGGTCAAATGAACGAGACTGCAGGCGCTAGACTTCGCGTTCCCCTAGCAGGTCTTACAATGGCTGAATACTTCCGTGAAAAAATGAATAAGGACGTCTTGTTGTTTATCGATAATATTTTCCGTTTCACGCAAGCAGGTAGCGAAGTGTCCGCACTTCTCGGCAGAATGCCCTCGGCAGTCGGCTATCAACCCACTCTAGCATCTGAAATGGGTAAACTTCAAGAGCGTATCGTTTCTACCAACAATGGCTCTATAACGTCCGTTCAAGCCGTTTTCGTTCCTGCTGACGACCTCACCGACCCGGCGCCTGCTACCACCTTTGCACACCTTGATGCAACAACCGTACTATCGCGTAGCATAGTAGAATTAGGTATTTACCCTGCAGTTTCACCACTAGAATCGTCCTCTAAAATGCTTTCTCCGGAAATAGTCGGCGAACACCATTATAAAACTGCAAAAGAAGTTCAACGCGTACTACAAAGATATAAAGAATTGCAAGATATTATTGCAATATTAGGTATCGACGAATTATCTCAAGAAGATAAGTTAATCGTTCGTAGAGCTAGACGCTTGCAAAGATTTATGAGCCAACCATTCCACGTAGCAGAAAGCTTCACGGGAATCAAAGGCGCTTACGTTCCACTTAAAGAAACGATTAGGGGTTGCGATGCAATACTATCAGGCGAATGCGACAACATTCCCGAACAAGCATTCTTGATGTGTGGTACCATCGACGACGTATATAAAAAGGCACAAGGTTAATAACGATGGAGCTTCTTACTCTAAAGATTATCGACATAGAAGGCAAAGAATCTGTAACGAGTTGCGACTCGGTACGTTTGTGCTGTAAAGAAAGCCCTAACAATAAAAACGGTGGCAACATGGGCATAAGAAAAGGTCATATCAAGTCTACAATAGCTCTCGACGTGGCCCCTATTAAAGCCTATCTAAACAATGAACTCGTACTGGAAACAGCACCTTTATCCGGAGTTGCTCTCGTGGAAAACAACGTAATACTAGTTCTAAAGGACTGAATTGGGTATCATTAATTCAATAATAGGTTGCCTAAAGTGTATTTTTTAAGAACTAGTCGCTTTTAAAGTTTCTGCCACAAAAAAAGAAAAATAAAAAAGACCTTGAATGATTTCAAGGTCTTTTCTTTTGGCGCACCCTAAGAGGCTCGAACTCCTAGCCTTTGGTTCCGTAGGGGCTTCAAAACTTTGTTTTTTAAGCCCTTGGGTTAGAACAATAATGACCATTGTTTATCTTTGTAAAACGCCTAAAACCCTTAGGTTAGAACGAGTTTTTATATGATTATAGCACGTTTTCGTG
>JAFXIQ010000009.1 GCA_017533005.1 Clostridia bacterium | reverse complement strand
GATAAGCCGGGAATAAAATCATCTCTCAAAGACTCTCAAGGTGGAACTCTTACTGAAGCCCAAGCAAAATTCTTTGCCGATAGCAAGGTTAGAGACGAGCAAGGCAATTTGCTTGTTGTTTATCATTACAACAAAAAAGCAACACATTTCTTCTTCGACTGATGATAATCCCCAGCCTTTACGTCCGAAACGATAAGAAGTATGAACGTTGCTTATATCTTTATAATACCCAGTTCAACCAAAAATGTAAACGATTGTGAAGGATTATTATTTGATTGTATGCGCAAATTGATTTGGGGTTATTCCACAATATTTTTTGAAACATTGTATAAAGTGAGTTTGTGAGCAGAAGCCAAGGGTGTAGGCAACAATATTTTGTGGGGTGTTGCTATGTAGTAGGGATTTTGCTTCTTCAATCTTTTTGGACATTATATAGTCGGTTAGAGCTGTTCCGGTTTCGTTTTTGAATTTTCTGGGTAGCCAAGATTTACTATATCCCATAGCGGTAGAAATACGTTCAATCGTTAGTTTTTCGTGAAGATGCTTTTCAATATAGTTTATGCAAGCGTGAATTTCTTTTGAATAAGCAGGGTGGGAGTGTTCTTTTACTGACTCAGTAATCTTTACAAAAACAGAAATCAAGTAATCAACGATTTCTTCTGCTTTGGACATTTTATCAATTTTTATGATAAAAGAGTCTGCTAAATTGTAAGCCAGCATTTCGTCCAATCCACCCTTTATTGCGTATCTTGTACCAAGCGTAATGCAACAAACTGCCCAATATTGCATTTGTCTTAAAGAATCGTTTGAAAGTCTACCGATAACAATACCATCTTTTATAAAATTATTAATGCTATTTTTAACCTTTTCTACGTCTCCAGCTTGTACTAATGAGTAAAAGGCTGTTTCTACCATATAGGGAGTATGAGTAACGCAAGTTTCGCGTTGCTCAAAAATGGGGTTTTTTGTTGGTGGTAAAATGTTAATACTTACGAGTTTGTTGGTTTCCATGGGCTTATTTTACTATATTTTGTAAATAAATACAACATTAAAATGATATTTAAAACGTGATTATGATATAACGATAAGAAAATTAGCACTAAACTAAAACTACAAACCACAAGAACTTTAAAATCAATCTGAAAGGAGAAACACCATGCAATATAATTACGATGCAGTTGTTCAAGCCCTAAACGCAAAGATTGTCAGCACTAAATATCTTGGTGGTGGTAGCTTTGGTAAAGTTTTTAAGGCTACTCTTGATGATGGTAGAGTAGTTGCCATCAAAAACTATTCTAGGAAAGATTTGAGCGAAACAGAAGCGAGAACGCTAAAAATACTTGCCGAGCATACAAACGTTAAAGTACCAGAAGTTTATTATTACAATGAAGACTTGCTCGTAATGGAGTTTCTAAAAGGTCAAAACCTTTTACACCCCAAGTTTATTTTTAAATCAAAATCAAAGAAGAAAGCACTTGCAAAAGAAGTAATAAATGGCATCTTAGGTTGGGAAAACGCAACCAATGAGAAATTTGGTTATCTAGATGATGCAAAATATGATACTTGGTCGGAGTGTTTTGAAGAGTTAAAATTAAAGCCAGCTGTAGAGTATATGAACAAGCTCTATGCAAACGGTAAGTTTAACAAAAAACATTACGCACTAATCAATCAAGCGATTGAAAAATATAAAAGCATAAAAGATGAATCTCAGAAACCAGTATTATGTCATGGGGATATAAACATAATGAACATCATGGTTGATCCCAAGACGTTTACACTAACAGGTTTTATAGACCCATATCAACCAATTTATGCCGATTATGCTTATGGTCTATATCCATTGGTAAATATGTGGGGCAACGTATATTATCTTTATGAAACTTACAAAGAAATAACAAACAACACTGATGAAAACTTGGATTTCAAGGTTGTTTTTTATGGACTAATAAACGAGATAATGTTTATACCTGCAAGCGGAATAGACTTTCCACCATGGTACCAGCTTTGGATGAGAAGGCTTAAGAAATGTAAATTCTAAAGAATAAAGCCCTAATAGAGTGTTTTAGCAAATCTATTAGGGCTTTTTGATAACTTTTAAAAGAAAAGACAGTAGCAAATTAATTCTTGGTTCGCCACTGTCTCACTTGGCGGAGAGAGTGGGATTTGAACCCACGGTACCCTTGCGGGGTACACACGATTTCCAATCGTGCTCCTTCGGCCTCTCGGACATCTCTCCATTTCCGTGCTTGTTAATTATAATAGGTTTTTGCGACTTTTGCAACAATTTGCAAGTGATATGTTTAGCCTTTTTTGTGACTTATGGTAAAGCATTGATAAAATTTTGCTATTTCATTTGGAATTAGATGGAAAAAGATATATAATGTATCTATCAACCATAGGAGATTTGTTATGACAGATATCGAAATCGCTAGAAGCTATAAAATGAAACCCATTGAAGAAATTGCTAAAAAGCTTGATATTCAAGACGAAAATCTTGAACGCTACGGCAAGTTTAAGGCAAAAGTTACTACGCCAATCGCAGAAGATTCTGACGCTAAATTAATTCTCGTTACGGCAATTAACCCCACACCTTATGGAGAAGGTAAGACTACTGTTTCGATAGGCCTCGCAGACGGTATGCAAATAACCGGCAGAAAGGTAGCTCTTGCATTGAGAGAACCTTCTCTTGGCCCTGTATTTGGCATTAAAGGTGGTGCAACCGGTGGTGGTTATTCACAAGTTGTTCCTATGGAAGATATCAATCTACACTTTAACGGCGACTTCCATGCCATTACTGCTGCTAATAATCTACTCTCGGCGCTTATTGACAACCACATCAAGCAAGGCAATGAGCTAAAACTAAAAGAAATTACGTGGAGAAGAACGCTCGACTGTAACGATAGAGCGCTCCGTACTGTGGAAATTGCTCTAGGTGGTGAAGTCAACGGCACTCCAAGAATGGACGGCTTTGATATCACGGCAGCGTCCGAAATAATGGCTGTTCTTTGCTTAGCTCGTAGTTTAAACGACCTTAAGAGAAGACTCGGTAATATTATCATAGGCTACAACGATAAAGGCGAAACGGTTTTTGCTCGTGATTTGCGCGCAGAAAATGCTATGGCAATTCTATTATCCGATGCACTTTACCCTAACCTTGTTCAAACTCTTGCAGGAACTCCGGCATTCGTTCACGGTGGACCTTTCGCGAACATCGCACACGGTTGTAATACCATAATTGCGACAAGAACGGCAATGAGTCTTGCCGACTACGTTGTAACTGAAGCTGGATTTGGTGCTGAGCTCGGTGCAGAGAAGTTCTTTGACATTAAGTGCAGAACTGCAGGTCTCAATCCTAGCGCAGTAGTACTAGTTGTTACGGCACGTGCAATGAAATACAATGGCTATGCATCTAAAGAAGAAGTCAACAGACCGAATATGGAAGCTCTTGAAAAAGGTATCATAAACATGGTTGGTCATATCGAAAACCTAAAGAAATTCGGTTTGCCACTAGTAGTAGCTATCAATAAGTTCATAACCGATACCGAAGAAGAATTGAACTTTATTAAGAAAGTTGCATCAGAGAACGGCGCTAAAGCTATCGTAGTTGAAGCATGGGCAAAAGGTGGCGAAGGCTGTAAGGAACTCGCAGATGCTGTTGTAAGCGCGTGCGAAAACGATAATAAGCTACAACTAACCTACGCAGACGAAGACTCCATTGAAGCGAAAATCAATGCAGTTGCAAAGAAAATTTATGGCGCAGGAAGCGTAGTATTCAGCGATAAAGCTCGTGAACAACTCAAAAAAATCGAGGCAAGCGAATATGCAAAATACCCCGTATGTATCGCAAAAACACAATACAGTTTCTCGCAAGACGCTACACTATTAGGTAGACCAACGGGATTTGAATTTGTTGTTAGAGAACTATTAGTAAGAGGTGGTGCTGAATTCATAGTAGCCGTTTGTGGTAACATAATGCTTATGCCAGGGCTCCCAAAAGTACCCAATGCTGTAAATATGACCATTGATGAAGATAGAAACATTACAGGTCTTTTCTAAGAATAATCAATTAAAACCGTTGAGAGCTCTCAACGGTTTATAAATATAAGGAGACGAAAAATGATAAGAATTAGAAATACAGTAATAGCACTTGTACTGTGTTTAGCAATAGCTCTCGGTATAGTAGTGGCCTTTGCATATTCTAAAGAAGGGGAAGAGGACGTAAAGACTTATACCAATTACAGCGTTGATTACGCAGATACCGCTACGACAGCGACTAATACGGAAGGCGTTACTATCGACCTATCCGAGAGAATCGAATTCAATACGATAGTATTACACGAAGACGGAGACAACGTTACGAATTTTGAGTTTTTCTATAGAGATGAAAACGGTGATATGATTTTCTTCTATAGACAAGACT
Organism: Clostridia bacterium; assembly: GCA_017533005.1. Taxonomy (GTDB): domain Bacteria; phylum Bacillota; class Clostridia; order Christensenellales; family DTU072; genus RGIG6449. Next base: position 6,182 of record JAFXIQ010000009.1, on the reverse strand, counting down.
TTATTGGCGAATATAGATATTGCTCGTTCCCTTCTATAACTACCGATAGAATAGAAATCAAAATCCTAGACAGTAGAAAGGCGTGGGAAATAGGCGACGTAGAAATTTTTAATATGGGTGCAACGTATAGAGACGATTTTCGTGTAACTGCATATGCCGTATGCAAGACTATTTGTACGGAAGGCTCTATTGACGCAAGGCACTTTAGACCTATAACAAACGTAAATCTAATTTCAAGTATCTACTTCACGGCGGAGGGTGAAATATACTTCTATGACGAAGAGATTAACGGAAAAATGATGGATGGACAAGAAATCTTTGAGAATGCCTTGAAAAACGTAAGAAGCGTTATACAACCCGGTACGGATATTGTTGTAACTTTACTCGGTCAAGATAGAAACGGTAGCGGATTATCCACGCCTTATATTCACGATACGGCATTTGATGCTAATCGTGCGCAATTCGTGGAAAACGCCGTAGAATTTTGTAACAAATACGAACTTGACGGACTATCTTTCGACTATGAATATCCACAAGACCAAGAAGGTTGGGCGAATATGTTTTTAACCTGTAAGGAGCTTAAAGAAGCCCTACCCGGTAAGACGATGAGCGTAGCAATCGGTCCTTGGGATATGAGAATATTCAATATTTTTGACCACTCGTATCTTCAATACGTTGATTTCGTAGAAAATATGAACTACGATTTATTTGATGAATATGGTTATCACGGAACTTTTGCATTTAGTGCTTATAGAGAGTTTGCAGCTTATGAATTCGCAAACGATGCTTTTGATAACGACCCGTATATGTATACGGATAAAGCGCAGTTAAATCTGGGACTTCCATTTTATTCTAGACCTGTTAATAAAGCTGGTTATTGGGGCGACTACAAGCAATATGCCGAAGAACTAGGTAAATATGGAAATATCATAACAAATGAATATAAAGAAGGCGATACGTATTACGATACGCATTATAACGGATATCAGATGATATACGATAAGACAGTATATGCGATTGACTCGGGAATAGGTGGCGTAATGGTATGGCACTATGCTTGCGACGTTAATTCTGATAGTGAACTATCCTTATGGGGTGCGATAGAAGACGCCATAAATAGCAGAAAATAAAACAAAAAATATTAAAGCCACTCAAGAGAGTGGCTTTAATATTGTTTATTTAGCGTATTCTTTTATATTGTTGATTATATCCAGTAAGAATTCGCGGAAAATTCTCTCGTCTTCATTATTGCCACGAATGGCGATTGAGAATGTTATTTCGCTATTAAAAGTCGTTAATGCGAGTTGCATATACGGTTTATATTTGAGCGCACCAGAATACCAAGCGTCGTAAATATTAGCTTCGCCTAGTTTAAAATCTTCGGCTTTAATAATACCGATATTTGACATACCTATATAAGGATTGGTGTAACCTATCTTAATAGCGATTTCAGAAATGCATTGTGGAAGAATCGTATAAGCGAGTTTTAGTAGTGGAAGCGAATAGAGCCCGAGATAGGGGTCTTTTTTTGATGGAGCAAGAGCTTCTTGTACTTTTGCGATGGTGTCGTCAATCGTCGCTCCTGCGCCGTTTGTAAGCGTACAAGGCATAAATCCCGTGCAGTTGGTAAGACCTTTGGTTTGTCCACCGTTGATGTATCTGCGTAGGTCAATCATGCTGGGAACGGTAATTGTCGCACTTTCATCAACTTCACAAATTTTGTATAGAGAATGGAAGTATGAACCTAACAAAATATCATTGATGGTTGCACCGTTTTCTTTGCCCTTAACGCGCATAGCCGTGAATAGCTCTTTGGAAAGTTTTTCTCTTATGATACGCGGTCTATCATCTTTGGTTGTAGGTGCAAAGGGGAAAACAACTTTGTTTTTTGTTGTGGAAATATTTTTGTAGAGCGATTTAGCGTGAGCCTTTTGCTCTTCCGTCATATCGTCGTAAACTTGTTCAGCCGAGCGCGTGCCTTGTTTGATATCGATAACAAGCTCGCCTGTTTCTAGATATTTATTATAATATTCCGCTACTTTCGTATTGAAATACTTGAAATCGCCACCATCAAAGCACATGTGGTTGATTAGCACGACAAGCGTATCCTTGTTTTCTTCGCGAACTATACGCACTTTCATTTGCACTTTCGCCTTGTAATCGACGCTTGTAGCAACGAATTTTTCTATATATTCTGTGGCGTTTTCTGGAGAAACGACTTCAAAGAAGTCTGCTACGTTGTAGTCTTCGTTGATTGTCCAGTAGGGTTTTATGGGGTGATTATGGAAAGTAGAGCGCAAAACAGGGGTTTTGTCTAGAATTCCCATATAGATTTTTGCTAGAAGTTCGTCATCGATTTTGCTGTCATAATAGAAAACCGAGTGCATAGTTCTATCGTAGTAGTTACGGAATAAAAATTGCATTTTATCCCACATTTCCGCTGTAAGTCTTTTTTTCATAGTGACACTCCGTATGTAAAATTTGTAAAATAAAACAAGAAGACTAGGAAGCCCTAGTCTTCTTTAAATAATCTTAATATCTCTTGCGGAACATGAAGATTGCCATACCGCCTAAGATGATGAGTAGAGCAGCGCCAATCAATACACCGATTATGATTGCAGAACCGTTCGTTGTTTCAACGAAAGCTATCGTAGATAGATTGTCGACTTCGAGTGTTACGTAACCGTTTTCTTCGATTTCAACTTCTACGACTTCGTAAACGCCGTTTCTAGAAATGAGAAGGCTAACCGTATCTTGTTCGATGAGAGCTGCGGGAACTTTAATAGAAATCGTTCCGGTTCCTTCTATTAGTTCGTTATTGTCGTCTTTAATTTCAACGTTGAAACCACGAACAATTTTTTGATTTGAGTTCAAGTTTTCACTCAATGTCGGGTCGTCTTTTTCTATCTTGATAAGTTCAAGAACAACGTCGGGTGCATAACCGTCTTTATTGATTACGACAGCATCGATACCATTAGTGGTGGCCGTTAGTCTATCTTGAAGAATTGTCAAAATAACTTTTACGTCGTTAGGAGCTAGGTGGTTTTCCGTTGCGTTTGCGCGAAGGATAATTTCGTAAACGCCTGGGTCAACGAAAGCATTTTCTACTTCTTCTCCGTCAACGAAATAGGTTACGTCTGCACCGCTTGAGCATAGAGCAGAAACTTTATGTTCATTGCCGTCGTACAAGAAGAACAATTCACTTGCATCAGTGCTGATATAAGCGCGATACTTCAAGATTATGAAGTAACCTTGTGTGAATGTGATAGCGTAGTTTTCGTTGGTGAAATCAACGTCTAAAGGATAATATCCCATAGAAATGCCATCGGGTTTAGAAATCGTGATACCTAGGTCGTCGTTAGAAACAACGTCACCAGAAATGATTTCGTATGCCTTTTGGTCAACTATGATTTCCGCACCATATTCGCTTTCTTGGTTGGTAATGCGAATTGTCAAAGCGCGCTTGGTGATAGTGTAAGTATTGCCAACGAAAACTATTTCGTAATTCGAGTTAGCAAGAGTACCTACTTGAATATCATATGAGTCTACGAAGCTACCAGATTCTCTTGTTAGTTCGCCAGATAAAGTGTCTAAACCAACTAGACCGTTTGCAAGACCGTCTATAGTTCCTTCAGGAATAGTGTAAGTTAGAGCAACTGATTTATCACCATAAACTTGAGTTACAGCATCTGCAACAACTTTAAGTGGTCTCTTGGTGATTTCGTATAGGCCATCGTAAGATGTTACCGTGATGTTGTAGTTTGTGTTTTCCGTCTTAATCGTACCGTCTGTTACGTCATATAGGCCAACGTCGTAAGCATTAACTGCAAAGGCGCCTTTGAGAGCTGTTTCGCCATAAGCTAGTTCGCCCGTGATTGTATAATCGATTGTGGTTTTTGCTTCGCCGTATACTTGCTTGGTGTACGTAACGGTAAGAGTTAAAGCTCTTGTGGTTATTTCATATTTAACGCCTTCTACAAACGTAATAGCGTAGTTCTTGTTTCTCATTACGCCGTCAACGATTTCATTGTTTAGCGTGCCTTGTTCGATGGAATAAACGCCTACAGCCGTCGTATCTTCTCTTGATAGAGCGCCTTCTAGAGATTCACCTGAAACGAGAGCACCTAACGTAATATCGTAGTCGAGAGCTTCTGCATCATCACCGTATTCTAGAACGTGTGCGCGTGGAGTGATTTCTAGAGCAATTTGAGCAATAGTGTATAGTGCCGAGGTGTATTCAATATGATAGTTGAGGTTGTTATCATCTGTCAAGGTGTCTTGGCTAATGACGTACGTGCCTGCATCGTTGCCGGGTTCACGCTTTAGCGTTCCGAATAGGGTGTCCGTTCCGTATAGGTTTGTAACGTCGTATTTAAGTTCGCTATCGCTCGTTGCGCCGTAAATATGACCTGTTGCAACAGCCGTTACGTAAGCTGTTCTACGTGTGATTTCGAACTTTCCGAGATTTGAATCAACTGCAAACGATAGTTTGTAGTTAGTATTGTCGGTTGATAGAGAAACTAGGTTGTAAGTACCGACTTCTTCGCCTGCTTCACGAGTGTAAGTAATGGAAATCTTGTCGTTATCACCGTAACCTGTTTCGTAGCCTTCTACTACAAGGTTATCAGAGTCGCGATACTCTTTCTTAATAAGGTCGGGTGTTACAACGATTTCTCTAATTGTGATTTCAAATACTTCTTCATTTGCACCGTCTGCGAAGTCAACAACATAGTTGGTATCTATTTCGCCGTTTGCATTCTTGATAACGATGTTATCGATGAAGTCGTATTTATTAACGTTTTCGCCTGCTACACGGCTCATAACTAACGTGAGAACTTCACTTTCGCAACCGACAACGGTCTTTATGAATTCGCTATCAGCATCGCCGTAAACCTTCGTTAAGATAGACATATCATCAACAATAGAGCTGGCAACTACGTCATCAAGGCGTTTAGCAGAGATGTAAACCGTTATGGTTTCGTTTACTGCAAGATAGTTTTCACTCTCGGGAGCGCTGAGTGTGATTGTGTAAGTTCCAACGTCTTTTTTGTATCCGTTAGTATCGAAGTTAGCTGTTCCGTAAACTAGGTTTGCAGAAGGCTCTTGTACTAGACCCGAGTAGGTAAGCTTGCGAACAAGTTGACCGTCTTCTAGAATTGTGCCGTCGGTAAACGTTACGTCGTTAGTTGCCTTTTCGATTTCGAATACAACGCCCGAGTTGAATTCAAATATGAAGTTTGTATAATTTGCATTATCGGCAAGAAGCGTAATGAAATACATACCTGCATTTTGACCATCGGGGTTGTTCGTTGCTTCGATGCTTTCTAGATAACCGATACGATATTTATTTCTTGATAGCAAGATGTCGCCTTCTCTCAAAGTGAAGCCATTGTACTCAGTACCGTTTTCAGTTGAGACGGAGTAGGTTAGAACTGGGTCTGTATCGGTCAAACCATCGTAAACTTTTAGTTGGTCGGTATTTGGTGTGATAACGATGGTACGAGCTACAATCTTGTAAGGTTTATAGCTGAAAGTAATCGTGTAGTTGGGGTTGTTTGCATTAGTGACGGCTTCGTCGTGGTAGATTGGATATTCGCCTACGGAAGACGTTTTAGTTACGTCGCAAATCGGTGCGAATACAACGTCGTAACCTTTAACTGCGCCCGAAACTGACCAGTTTATGGGAGCAACGTCACTGTCGTATACGTATTCTGGTACGATATAGCTATTGTCACCGGGATAAGCGAGAACTGTTACGGGTTTCTTGGTTATTTCGTAATAAACGACTTTGTTTGTGTCCGCATTGTATTCTTCATCAGCAGCGTAACCTAGCGTGATGGTGTAGTAGGGGGACTTAAGAGCTGCACTTTCGGTTATTGTTATAGGATATTTACCTACTGTAGAAACGTTGCTGGGATTGTATCTAGAGAAAATTCCAGCAGGAAGTGTTTCATAACCGTCAACGAATGCTTTTGAACCTACGGGAAGCTCGCTACCTGCTTTCGCATTATCAAAGTCGCATGCGATATTAGATGCGTTAGCACCGAATACTTGAGTTGCGGTGAGAGGTGTGATAACAATAGGACGCTTGGTTATATTGTACTTGTTTTCAGCGTCGTTAAGAACGAGATTGTACCAACCTGAATCGTAGCCTTCAACCTTATGACCGAGAGTACCTATTG
>JAFXIQ010000008.1 GCA_017533005.1 Clostridia bacterium | reverse complement strand
TACATTTATCCATACATATGGACCCCATAGAAACAGATAACGAAGAAGTTGCTACAAATAAAGCGCGTTGTGCGAGCATTCTCTACGAACTAAACAATAAGCTCACGCTACACGATTTCAGAATGGTTTTCGGCGCGTCGCACACCAACATTCTATTCGACGTAGTCATACCATACAGCGAAAAAATTACAAAAGCCGAAATCGAAAAAGCATTAACCGATGCTTACAAGGACGACGAAAAAACCTACTTCTTTGTAATATCAATCGACAGAGATTTTGCATAACACAGAAAGTTAATCATAAAAAAACAGCAACTCGCGTTGCTGTTTTTTATTTTGCAATATGTATTACTTGAAGTATTTGACACCCGATTCGAATATCTTCATATCGTAGTTGCCGTCAACGTTTTGGTATAGACCGCTTTGCCATCTCTCGGTGTGTCCCATCTTACCGATAACTCTGCCGTCGGGAGAAATAATACCTTCGATAGCGTTAACAGAGCCGTTGGGGTTCCAAGGTGAAAGCATTGTGGGGTTGCCTATGTCGTCAACGTATTGCGTAGCGATTTGACCATTCTTTCTCAAGGTTTCCAACACGCTGTCAGGGCAAATGAATTTGCCTTCGCCGTGTGAAACTGCAACGTTATAAATATCGCCAACGTTTAAGCTTGATAGCCACGGGCTGTTATTGGTTGCAACGCGAATGCGAGCTATCGTTGATACGTGACGTGCAATATTATTGTAAGTGAGCGTTGCACTCTCGGGAGTTTGTGGGGCAATCTTACCGAATGGTAGAAGTCCTAATTTAATTAGAGCTTGGAATCCGTTACAAATACCTAGTGCCAAACCATCTCTCTCGTAAAGCATACGTTCTACGCTCTCTTTAAGAATGGGGTTACGGAATGCCGTAGCAATAAATTTACCACTTCCGTCCGGCTCGTCACCACCAGAGAAACCACCGGGGAATGCAATAATTTGCGAGTTGTCGATAAGTGCTTTCATAGCTAGTATCGATTTCTCGATATCGCTCGAAGAATTATTCTTGACAACAAACGTATTTACCTTTGCGCCGGCTTTTTCAAAAGCTTTCGCCGTGTCGTATTCGCAGTTCGTGCCGGGGAACACGGGGATAAATACGGTAGGTGTAGCAATGCTTTGTCCTTTGAACGTCTTATTGATTACGAAGCTCTCTTTTTCAACTTCTCCACTAGCTTTTGCAGTTGTGGGGAATACGTTATCAAGAGTATTGGTAAATGCCTTTTCTAATTCCTTAACACTTATAGCAACGTTATCTGAAGTTATCATAGCGCTATCATTTAACTCGCCTATTTGGGTTCCCCTATTTGTAAAAATGGGAGCTGAAACAACGAGTATTATGTCGCCTATCGTTGGATTGAACATATCGGGGGTGATAGCGTTCAATTTAGCACCTGCGTAGTTACCGAGTAAAGATTTCGCTAGAGTTACCAAGAATCCGTTTTCTTCTACGGCTGAGTTCAAAACGATACCACTGTCTATAAGTGTTTCTATTTCTTTATAGAGAGCTAGTAGTTCTTCGTAGTTAGGTTTGCCGTAGCTGTCGCGAGCTATTGGGAAACGATAAATATATCCTTTTGTGCCGAATGCGTTATGCACAATCTTATCGTCGCGAGTAATACCCATACCGAAGCAAATAACCGTAGGTGGAACGTCGATATTTTCGAAGGTACCACTCATACTATCTTTACCACCGATAGCTGCGAGTTTCATATTGATTTGAGCATCGAACGCGCCTAGTAATGCACCTGCAGGTTCGCCCCATCTCTTTTCGTCTTTGTTAAGTCTCTTGAAGAACTCTTGTAGCGTTAAACGAATGGTGTTGTATTTTACACCTGATGCTACAAGTTTACTTGCTGCGGAAACTATTGAATAAATAGCGCCCATATATGGAGAAGCAATCATTAGGTCGGGATAAATACCATAAGCCGAACAAGTAACGGTGTGGGTAAAGCCTGATACTGGAGGTTTAGATGCCATTATCGTTGCTGGTGTTAATTGATTTTTACCACCGAAGGGCATCAATACGCTAGCTGCGCCTATCGTGCCGTCGAACACTTCGCCTGCGCCCTTTTGTGAGCAGTTGTTAAGTTTAGCGAGTTCGTATTTAAGAGCTTCTTCGTAACTAGCTTTTGCTAGGTCGAGCGTTTTTGCATCTGCTTTAGCGAAGAATTCTTCGTGTGGCATATCGATAACAACGTTTTGTTGTTGTTTAACGCCGTTTGTATCTAAGAAACTTCTTTCTATGTCAACGATAGTTTCTTCATTGTAGAACATGCGTAGTCTTGCTAAATCCGTTACTTCTGCAACGCGTGCTACTTTTAGGTTTTCTTCTTTTGCAAGAGCTATGAAAGCATCTACGTTTTCGGGTTCGATTACTACAGCCATTCTTTCTTGGCTTTCGCTGATAGCAAGTTCGGTTGCCGTCAAACCATCGTATTTTTTACTTACTCTATCAAGATAAATATCTAATCCTTCTGAAAGCTCGCCGATAGCAACGCAAACGCCTCCTGCACCGAAGTCGTTACAACGAATAATCATTTGAGCAGCTTTTTCGTCACGGAAAAGTCTTTGAAGCTTTCTTTCTTCAGGAGCATTACCCTTTTGAACTTCTGCGCCACAAATATCTACCGATTGTACGGTGTGCGCTTTACTTGAACCAGTTGCACCACCACAGCCATCTCTACCTGTGTCGCCACCGACTAGAAGTATAACGTCCCCAGCTTTAGGAGTTTTTCTAATAACGTTTTTGCGGGGAGCGCCACCGATAACGTAACCTGTTTCTAGACGCTTTGCTTTATATCTATCATTATATAGTTCGTGAACGATACCCGTAGCTAGACCGATTTGGTTGCCGTAGCTAGAAAATCCTGCAAGAGCAGTTTTGGTGAGTGCGCGTTGAGGGAGTTTGCCTTTAAGAGTATCGGCGTAACTCTCTAAAGGATTACCTGCGCCTGTAATACGCATAGCTTGATATACGTAAGAACGTCCTGACAACGGGTCGCGAATAGCACCACCTAAACAAGTTGCAGCGCCACCAAAAGGCTCGATTTCCGTGGGGTGATTGTGCGTTTCGTTTTTGAACATTATTAACCATTCTTCATCAACACCGTCATTATCAACCTTTACTACGACTGAGCAAGCGTTGATTTCATCACTAGCGTCAAGATTGTCAAGGTAACCTTCTTTCTTCAAAACCTTCGTAGCAAGCGTTGCAATATCCATAAGGCAAGGATATTTGTCGGTACGGCCTGCGTATTGTTCGCTGAATTTCTTTTGGTAAAGAGCAAGGCTCTCTTGAATTCTAGGATTATCGGAAATAACCATTATATCCTTAATTTCGGTAAGGAAAGTGGTATGTCTGCAGTGGTCTGACCAATACGTGTCTATAACTTTTAGTTCCGTTAGAGTGGGGTTTCTTCCTATACCCTTGAAATATCCTTGTACGAAAGAAATATCTTCAAAGTTCATTGCAAAACCAAATCCATCAAAGAATGCTTTGAGTTCTTCGGGAGTTTTCTCTATGAAACCCTCCATATCTACGCGCATTCTACCTAGTTCAGCCGTTTCTCTCTTGAGAGTTGAAGGAAGCGCTAAACTACCTTCTTTACTATCAACCGGGTTGATAAGGTATTTTTTAACCTTTTGAAGTTGCTCTTCGTTAAGTCCTTCAAATGCGTAAACGGTTGCACATCTAACTAAAGGACGAACGCCTGCAGTTAGAAGTTGAACGCATTGAGCAGCGCTATCTGCACGTTGGTCGTATTGTCCGTCAAGATATTCAACGATGATGAGTTGCTTGTCTTCTAGTTCCTTAATTTCTTCATAAACTAGGTCGACCGTAGGCTCTGAAAAGATAGAAATCTTAGCTTTTTCTAAAGCTTCGCCGTCTATACCTTCAACGTCGTATCTTAAAAGTCTACGAAGATACGTTACGTTCATTCCTAGAACGTTACTGATGTCAGCTTTTAGTTTAGCTGTCGCAGGGTCGTAATTTGTTAACTTTTCAACGTAAATTCTATTAACCATTATTTTATACCTATATCCTTTCTGTATCTCATATCGGTGAATTGTATTTTATCAATTTCTTCGTAAACCACTTGTCTAGCAGTGGGTATATCTTGTTGCACTGTAGTAACGCAAATTACTCTACCACCATTAGTTACAAGTTGTCCGTCTTTCATTGCAGTACCACTATGAAAAAGCGTAATGCGATTACTTAAGTTGCCTATCGTTATAGGGTAGCCTTTTACGACATTAGATGGATATCCACCACTCGCAACAACTACACAAAAGCCCGTTTTCTTCGACCACTTAATTTCTACGTCGCCTAGCTTGCCGTCTACAACAGCAAGAACTATCTTCATAAAATCGGTTTCTAAAAGTGGTAAAATCGCTTGTGTTTCAGGATCGCCGAAACGTGCGTTATATTCAATAACTTTAACGCCTTTTGACGTGAGCATTAGCCCGAAATAAATGACGCCTTTGAAGGTTCTACCTTCTTCTTTAAGTCCTTCTATCGTAGGCTTAATAATGTACTTGATTGTTTCGGTTTCTACTTCTTTAGTATACACCAAAGTGGGCGCAAAGGCTCCCATACCACCTGTATTGAGTCCCAAATCGTTGTCATACGCTTTTTTATGGTCTTGTGAAGCGGGCATACATTTAACAGTTTTACCGTCTGTAAAAGCAAGTACCGTCATCTCTTTACCAGTTAAAAATTCTTCTATAACAACAGTGTTTCCCGCGCCACCGAATACCTTATCAAGCATCATTTCTGATAGCGCTTTTAAGCTTTCTTCTTTGTTTTGCGCTATGATAACGCCTTTACCGAGAGCAAGTCCGTCGGCTTTCAATACAACGGGAAAATCTTCATAATTCTCTAGGTAGACTTTTGCATCTTCATAATTCGTGAAGGTCTTATATTGAGCAGTGGGAATATTATGACGTATCATAAATTCCTTAGAGAATGCTTTGCTTCCTTCTATGATAGCGGCTTCCTTGCGTGGGCCGAAAGCCTTAATTCCGTTATCTTCTAGAGCATTAACCAAGCCACCGTATAACGGGTCGTCGGGAGCTACGAAAACTAGGTCTATAGCATTCGTTTTCGCATAGTCGACTATCGCATCAAAATCCATTACTTTGATAGGCACTAGCGTAGCGATTTCTGCAATACCTGCGTTACCGGGAGCGCAAAATAATTCTGTTACAAGTGGACTCTTTTTGAGAGTGTGACAAATAGCGTGTTCTCTTCCACCTGAGCCTATTACTAGAACTTTCATAAAACCTCCATTATGAAATCTATTATTCTACGCCCTACCGACTTTTGAAAATCGGTAGAACAAAATAGTAATCAAATTTTAGTGTTTGAAATGACGTGAGCCAGTGAATACCATTGCGATACCATTAGCGTTGCATTCGTCGATGCTTTCTTGGTCGCGAATTGAGCCACCGGGTTGAACGATTGCAGAAATTCCTGCTTTAACTGCGACTTCTACACAGTCCTTGAATGGGAAGAAAGCGTCTGATGCAAGAACTGCGCCTTCTGTTGAAGTTAGGCTATGTTCAACAGCTTGACCTGCTGCCCAAATACGATTGGTTTGACCTACGCCGATACCAAGAGTTTGTTCGCCACGTACGATAACGATAGCGTTTGACTTGCAGTGTTTAACTACCTTCATTCCAAATTCCATAGCTTGTTTTTCGCTATCGGTAGGCGCCTTATCGGTAACGACTTTCATGTCTTCAATGACCGACAAGTCTGCGTCTTGCATAATCAAGCCACCATAGCATTTCTTGAAGTCCATTGTCCCCTTGGGGTTGGGTGTGCCAACGTTCTCAAGCTTAAGTACGCGAAGATTAGGTTTCTTCTTAAGAACTTCTAGAGCCTCGTCCGTGAAGTCGGGAGCGATAACGATTTCCAAGAAAATCTTAATCATTTCTTCAGCAGTTGCTTTATCAATAGTACGGTTTACGGCTACTATACCGCCGAAAATGGATACCGGATCTGCATCATATGCTTTTTTGTAAGCTTCATAAACGGTATCTGCAGAAGCTACTCCACAGGGGTTAGCGTGTTTAACTGCAACGACGGTAGGTTTGTTCGGGAACTCCTTCAAAAGCTCAACTGCACCGTTGGTATCGTTGATATTGTTATAGGATAATTGTTTACCGTTAAGGAACGTTGCGTTGATAAGAGAGTTCTTAACCGGAATAACTTCTGCATAAGAAGCAGCGTTTTGATGGGGATTTTCGCCGTAACGCATTTGCTCTTTTTTCTCGTAAGCAAGCGTTAGTTGTTCGGGGAATTCTATACCTAGTTGTTGACGTAGATAGGTTGAAATCATCGTATCGTAAACAGCTGTATGTTGGTATACTTTGTACATCAAGTACTTGCGAGTAGCAAGGCTAACGTTTCCTTCTTTCATTTCTGCAAAGACCTTTTCATAGTCGTTAGGGTCAACGATAACTACGACGTCTTGGAAATTTTTAGCTGCACTTCTTAACATTGTGGGACCACCGATATCGATATTTTCGACAGCTTCTTGGAAGTCGATACCTTCTTTCATAATAGTTTGTTTGAAAGGATAAAGGTTTACGATAACAACGTCAATGGTGTTTATGTTAAGTTTTTCTAGTTGCGACATATGTTCTTCATTAGCGCGCATTGCGAGAAGTCCTGCATGCACTGCGGGGTGAAGAGTTTTTACTCTGCCGTCAAGACATTCCGGAAAACCTGTAACTTCCGTGATGTTTAGAACGGGGAGTCCGGCTTTTTTAAGAATGTTGTAAGTCCCACCGGTTGAAATGATTTCATAACCGAGTTCAGCGAGTGTTGTTGAGATTTCAACGATGTTAGTTTTGTCTGAAACGCTAATTAGAGCTCTCTTTTTCATATTTTTCTCCTATATTATTCGTTTAAAAGTTTTTTCAAAGTGTTGGGTAAGAGTTCGTGTTCTTTTTCTAATACTCTTGCTTGTAAAGTTTCGGGCGTATCGTAAGGATAAACGGGAACTTTAATTTGTGAAATAATTTCTCCAGTGTCGGTGCCTTCGTCGACGTAGTGAACGGTTGCACCACTCTCGGTTTCACCTGCAAGTATTACTTCCTTATGTACTCTCATACCATAGTAACCGTGTCCACCAAACTTGGGGAGTAGTGCGGGGTGAATGTTGACGATTTTACGTCTAAACGCATTGATAATATTCGACGTCAAAATGGTTAAATAACCGGCAAGAACGATAAATTCTACGCCCTTTTCATTGAGTTCATCGATTAACTCATCATACATTTCTTCTATGGTTTCATAGTTTTTCTTTTCGTAAACGGAAACGGGTATGCCAGCTTCTTCGGCACGCTTAATAGCAAAAATCCCTGCTTTACTTGCAATGACAAGTGCTATTTCAACCTTCAAATCTCCACTTTTAACTGCGTCGATTATGCTCTGAAGGTCGGTTCCACCACCGGATACGAAAACGGCTATTTTTTTCATAGTCTAACTCCTTCACCTTCGGTGACTTTACCTAGAATTACAGCTTCTTCACCGATTTCGTTAGCATATGCGCGTACTTCTTCAGCGATTTCGGGGCTAACTGCTAGCACCATACCGATACCCATATTGAACGTGTTGTATAGCTTTCTATTTTCGATACCACTGCGTTTTGCAAGGGCTTTGAAAATAGCGGGCAGTTCGTAAGAAGTTAGGTCGATATCTACGCCGAGTCCCTTAGGAAGAATTCTCGGAATGTTTTCAATAAATCCACCACCTGTGATGTGCGCAATACCTTTGATTTCGTACTTTGAAATAATGTCGAGAATGCTCTTAACATAAATTCTAGTGGGAGTTAAAAGCACTTCTGCAGGAGTTGCGCCGAGTTCTTCGTCATAAGCGAGTAGCTCTTCCTTGATAGGATTGAAAAGCTTGCGAACTAACGAATATCCGTTAGAGTGAATACCACTTGACTTAAGTCCTACTAGAACATCGCCTGCTTTGATTGTGGAGCCGTTGATAATCTTATTTTTCTTTGCTATACCACAAGAGAAACCTGCGATGTCATATTCGTCTTGAGCATAAAAACCAGGCATTTCTGCAGTTTCGCCACCGATAAGTGCACAACCTGCTTGTTTGCAACCTTCTGCAACACCTTTTACGATTTCTGCGACCTTTTCCGGAACGAGCTTGGAAATCGCGATATAGTCAAGGAAAATAAGCGGTCTTGCACCTTGACATACGATATCGTTAACACACATAGCGACTGCATCGATGCCTATGGTGTCGTGTTTGTCTAGCACGAAAGCATATTTAAGCTTAGTACCTACACCATCTGTACCTGCAACTAGTACATCCCCATCGGGAGCATCGGAAAGTGAATAAAATCCACCGAAAGAACCTAAATCACCTACGACGTTCTTGTCGTAAGTAGATTTAACGTAATCTTTCATTAGTTTGACAGCCGAGTAACCGGCTTCTACGTCTACGCCAGCTTGTTTGTAATCAATAGCCATTTTAAACTCCTTTTTACGAAATCGGGGGTTTCGTTAATTTTTTTCTTTCAAATCAACGGAATAGTTACCGTCGAAACAGCCCGTGCAATACTTATGTCCACCACAAGACGATACTAGTAAGTCTAGTGGAATGAAGTGCAAACTATCTGCACCTATGATGTCACGGATTTCTTCTTCTGTTCTATTATTTGCTATCAGTTGCTCTTTCGTATCCATATCAACGCCAAAGTAGCAAGGTTCTTTTACGGGTGGGCTAGCGATAATCATATGAACTTCTTTTGCACCACAGTGGCGAAGAAGAGAAACGATTTTTTTACTCGTAGTTCCTCTTACGATAGAGTCGTCGATAAGAACCAAGCGTTTCCCTTTAATGTTTGAACGGAAAGCGTTAAGTTTAATCTTTACGCTGTTCTCACGCATTGATTGGTCGGGTTGAATGAACGTTCTGCCTATATATCTATTCTTGGATAGTGCATCAACGTAATGTAGTCCGGAAGCCGCTGCATAACCGAAAGCAGCTACTACTGCAGAATCGGGAACGCCGGATACGATATCAGCGTCGATTTTATATAATTCTGCAAGTTTTTTACCACATTCGAAGCGTGAATCGTAAACCGATACGCCATCAATCGTGCTGTCTGAACGTGCGAGATAAACGTATTCAAAAATGCAAGGTCCCATGCAAGCAGAAGCAATACAACGTGAGCTGATTTGCATATTTTCGTCAATAATAATCATTTCACCGGCTTCTACGTCGCGAATTATAGTAGCGTCAAGCGCGTCAAGGGCACAAGATTCGCTAGCGAATATAATTTCGCCGTTTCTCTCACCCATCACCAGGGGTTTCAAGCCGTGATTATCACGAACAGCTATCATCTTACCACCGATTATAACTACGAAAGCAAACGCTCCGTGAAGCATTCTGCTGGCAGTCAAAATTCCCTCTTCTACGTTATCTTTAATACAATCATTGATTAATGCACAAATAACTTCTGCATCGGTTGAAGATTGGAAGATATGTCCCCTTTGAATCATATTATTCTTGAGAACGTCGGCGTTTATTATGCTTCCGTTATAAGCAAGGCTCATTCTACCGAATTTACCATAAAAAACAACGGGTTGCGCGTTGATAACGTTACTTGAGTTAGACGTTGAATATCTAACGTGTCCGATAGCCGTATCCGTTACGGGAAGAAGCTCCAGTTCTTCTTCGTGGAAAACCTCGCTAACCAATCCCATATTCTTGTAATAAGCGATTTTTCCTTCATCGTAAGAAACCGCTATGCCTGCACTTTCTTGTCCTCTATGTTGAAGTGCGAATAGTCCGTAATAAATATCTCTTGCGAGTTCCTTTTTTGTGGAAGATTTAATACCTATTACGCCACATTCTTCATGAACGCCGAGCTCTCTCTCGGGAATTACTACGTAATTTTTCTTTTTCATACTGAATTATTAGTCCTTGCTAGATTTGAGTATATCCATAATCGCCTTATCATCGGCAATTATTTTTTCTGCCATTTGTTTCTTATGAGCGTGTAATTTTTCTTTCAAGCCACTATCGGATAGTGCTAGAATTTGAACGGCAAGTAGCCCTGCGTTTTCAGCTCCGTTAATTGCTACCGTAGCAACGGGAACGCCTGAAGGCATTTGAACTGTTGAAAGAAGGCTGTCTAGTCCGTCCATCGTAGAACTCTTGATTGGCAATCCTATAACGGGAAGAGTGGTGTGTCCTGCAACTACGCCTGCTAAATGTGCTGCCTTGCCTGCACAACAAATCATAACGCCCACTCCATTAGCTTCAGCTTGTTCTGCAAGAGCACAAGCTTCGTGAGGAGTGCGATGAGCTGAAAGCACGTGGACGTCTGTTTCAACGCCGAATTTTACTAAAGTGTCGTAAGCACCTCTTACAACGGGAAGGTCGCTTTTGCTACCCATAACGATAACTGCTTTATACATAATTCGCTCCTTTTCAAGCAAAAAAGCACGGTAAAATCCGTGCTTTGCTATTATAGTGTATTATTTTTGCCCGAAAAAACAGAGAGTCCGTTTGGCTCTAGTAGAAGCATAATCTTTGCGATACAAAATTTGTCAGTTTGCAACATTGATTTCTCCGAGCAATTCAATGTCTATATAATAACAAATAAAGAAAATTTTCGCAAATGAATAACGATACTTTCCTATTATTTACTTATGTTTAACTGGCTTATCGTGCGCGCAAGGCTCTTAGAGATACTTTTTCTCTGCAGCTTCTACCGTTTGCTTCATTAGCATAGCAATAGTAACGGGGCCTACGCCACCCGGAACCGGAGTATATGCCGAACATTTCTCTATGCAGTTCTCTAGGTCGATATCTCCTACGTTGCCTTCGTTGTAGCCTGCATCAACGAGAACGACGCCTTCCTTTAACCAATCTGCTTGAACGAATTTAGCCCTGCCTACGCAAGCGACAACTACGTCTGCGCGACGAACTATATCCGGTAAATTCTTAGTTCTTGAATGACAAATCGTAACCGTTGCGTCAGCATTCAATAGTAGCATTGAAACGGGTTTTCCCAGAATCGGACTGCGTCCGATTACTACGACGTCTTTACCTTTTAAATCTACGTTATAGTATCCCAAAATACTCATTATGGAATACGGAGTTGCACATTTAAAGCCTTCGCCATTCATCGTAACAGCACCGAAAGAAGCAACGTTAACGCCGTCGCTATCCTTGTCCATTGCTATTCTGTCGAAGCACTTTCTCTCGTCGATTTGACGGGGTACGGGGTGTTGCAATAGTATACCACAAACGTTGTCGTCAGCGTTCAATTCATCAATAACCGCGAGCAGTTCTTCGGTCGTAGTAGTTTCTGGCAACTCAACCTTTTTAGGGATGATACCAACGCGCATACAAGCATTACCTTTCATACGAACGTAAGTTACGGATGCAGGGTTAGAGCCCACTAATATCGTAGCAAGCACGGGCGTTTTCCCTGTCTTTTCTACTATGCGTTGAACTCTTACCTTTAGGTCTTCTTCTACAGCTTTTGCGACGACGCGTCCGTCAAGAATAAGTTTTTCCATCGTGAAACACTCCATATATATTTAATGGATATATAATACCACAGCTAACAAAAAATGTAAAACGTAAATCGTAATATTGCGCTTTAAAGTTGTAGCGTAACGACTTCCCATACACCCGCGCGGTTTTTTTATAGTAAATAATAATTGACATACGCGCGCATATATGTTTAAATTTACATAAATATTATCGCGTAACGCACGCGCAATCGCGCAAATTATATAAATCCCCTTATTCAAAGGAGGAACGACTATGAAAGCTAAAGTTTTTGCCAGAAGGTTCATCATCGTTTTAATTACGTTCGCATTGGCAACGTTCTTGTTCACGATTTATGCAACGAGCATAAACCCCGTCGTTCGAGATACAATGTCAAACTTAGGTATTGAAGAAGACGTTATTGGCAACTTCGTTGATTGCGAAATCACGGCTGAAGCAGCGTATTCATACAACGTTGCAGATGCCATTACCAATAGCACCAGAAGCAAAACCATTTCCGGTGTAAATTTGGATAGCTACAGAACCCAGGTATACGATACCAAAAGCTACAATAGCCTTGCTGGTACTGATAAAATCGGAATTGAGGCGACAACAAATCATACCGGTGAAGACTATATGGCTATGTGGGTCATATACGACCTAGGCGAGTGGGCGGGAACCGCAGTTGCAAACGGCAGAGCAAAAGTTACCGTATCCGGCACGGCAAAAAGACACAAAGATATGGACTCGGCAAGAGCTTCAATAACGGCAACAAGCTCGGGTTATTCCAGTGCATCTTCAGCCTACTCCGGCACGGACGTCGGCACGTCGGACACTTCAGTAAGCCAAACGTTCACCAACACGAACGCCAGATACATAAGAGTTGCCGTTTGTGGCAAAGACAAGCATGCTATTACCGGCTCAATGGGTAAGGTTGAAATGTGGAGCATCAAAGTGGTTTTTACAGCTACCAGTAACACGGCCCCTTCTTTCCCGAACACCGGACACACTATTAACTCAAAGGTTTCTGCTACTGACAATAACGGCGGTGGCATTACTTCCTTCTCGGTAAGTGGTACAGCTCGAAGCAACCCTTATACTCTTCCCGACTTCGGAGCTTATACGTTGAGCGCAACGGACTGGATGAAAAAGACCAGTTCTACTAACGTGTATTACTACGCTCCTACCGTTACGTTAAAAAACACTAATGGTACTGCATACGTATCCAATACCAGCACGATATCGACGTTTACTTCGACTTCTATTGCAAAAGATAAAATCGGTTATAATACTCAGTTTACCGTCCGCGCATTGCCCGGCGACGGATATTACCTGACTTCATTCGTATTTAAATCCGGTGATACTGTACTTGAAACCGTGCCGGCTTCTAGCTTGACTTACAATTCGGCTTACGGTTGGTATCATACCTTTACCGTTCCAAACCCGAATTCAAAGGGGTACAATCCATTATACGTCGAAATAAATTATGCTGAAATTCCCTCTGCCGGAGATCAATCGTTCTTATACGACGGCATATCACACCCATATGTCCCAGCAACAATTTCAGACACTGGCTTTATAACCAAAGTAACAAAGTACGCTTCTGGCACTACAGCTCCTACCATTGCTGGAACATACACAATCTCTTTGACTACCTACACTGCAAACGGAACCAACCCGCTCGGAACCACAACGGCAAAGTTGATTATACATAAAATTCCTATCGCTCTATCAATAACAGCGTCATCAACCATAAAAATCTATGATGGTCTCGATGATGCTACTAGTTTCGTAGGAAGCAGGATTATTTCGCCTGTAATCGGAGCCGTTGAGGGTACGGGACTGTCAATAACGGAAGCAAATAAAAACATATACCAAAAAGCTATTGACAACGACCTATCGTTTACGGGTGGCACGGCAAAGTTTGATTCCCCTAACGCTGGTACTCGCACGATAACTTTGACGGGCTATTCTCTCACGGGTGATAGGCTAGCTTCTTGCTACACCTATTCAACACCCAACTTAACCACTACAAAGACTATCGAAAAAGCTTCTTTAACTATATCTATCGTATGTACTGATTTCATTGAAGAAGGAGTTCCCGGCAAAATCTACGATGCTAGTGCTCAAATAGGTATAAACGTCATCTTATCCGGCGTTGTCGATGCAGATAAAGATGGTAAGGTCGTAGTATCGCCCGGCTATACCGCGTCATTCGACACAATATACGCAGGTACAAGTAAAGCCATTACTTCCAACAACATCAACCTTTCTGGTGATAGCGTAAATAACTACGAAGTTACCAACCAAACGAGTAACGGTAACGTCGGATATATCGCAGGTGGTATTTACGGAGAAATTCGTGCTAGAACCTTGAAAGCACAATTCACAACCGAAAACAAGGTTTACGACGGAAACAACGACGCAAAAGTAGTAAGCGTATCTTTCCAAGATGGATTTGCACCTTGCGATGCCGATAGCACAAGAGTTTCTCTGAAATATGATGGCGCTACTTTCTCCACTAAGAATGCTGGAGATGGTTTAGTCGTAACCATAAAGAATTTGCACATTGAAACCTCAACTGATACAACCG
>JAFXIQ010000058.1 GCA_017533005.1 Clostridia bacterium | reverse complement strand
GAGAGCGAATTACAATTCTATAGAAGACTAGGAATAAACGTTACTTGCGAGCCTGTCTTTTCGGTAGAAAACAAGTAAACAAAAACAATAAAATAGCACAAACAAAACTTAAGCTAATTCCAATATAGGGCAACCAAACGACCTCGTTAGGTTGCTCATTTTCTTGGTTTTGAGCATAATTATTTTCTTGATTTTGAGTATTATTTTCTGTAGAGCTTTCCCCTTGAGCACCATCTGTTGGTGGAGTAACGATAGGCGGTTTTAAGGGCTTTAAAAAAGGTGGTTTTATCGGTGAAATAACGATGGGGAAGGAAGGTCTTACGAAAGGTGGTTTAACAGTAGGATTTTCCACCTTTAGGTATAACGACAAATCTTCGGTAATTTCAAAAGGAAATTCTTTTACCAAAGTGCAAGCTGAGTCCATATAAAAAACGCTATCCGTAGTAAGGTCCGTTAGGTTAATAGACGTACCGTGAGTAAAGGAAAAGGTGTTCGTAACTTCTCCATTTTTGTAGATGCTTATGGTATAGGTTTTGTCCTTGAAAACTGCGTAAAGCACTAAATCTTGATTGCTAACGTCAAGCGTAAAGTCAAAGCTTTCGCCGTTTTCACTAGTCGACCAATGTGAAAAGTCTTTACCTAAAGGGGCGCGACTACTGTCGAAGTCGGGGATAGGGCAAGTCGCGCCGGCAATCTGAGTGCGTGGCGTATATACTTCGCCGTTAGAATACAGCGTAACGTGGAAAAACGTGTCTTCGGCAAAGGCTACGTTTTCGTAATGATTAAACGCCCCAATTACAAGGATTGAGAGTGAAAGAGTAATAATTAAGATAAGAACAAGGCGTTTAGTCATTCAACTCGATAACTTTACCCGTTTTACGACTTTCTTCCGCAGCAAAAGCAATTTTGTGAGATTCTAGAGTGGTGCTCATAAGCGACATTCTAGGTGTAACTACGCCTGTTTCCATAAGCGTAATAAAATCTTTAACAACGCCTGCGTCGCCACCCAAGTGGCCGATGCCTAGCATACGCACTCTAATTTTTTTGGGGCGTTCGCCAAATACGTGGAGTTTGAAGCAGAAACTATTATCATCGCCGATAATTTCGCCCTTTGTTCCACAAATTCTCGTGTGTCTATAACAATTTTGAGATTGCGCAGTCATTGTATGAGTTGCATTGATACCGTCTTCTAATACCATAGAAACCACTTGGTTTTCTATGACGTCGTTGTCGCAACGATAAACGCATCTTCCGTACGGAGAAGTCTTAAGAGCTTCCTTAAATTCTTTCATTGTAGCACCGTCTTTACCACAAACAAGACGTTTTTTAACAATCATATAAGGAATAGTTTTTAGCGTAGGTCTATAGTAAATCTTGCTAGCTTCGTAGGGGCAATTTTTTGCGTGAGGGCAACCCATTTCACAATGCGTAGGAGCGCCTTCGGGGGCGTTTTCGTTCAAAAATTCACGTCTTTCGCCGATGGAATAAACGCGTTTGCATTTTTTACCCGTCCAGTAATAAATCATATCTAGGTCGTGGCAACACTTTGCAAGAATAGAAGGTGCCGTTTCGTCTTCTCTGCGCCAATTTCCACGAACGTAGCTATGGCTGAAGTGCCAATAACCTACATTTTCAACGTGATTTATGTTGGTTACTTTGCCGATTTTACCGGAATCGATTACCTTTTTAGTTGCATCGTAGTAGGGCGCGTATCTCAATACGTGGCAAACAACCATATATCTATCCTTTTCGATAGCGAGAGCGTTTAGTTCTTCGCATTGTTCAAGAATAGGAGAAACAGGCTTTTCGCATAGCAAGTGATATCCTAGGTTTAACCCTTGTTTCGCATGTCCGTAGTGGTCCCTATCTTGAGTCGCTACCACCAAGATATCAGCGAGCTTTCCTTGAGCGAAGAATTCTTCGTCGTTAGCAAAGCATTTGTCCGGACTAACGCCGTATTTTTTTGCAGTTGAATGCAAAATAGCTGGGTTTTTTTCGCAAAGAGCGACTATTTTATAACCGTTTGAGTGGAATTGTTTTGCGTAAATTGAGCCACGTGCTCCTACGCCGATAATAGCAACGTTCATAACAAATTTCTCCTAAAAAGTACAAATTTATTTTAACATACGCCGTTTGATTAGTAAATAGCTTTTTTATAAAAAAGTCGCCGTGGTATAGACTTTTATAGGTATATTTGTTATAATCTCAAGTATGAAGATGAAATACGACAAAAACAAAAAGATAGGCGTAGCCGTTTCGGGTGGTGTAGATAGCATGGTAATGCTAGACCTTTTCCGTAGAGACGGAGCGAATATCGTTGCAATAAATATAGAACACGGAATTCGTGGCGAAGAATCGGTAAACGACAGTAATTTTGTTAAGGAATACTGCAAAAGAATGGGAGTTGAACTACGTTCTTATGCCGTCAATTCACTCGATTACGCAGAGAAAAAAGGGGTTTCTATAGAGCTTGCCGCACGCAAGTTGAGATACGAAATTTTCGATAGTCTTTTGAAAGAAAAAGTCGTTGACGTAATTGCGCTTGCTCACCATTTAGGCGACCAAGTAGAAACCATTCTTATGCGCCTATTCAGGGGAACGGGCGTTAGGGGTATGCGTGGAATAGTTGATAGACCGGGCTTTATTCATCCTATGCTTCCGTTTAGAAAGCATCAAATCAAAGATTACGCGTTACTTAACTGTATACCGTACGTAGAAGATAGTACCAATAACGATAAGGCGTATACTCGCAACTTTATCCGTAAAGAAATAGTTCCTACAATAAAAGCTCGTTTCGGCGCGCTAGAGCACGCTATAGAAAAGATTTCCACATCAATGACGGAAGTCGAAGACTATCTAATGAGCGAAATAACTCCTGCAACGATAGAAAATGGTATTGCGAGTTTACCTCTTTCGATTTTTGATAGACACCCTGCTATTGCAAAGAAGTCGATAGTAGAATGTTTAAGGCAAATGGGTGTGGATAAAGACATAGAAAGAGTGCATTTAGAGAATATTCTATCGCTCAAAAAACGCGCTAATAACGCAAAACTCAATTTGCCTTTTGACATTGACGTCAGAAAGGAGTATGATAAACTTACTTTCAAGAGAAGAGGCGCGCAAGAAACTTATAACGAGCCGTTTGACGTGAATGAAGAGTACTCTTTCGGTGGATACAATTATTCCTTCGTAGAGAGTGACGGTATAGTAAAAGGACTTACCTTCGATGCTGATAGTATTCCACCTAGCGCGAGAATAAGAACCCGACAATCGGGCGACAAGTTTAAGCGTTTCGCAGGTGGAACCAAGAGCCTATCCGACTATCTAACCGACATACGTTTGCCGAGAAGCTTAAGAGATACGTTGCTTGTCGTAGCCGACGGACACGAAGTCTATTTGGTTTTAGGCGTAGAAATCGGCGAGAATGCAAAAGTTACGGAAAACACCAAGAAAATATTAAAAATAAACATTAGCGAGGATATTTAGATGCACAAAGATTTATGTAAAATCCTAATTACAGGCGAAGAAATTTCCAAAAGAGTAAAAGAAATCGCAGCCCAAATTACAAAAGACTACGAAGGCGAAGAAGTGCTTGTAGTAGGAATTTTGCGTGGTGCAGTAGTGTTTTATTCAGAGCTAGTCAAGGAAATCGACCTTGATTTAAGATTCGACTTTATGTCGGTATCCAGCTACGGAGACGGTACCGTTTCTAGTGGAGAAGTAAAAATAATTAAGGATATTTCTCAACCTATCGCAGGATTAAACGTTATCATTGTAGAAGACATCATCGATACGGGTAACACCTTGAAAAATCTTAAGAAATTGCTACTAACCAGAAACCCCAAGAGCCTAAAAATCTGCTCGCTTCTTGACAAACCGTCTAGAAGAAAGGTTGAGCTAGAAGGCGATTATGTAGGATTTGTCGTACCTGACGAATTCGTAGTAGGTTACGGACTAGATTATCAAGAAAAATACCGTAATATCCCCGACGTAGGAGTACTAAAACCAGAAATTTACCAAAATTAATGATTATAAATTCAGCGCTTAAAAAGCTCGCGAACTACTTTCCCGTGCCGTTATACGTAGTAGGCGGGGCTGTTCGCGACTACATATTAGGATATAAAAATGCAGATTGCGACTTGGCTTCGCAACTCACTTCCGATGAAGTAAAAGCGCTACTTAAAGGCACCGAATTTCACGTTGCCGACGCGTCGCAAAAGCTCGGCACGTTGAAGATTTATTTTGAAAACGAAAGCTATGAATATACCGTTTTTAGGGTAGATAGTTATGCTGACAACGGCAATCATTCTCCCGAAAGCGTTAAGTTTGTTAAAGAAATCGCGCTAGATGCATCTAGGCGCGATTTTACTATAAACGCCATCTATTATGATATTAAAACAGGGGAATACGTAGACCCTACGGGTGGAATGGAAGACCTTAAGAAAGGCGTAATTCGCGCGACGCGCGAGCCCGAAAAAGTCTTGCAAGAAGATGCGCTTCGCATATTGCGAATGATAAGGTTTTCAGCGTCTTACGGCTATGAAATAGATAAAGCCACCTACGACGTAGCAGTTCGCTTGATTGATAGCCTAAAAGGCATCGCCAAGGAAAGGCTCCACGACGAGTTCGAAAAAATCATACGCGCAGATACTGTGCACGGGGTAAAAGATGGACACGTTAGGGGCTTGCGACTACTAATGGAAACGGGAGCTATGCGCTACCTAATTCCAGAATTGTACGACGGAGTAGGCTTTCCGCAACGAGCAGACTTTCATAAATACGACGTATACGGACATATAGAAAAAGTCTACGAAGTCATCGCACCACACTTAAGACTCGTTGCATTGTTCCACGACGTCACCAAGCCTAGCCAAAAACTTTTGACGGGAAGAATGGCAGGACACGATAAAACGGGAGCTGTGCTCGCGAGAAAGAGAATGAACTACTTGCGATATTCCAACAAGGAAATAGCCCGCACGTGTGCGCTTGTGGAGCATCATATGTATGATTTCGATTGCGTCGCTTCCATATCGAAAGTAAGAAGATTTGTGCAAAAACACCACGAAATCCTTGACGATTTATGCGCGCTAAAATTTGCAGATAGCATCGGAGCAGGGGTTTTCGACTCGCCTAATCCATCGGCAATAAGGATTCTAGAAACCTATAAGCAGATGCGAGAAGAAGGAGTTCCGTTTAGCATTAAGGAGTTAAAAATCGACGGCAATTTCCTAATAGAAACAGGCGTTCCGAACGAGATGCGAGGAGCTCTTATGAAGGAGCTATTAGAGCTCACGGCAACCGACAAAAATTTATTGACGAAGGAAGCACAAGAAGCGTTTGTAAAAAGGCGCGTAGCAAAAATATAAACTAAAAAATTACACATAATATAGACTATGAAAAGGAGCGCGATACTCATCTTCATAGTCTTTTTTATTGCCACTATTAGCGTGAGTGGTGGCGCTTCAGCACAAGCAAAAGGCTATGAAGGCGAGCTGATAGGTAGCTATTCAACGAGCTATAAATCTAGCTCTGACAGTCGCAAATTTAACGTGCAACTTGCTACCGAAAAGTTAAATAACACTTGCCTAGATAGTCAAGAAGAATTTTCTTTTAATAAAGTAATAGGCAACCGTACTGAAGAAAATGGATACCGAAAATCTATAGTAATAGAAAACGGCGAATTTACGGAAGGCGTTGGCGGTGGAGTTTGTCAAGTGTCTACAACGCTATATAACGCAGTCATACGCGCCGTGCTGAACGTTACCGAATGTCACTCGCACAGCTTGCCCGTGAGCTATGTTGAGTTAGGGTTTGACGCTATGGTATCAACGTATGCAGACTTTAAGTTTGTAAACAACACTCCTTATCCTATACGCATATTAGCGCGCGCTGACGGCAACAAGCTAACCGTAGAAATTTATGGATTTAATAATATTGACGATGGGGAAGTGCACGCGTTTCACTCGCAAAAAATTGCTGACGTTCCGTCGGTCGAGTATGAGATTTTGAATGAAGACGGAATAGAAAACGGAGTGGAGCAAGTAGTAAAAGAGCCGGTTCCCGGCGCTGTTGTCGATAGCTATAGGCGTATTTTTTATAGGAACAAAATTATAAAAACCGAACGAATAAGAAGGACGTACTATCCACCGCAGAAAGGCAAAAAGCGTGTGGTAGAGTCGCACGGTGGATAATATTTTTTCACGTCGCGCGCTTAATATATAATTTAGTATTGTAAAATAGTTTTATTAGTAGTATAATTATACTCAAGAATTTTATATTAGGAGCCGACTATGTTCAAAGAGATTTATAACGAATGGTTAGGAAAAGTCAACTCTAAAGAAAAAGAAGAACTTCTTGCTCTCAGCGAGAATGATATCAAAGAGAGATTTTCACTCGAACTCGCTTTTGGTACTGCAGGCATGCGTGGGGAAGTAGGCGTAGGCACTTTCCGTATGAATACCTATACTGTCAAGCGTGCAACGGAAGGTCTTGCTAGATACATTTTAACCCTTGGCGAAGAAGCTATGAAAAGGGGTATCGTAGTTGCATACGATACAAGAAGATTTTCTAGAGATTTTGCAAGAAACGTTTGTGAAGTTATGACGGCGTTTAAGATTAACGTACATATTTATGAAGACGTTCGTCCCGTTCCGATGTGTTCGTTTGCAGTTAGAAATTTTAACGCAGTAGCAGGCGTAATGATAACCGCGAGCCACAATCCCAAGGAATATAACGGCTACAAAGTATACGGAGAAGACGACGCACAAATGGCTCCGGAGCCCACCGCAGTGGTAGTTGAATACATCAATAAAGTCAAAGACTATTTTGCAGTTCCTACCGTAGAAATCGCTCCCGAAGAATTTCCTAAGGGCGTAGACGGCTATAGGATAAACGACTACGTAACCGTCGTTGGCAGTAGCGTTGATAACAAATATTTTGACGAATTAGAAAAACTTTCGTTGAGCCGTGACGTTATCGAGAAGTCCGGAAAAAACATCAAACTCGTATATACGCCTATCCACGGAGCAGGCTATATGCCGGTTACGACTATGTTCAAACGACTAGGAATAGAAGCTAACGTTGTAAAAGAACAAGCCAACCCCGACACCGAGTTTTCTACTGTTAGGGTACCCAATCCCGAGAATGCAGACACCCTTGCTATGGGAATTGCGCTTGGCAACAAGATTGGCGCAGACGTCGTATTGGGAACGGACCCCGATAGTGATAGACTAGGCGTTGCAATAAGAAACGATGAAGGCAACTTTATTCTTTTAACGGGCAATCAAATAGGAATACTACTTCTTGATTATATTTTAACCAAGAAGAAAGAGAATGGTGAACTTCCCGATAACGGTGCCGTTGTTAAGACTATCGTTACTTCTACGCTTGCAGATAGACTTGTAGAATCTCGTGGAATGACGGTGTTCAACGTGCTTACGGGCTTCAAGTTTATTGGTGAGAAGATTAAGGAATGGGAAAGAAGTGGTGAGTACACTTATTTATTCGGTTTTGAAGAGAGTTATGGTTCTCTTTGTGGAACGCATGCGAGAGATAAAGACGCCGTAATCGCATCGGTACTTTTTGCAGAAATGCTACTCTACCTAGAAGACAAAGGTAGCTCGGTTTATAAGAGACTTAACGAGCTATTTGAAGAGTTTGGTTACTATGCAGAGAACAACACGTCCGTTGCATATAAAGGCTTGTCGGGAATGAGCGATATGGCAAAGGTTATGGCGGACTTAAGAGAAAAGACGATTTCTAGCCTAGCAGAAGAAAAGGTATTATATACGGCAGACTACTTAAAGGGAACTACGGTATATGCAGACGGCAGTGTTGAAAAAATCACGCTACCCAAGTCCGACGTAGTATATTTCCGTTTGAGTGATGGACAATTCGTATGTATAAGACCTAGTGGTACTGAACCCAAGCTCAAAATCTACGTGCTAGTTTTCTCTGACAGTGCAAAGAACGCTCAAGAAAAAGCGGCACGCATTATGCAAGAAACCAAAGAAATTCTTTAGGAGTATACAATGAAAGCATTTATCACAGTTATCGGCAACGACAAAGTCGGCATCATAGCAAAGGTAAGCACTTTTCTTGCTGACTTAAACATCAACATCGAAGACATCAGCCAAACGGTTTTACAAGGCAAGTTCACAATGATAATGGCAGTGGATACGGCACTATGCGAACTACCTTTTGAAAAAATAGCACAAGAGCTCACGAGAAAAGGCGAAGAAATCGGCACGGAAATCGTTATAAGAAGTGGCGAAATTTTCGATGCAATGCACAGGATTTAATATGATTAATTTAAGTAGAAACGAAATTATAGAAACCGTCCGAATGATAACCGAGCATCACTTTGACGTTAGAACAATCACGATGGGAATATCTCTTCTTGATTGCATCTCGGACGATAAAAACGTGGTTGCTAATAGAGTTTACGACAAGATAACGCGTTACGCAGAGAACCTAGTAGAAACGGGCGATAAAATCGGTGCGATGTACGGCATACCTATCGTAAACAAACGCGTATCGGTAACGCCGATAAGCCTTATAGGCGCGTCCAGCCTAGGTTATCTAGAAATTGCAAAAGCCCTTGACAAAGCGGCAAAAGCAACCGGCATCGACTTTATCGGTGGTTATAGCGCGCTTGTACATAAGGGTGCAACCGAGTATGAAAAGGTAATGCTCAAGACCATTCCCGAAGCCCTTGCAACAACGGAAAAAGTGTGTTCGAGCGTTAACGTTGCGAGCACTCGCGCGGGAATGAATATGGACGCCATTAAAGAGATGGGCGCGCTCATAAAAGAAGCCGCGTATCTCACGAAAGACAGAGATAGTATCGGTTGTGCCAAGCTCGTAGTGTTCGCTAATGCTGTAGAAGATAATCCGTTTATGGCAGGAGCGTTCCACGGAATAGGTGAGGCTGACAAGGTAATTAACGTTGGCGTTAGCGGACCGGGTGTTGTAAAAACAGCTCTCGAATTAATCCCCGACGGCGACCTTACGGCAGTATGTGAAACCGTCAAGAAAACAGCATTTAAGATAACAAGAGTAGGTCAGTTGGTAGCCCAAACTGCATCTAAAATGCTCAATGCTAATTTTGGTATCGTAGACTTGTCGCTAGCTCCTACTCCTGCTATGGGCGACTCCGTCGCACACATACTAGAAGAAATGGGACTAGAGCAAGTGGGCTCTTGTGGCACGACAGCAGCACTTGCATTATTGAACGATGCAGTCAAAAAAGGTGGCATTATGGCATCTTCTCACGTTGGTGGTTTGTCGGGCGCATTTATACCTGTTAGCGAAGATATAGGAATGATAAACGCTGCACGCGCGGGTTCTTTGACAATGGAAAGGCTAGAAGCAATGACTGCAGTTTGTTCAGTTGGTCTTGATATGATAGCAATTCCGGGCGATACTTCTCAAGAAGTTATATCGGCTATTATTGCAGACGAATGCGCTATAGGTATGGTAAACAATAAGACAACAGCCGTTCGCGTAATTCCTGCTTATGGTAAAGGCGTTGGTGACGAAGTCGACTTCGGTGGACTACTAGGCACGGCTCCCGTTATGCCTGTATCCAAGCTTTCTCCCGCTAAATTTATCAACAGAGGTGGCAGAATTTCTGCGCCTATACACGGAAATAAGAACTAATAGAGAAAAAATAGCAAAAAGGCACACTTTTAAGTGTGCCTTTTTTAATTTCAGTCTTTACAAACACGCGCGTGCGTATTATAATGATAGCATAACTATTATTGTGAAAGGAGAACATAATGGAAAACACTAACGTTAAAGTTGAACCTAAAAGATACGTTGGAAGTAAAGAAAGCTGGGCTTTAGCACTCGCAGGTCTTGGCCAAGGTATGATGTACTCTACTATGTCGAGCTACATTTCCGACTTCTACATTAGCATTATGGGCTTACCGCTCGTTTTCGTGCTATTGCTAATGTTACTAGCCCGTGTTTGGGACGCAATTAACGACCCGATGATGGGTATTATCGTAGATAGAGCTAAGCCACGCAAGGCCGGCAAGATGAAACCATTTATCCTATGGTTTGCATTACCAATTGCGGTAGCTACGTTCTTTATGTTTTATGCACCCGAGGGATTTAATTCCACACAAAATATGATTTACGCAGGATTTATATACGTAGCGTGGGGAATGCTTTATACGGCAGCAGACGTTCCTTTCTGGGCGCTTCCTAACGTAATGACTCCCGACCCCGAAGAACGTGGCGGAATCATATCTTTTGCAAAAACCGTCAATGGTATCGGTAGTGCAGTTCCGATTGCAATATTTACCATTTTGAGCTGGATATACACAAGCTCCGACCTAGCAGAACAAAAGAAACTATATATGGTAATGGCTCTAGTTAGCGCGGTAGTAGGAACGGCACTATATCTACTTTCTTACGTATACCCTAAGGAAAGAGTTCTTATTCCGCCTAAACCCAAAAAAGACCCCAACGAACCCGGTACGTTGAAGAGACTATTTACTTGCAAACCTCTTATGCTCGTAGTTCTTTGTGGCGTGCTTTCTAGTGGTAGATATATGATGCAAGCAGCTGCAATTCACGTAGCGCGTTACGCATTGTACATCGGACCGGCTCTAGATACTCTAGAAGGCGAAGCTCTTGCAACTGCTATAAGTGGTTCTCGTGGAACGGTTTCTCTATTATTCCAAGTATGTAGTGCAATAGGTATGTTCGGCAGTATGCTCGCAATGCCTTTCCTTTACAAAAAGTTCAATTACAAACAAATCGTTATAGTAAGCTGTATCGGTGGTTTCATAGCAAGTATCGCAACTACCGTTCTTGGTGCTTGCTCCATTTTCACTCCTTTCTCGTGGTTAGTATATCTAACTATACCTTTCATTATTATCCAATGTATTCCGTTAGGCGCGTTGAACGTAACCATGTTCGCAATGATAGGCGACTCGCTCGACTATTTAGAATGGAAGACGGGCTTCAGAGACAATGCGCTTGGTGCAGCGTGTCAATCATTCGTTAACAAACTTGGCAACGCGTTCGCAACGACGTTCATCGTTATTATGTACATTATCGTTAACATCGACCCCGCACAATCGGTTGCAAACAACGTAACGATTTCAGTTCTTGATATGACTAATATCCAAAGATTCGGTATGTTTGCACTTGTTTCTATCGTTCCGGGCTTGAGCTTAATACTTTGTGCAATTCCGATTTTCTGGTACGACTTAGTAGGCGATAAGAAAGAATTGATTACAAAAGAACTTGAGTTCAAGAGAGCAGAACAAGGTATCGTAGTACAAGGATAGGAGAGAAAGATGTTTAGATATCCCAAATTCAATCGTGACGGCGAGAAGATGCTTTGTAGAATGGACGGCATTGGCAAAGAAATGCTAATGGACGCATCCGTATTCAAACTCAAAAAAGGCGCTTCTCGCACCTTCACGGATAGCGAAAAAGAAATAGTTATACTCCTTATCGCGGGTAAAATTAGATTTATATCTGACGGTATTGATGAAGTAGCCGACAGAAAGAGTTTATTCGACGATATGCCTACTACCGTACATATTTCGAAAGGCAAGAGCGTAGTCGTAGAAGCTCTAAAGGGCTCACGCATAATGTATCTTGCTACCACTAACGATAGAGATTTTGCGACCAAGATTTATCGCAAAAAGGACGTTATTCGCACCGTAAGTTGCGAAAACATGTGGGAAAACACCGCGGTTAGAGACGTTAATACGATTTTTGATTACGAGAACGCACCGTATAGTAACCTTGTTATCGGTGAAGTACTCGCAAGACAAGGTAGATGGTGGAGTTACGTTCCGCATTCACATCCACAGCCCGAAGTTTACTACTATGAATTCGAGAGAAAGGAAGGTTTTGGAGCTTGCTTTATCGGTGATAAAGCATATACTGTAAAGAACGGTTCCGTAGGTGGTTTCATAGGTGGGAAAACCCACGTTCAAGTAACGGCTCCGGGATTTCCTATGTATAATATTTGGATGATACGTCATCTTGACGGCGACCCGTGGAAAAAAACTAGAGTAGTTGACCCTAGATACACGTGGTTAGAACCAGAAGTTAAATTTGTTCCCAAAAAAGAGGAGAATTAATATGAGCAGAGCAATTAGAATTTCAGTAGGCGAAGCAGTTGTTAAATTTCTTGACAATCAATACGTAAGTTTTGACGGACAAGAAACCAAGTTCGTAGAAGGTATCAATACTATATTCGGACACGGTTGCGTATTAGGAATAGGCGAAGCCCTTGCAATGAGCGAACACACTTTAAAGGTTTATCAAGGCAAAAACGAACAAGGTATGGCGCATACGGCGATGTCTTATGCCAAACAAAACAACAGAAGAAAAATTATACCTTGCGTATCGAGTATAGGTCCTGGTGCCGCCAATATGATTACAGCAGCAGCTTGCGCTACGGTAAACAATATACCGCTACTTTTATTCCCGGGGG
>JAFXIQ010000057.1 GCA_017533005.1 Clostridia bacterium | reverse complement strand
GAAGGGCTTACTGCAAGACAGTACATTGATTTTATCGCAGACGTATTTGAAGTTTCGATAGAAGATAGAAAGGCGCGCATAGCTAAATATGCAGAAGTTTTTAACCTTACTGATAAACTAGATGATAGAATATCTACTTTTTCACACGGTATGAAACAAAAAGTCAGCGTTATTTCTGCCCTTGTTCACGAGCCCGACGTATTTATTCTTGATGAACCGATGCTAGGTCTAGACCCCGCGGCTACTTTTGAGCTTAAGAAAATCATGCTCGAATACGCTAGTCAAGGCAAAGTGGTTTTCTTCTCTTCGCATATTCTTGACGTCGTTGAAAAGCTTTGCACGCGCATAGGCATAATCGATGGCGGTAAGCTAGTCGCAGTATGTGATATGCAAGAGCTTAAAGAGAAACGTAGCGATATGTCGCTAGAAAATCTATTCTTGAATTTAACGAAAAGGGAAGATAACGAGTAATGGCACCATTCAATAGGTATGTTACGCTCACGAAAATTCTTTTCAAAGATAGTTTCGGGATAAGTAAACATACTAAACAACAAAACGAAGTAGGCGAATCGAAAACCAAAAAGTTTTTCGTTAAAGTCGGTCTAGCATTCGCTGTAATTATCGTACTTGCAGTAATGGTTGTTTCTACTATAAGTATGACTATGACAGCTAGCCACTCCGGCATCATCGAAGAAATGGTGTATGCACTAGTAGGACTAGGACAGCTTGTCGTATTGTTTTTCGGTAGCATCCTTGCTTTGAACACGCTGTATTTCAATAAAGACAATCCCTTGCTTTCTTCATTACCGATAGAGGCAGGCGTTGTTTTCTCGGCGAAGTTCACGATAACTTACGTAAGTGAATTATTGTTTTCGGCGATAATTTTAGTACCTACAATGACTACGGCCGGGGTAACGCTATCTTTAATCGGCCACGCCGTGCCTTGGTATTGGTACTTGTTAGAAATCTTCGCAGTTATAACTGTTCCGGTTATACCTTTAGTCGTAGTTTCGATAATATCGCTACCGTTAATGTACGTGGTTTCTTATATGAAAAATAAGAACACGTTAAGAACGATAGTTAACTTTGTCGTTTATGGAGCTTCAATAGCTGTTTACTTGCTCATAATGATGTTTGTAGAAAATGCTGTTGACGAAGAAACCGGTATGATGACGACAGGGGCGATATCAATATTCGTTGGTGTTAAAAAAGCCACAATATTCAATTACCCGATTGTTAACGCATTGCTCGGTAATAACGCGGGATTAAACCTGTTGTATTACGCGTTAGGTATAATTGCCATAATGGGAATAGCAATAGGGGTGTCCGCACTGTTCTACAAGAGAGCGCTTGCTCTACAATCGGAAGGTGGCGCGACTACGGATAATAAAAAGACCAAAGGCGCTAAAAAAGAGAACGTCAAAAACACACTTATAAAAAGCCTTATGATTAAGGAATTTCGTGTAGTGTTACATAACCCGACGTTACTAATTAATGCGATTATGGGAGTAGTTTTGCCGGTTATTTTGGGCGTTATATTCTCGCTAACGGGAATGACGGGAGCTCCGATAGAAGGCGAAGAAGGCGTACCACCTACGTTTATGATAGCAGTGGCGACTTACGCTTTTTATATAGTCGTAAGCGTTTCTAATCCTATAGCTCCTATAGCATTCTCATTAGAAGGCAAAAACTTGTCCGTTCTGAAGTCGCTTCCGATTTCTGCAATGGACTTGATTAAAGCTAAATTATTAGTTGCAGATATTTTTACTGCAATAACGGCAGTTTCAATGGGAATATTATTCCCGTTGGTTGCTAAATGTATGGATGTATCGGTGATAATTGGGTTGACGTTGCTCACATTTATAGGGGGCACTGGATTTAACGCCGTAATGTTGCGTTACGACCTTATTAAGCCCAACACAGGTTGGTCGAATATAACCGAAATAACAAAGAACAATAAGCGCGTAGCTAAGCCTGCATTATTAGCAGTTTGCTTGGGAATATTGTTCGCAGTAATTGGCGTTGTGCTAGGTTTATTACTCACGGAATGGTCACTAACGGCAGTTTGCGCGTTGTTCTACGGCGTATGCTTGGTCCCAGCGAGCGTTATTTGCGTAATAGGACATATTAAATTAGTCAAGAAACCCGAAGATTACTTCAGAAAAATAGGTGGTTAAATGAGAAAGATTGCACTAGACGTAGGGGACGTTAGAATAGGAATCGCAACGAGCGATATTATGGGTATAATAGCATCTGGATACGAAACCTATACGAGAAAGGGCGGTGACGTCGATTACAAGTATCTTGCTGATTTCGCAAAGGAAAAATGCGCAGATGCGATAGTCATAGGGCTTCCTTACAACATGGACGGCACGGAGGGCGATCGTGTTATCGTAACGCGTGAATTTGCTGAAAAGCTTGCTGAATTCACGGATATAAAAATCGAATTTCAAGATGAAAGGCTAACTACCGTACAAGCTGAAAGAATGCTAATTAGTGGTGGCGTTCGCAGAGATAAACGTAAAAAAGTCATTGATAAGGTAGCGGCAACGCTAATCTTACAAGCATATTTAGACAAGAAAAACTATTAATTAAGGAGCAAAAACAATGTCAGACGATATGAAAAATATCTACGAACTTATGAAAGAATACGAAGTTATTGTTCTAGAAGACGAAGAAGGAAATGAAGAAGAATTCTACGAAATCGCACGCGTAACTTACGAAGGTAAAGACTATATTTGTCTAGAACCCGTTAACGAAATCGAAGGCTTTGAAGAAGGCGACCTTTTAATTTATGAAATTATCACAAATGAAAATGGTGATGAAGGCTTCAAGACAATCGAGGACGAAGAAGTTATCGAGAGCGTATTCCAAGAATTTTTGAAACTACAAGAAGAAATAGAGAACGACTAAAATACAAAATTTGCCCGCAAGGGAAAGAAGGACAGAGTATGTATAAGACAAAATCCTTATTAGGAATATGTTTAGCATTTGTTACTGTGCTAGTATTAGCATTGGCGCTCGTTGCTACTATTCCTAGTGCGTCACAAATCACGGCAGAAGCCAGTTCGGAACCCCAACCTCTAGATGTTGGTGTACTAAACCCCAATGATTTCGTGTTTGAATACGTTGCTTTGACTGGAAATAATGCGCTTACTTATAATGGTAAGCAACAATATTTCTCCGTTAAAGTTACAGCGTTTGGGTCGGAATACATCGACTATACTATTACCTACAAATTGGTAGGTAGCAGTGAAGAACCTACCGAAACGGCGCCTATAAATGCTGGCACTTATGACGTTAAAATTACCATAAACGAAGATACGGCTATTTATAAAGAATCTAGAATGGAAATTCTACCTAAGCCTATTGAATTACGTTTGTCGGGGGCAAACGAGTTCGTTTATGAGAACAGAGAGTATTCTTTGAACGTTTCTGCACTGGGTGCCGTTGGAATGGACGATATAGGTCTAGAGCTAACGTACGTAGGCAATAAGCATGCGTTAGAAGTAGGCGCGCTTCCGGTTGATGCAGATACGTATACATTGCAAGCCGTTTGCACGAATCCGAACTATAAGTTTGGTGGTTTTACGGGTAGCACGGTTAATGAGTTGGAAATTACCAAAGGTACTCTTACGGCAAAAGCAAAAGACGTCACGATTAAGCTAGGAGAAACGCCCACGTTTGAAGTTGAAGTTGTAGGCTTTGCAGAAGGGGACGACAACACTTGCATTAAGTCGATGCCTACGGTTAACTTCGGTGGCTACGACACCGTTGGTAAATTTTCACACGTAAAGCCGTCCGGTGGGTCTACTGATAACTATAATTTCGTTTATCAAGAAAGCACGTTAACGGTAAATAAGCTGGAAGCACAAAGCGCCGTACAGGGTACGTCTTCTAACCTATCGGTTAAGGGTGTCTTTAATCATAACTTTGAATTTGATGCCAGATTTGTAGAAATTAAGAGCGATGAAGGCAAAAAAATGATAGAAAGCGTTGAAGAACGCGGTATGCTTATTATCATTGACGATATTGAGTACATTTACGATATGAACATAAAAGCCGGCGATGCTGTTTCAGATTTGGTAGAAATCAAAATCGACAACGTTACGCTCGATAGATACTACAATTACAGCATAATCGTTGTAAACGAAGCGGGTATTGCTACAGAAATCACTAAATACAATTACAAGGACGGCATACTAACTTTCAACAGCTATGACGTAGGTACGATTTACGTTGTTTGCGAAAAGTTTGAGTTTATCGTTTGGGTAGTTGGTGGTTGCGTAGGTATCGTTGTTATCATACTATTCGTTATATTCACGCGGATTAAATACGTTTCTGAAAAACGCCAAATTGATGCACAAAATAAACAAAAGAAACGCAATAAAAAGGAAACTTTACGCGTTAGATAAAAAAATTAAAGCGTTCTGAAGAACGCTTTTTTTATTAGTAAAATGCGGGTTGCTTTCGCGCGCGATAATTTTAAAGTAAATAATGCGCGCGTTATTGACATAAAGTTATTTTAATGTTATAGTGTATGTAATTATATACAGGTGTGGGCGTATGCGCGCGAAAAGATTTTTAATTTTATTATTTATATTAGTTTCAGTAGTAACGTTAGTAGCTTGTAGTGCAGGTAAGTCTGACTTTAAGCTAGAGCTTGTTGATGAAAATCAAGAGTTTGTTTACGATTACGGAGAAGTTGATTTATCAAATATTCAACTTAACGTTTACGACCGTGATGGTAATTTGACGGAAACCGTTTCCGTTACACTTGATATGATTACGGAAGGCGATAGGGCAAAACTAGAAACACCCGGAACCAAGACTATAGCCGTTTACTACAACAACACAAAAATTCACATAACCGTTACAATCAACGCCGTTGAAGAAATCCCCACCTACCACGTAACTTTTGATGCACAAGGCGGTGTATTGGAAGCTGAAGAAGGTAACCCCGAAATTTACACCTATGGTAATTTGACTGAAATTCGTGAAATCCCCGTTCCCGTTAAAGACGGTTACGTTTTTGAAGGTTGGTACGAGAGCAGAACTTACACCGGTCAAAAAATCATTGCTCCATATAAACTTGTTAGAAATATGACCGTTTATGCTAAATGGTCCGATGCAAGACGCTATACGGTTCAATACGTTCGTTATCTTGACGGAAAGAACGAAGGTAATATTGCAAGCACTCAAAATATTGAACATGGAACGACTATAGATTTGCTCGCACCCGAGAGCTTCGATAGTGCTAATTTCGCTGGATATGAAATTTGGAATGCAGACGAGAGCTATAGCGAAGCTATTTCATTAAAAATCCCCGCTAATTCAGAGAATTTCAAAATAACCGTTGACAACAACAAGATGGTTAGAATTAACTATAGCACAAAGGTGCTAACGCTTACCTACAAGTCTGAAGTATGGGATATTGATAGAACTTATCAAATCAACTATGGTAATTCGTTAGAAACAGATGCTTTCGTATTGCCGGAAAAACCCGGACATACGGGCGTTTGGCGTGATTTCAAGACAAGTAAAGCTCCTCAATATAATTACATAACGGAAGATATGACTATCGTTGCTGAATATAGCGCGATTACTTACGTAGTTAAATTCTTCTACAAAGCTAACTTGACAGATACGGAGTATACGCTTGATCAAACTCGTGAAGCATTGTATAACACGAGAATTTTGAACGTTCCTTCGACTCCTGTAAAAACAGGTTATACGGGTACTTGGAAGATTTATGACGAAGAAAAGAATTTAGTTGACGTAACTTTAACGGACCCAATTATGAGCGATATGGACGTTTACGCCGATTATTCTATAAATTCTTATAAAGTTAGGTTTAACTTTAGCTTGAGAGAAAAGGCTGATAGCAATATAACCCAAAATATCGTGACAGAATACGTTCACGTATATAACACAAAACTAGAAACACCCGAAGATTTAACTACGGATAGACTGACAGTAGATGGTGTCGAGTGCGTGGGCTACGATGCTAAATACTATACGGTAGAATGGTATACCAATCCAAGTATGGATAAAAATGCGCGTGTTTCGATTTCAGCCACTACGCCATACGTAATTCCCGCATCGGATACTAATTTCTATGCAAAAATAATTGTAAATCCTTACAAGATTGACTTCATGATACCTGTTGGTGGAGAGCAAGGCTCGTTTGTATACGAGATAGTAAGCTACTACGTAGATGCGACGCTTCCTGCATACGAAAGAAAATTGACGCCACCCGAAGTTATACTAGAAAAATACAACGTTACAGGTTGGATTGCAGAATTAGGCGGTGGTCAATATGATATATTCGAATATGAAACAGCACTAGATGGAAAAATGAATATATATGATTTCCGTGAATATAACGAAGACCCCAGTAAGAATTTTGCGTTCAAGCCCGAAGTTGAAATCAAGACTTTCAACATCGAATTCCGTAATTTAGTTATTACTGGAGCTAGCGGAAGTTACGTACGTGACTACGTTACGTGCTATAGTATGAGCGACGTTGCATACGGAGAAAATCTCGATGGTATTGGCGACGAAGCCGAAATAGCTGCATCGGTTCCTAGTTACAGCGATATAGATAGTGAATTTGAATTCGCAGGTTGGTATCTTGAGAACGAATTTACTACGGCAATGGTTGACTTCTCAACTTATAAACTCGACAGCGACGTAATATTCTATGCACGTTGGATAGACGGACTTGTTGGTACCGACGGACTTGTTTATGAAGTTTACGAATATGAAGATGATGGTGTAACACCGAAAAATTATGAAGTAGTTGGCTTTGAATGCACACTCGCTGATTATTCTTACGTTTATATGAATATTCCTGCGTATTATGAAGAAAAACCCGTTGTTTCTATCGCGGACCACGCGTTCTCAGATACTTCTAAACTTGTTTATATCAAGAGTGTTGCCTTACCGTCAACGATAATTAATATCGGCGATAACGCATTTATAGCTTGCTCTGTTATTGATACTATAACCATTCCTAGCGCAGGAGGCGAGCTATTCAAAGTAGAAGACGGCATACTTTTCTCGGCTGATGGTAGTGAATTGTACCTATATCCCGCTATGCGCACTGTAGGTGGTCAAAAAGTTACTTCATACGAAGTTCCCGCTAGCGTTAAAAAGATAGCAGGTGGTGCGTTTGCATCTAACAAAGACATAGAAACTATAACCTTTGCTAATGGTTCAGTTTTAACGGAAATAGGCGACAATGCTTTCGATGGTTGTACTGCTCTAAAATCGATAGCACTCCCCGACAGTCTAGAAGTTATCGGCAACGATGCGTTCAGAGCTTGCTATGCATTACAAACAATAACTGCTAGTGAAACGTTGAGTGAACTTCAAGACGTTGGAAGTGGAGCGTTAGACGATACGGCTTGGTTTAATAATAAGCTTGCTACGGAAGAATTTATTTCTCTAGGAAGAGCACTTATTAAGTACAATGGCACTGCAGAAGAAGTTATTGTAGATAGTCGTTACGTAGCAGTTGCTGACTATGCTTTTGCAGTCGACAGTGAACAAGGCGCACCCGCACTACAAATTAAATCTATAATCTTTGATACCAATTCCAATCTAGAAAGAATAGGTGACAATGCGTTTATCGGTTGCCCGAGCCTAGCTTCAATTACTATTATGGCAAATAGCAAGGTAGAAATAGAAGCTAATACTTTCCGTGGCATTTCCGTTGATGCAGTTCTCTACGTTCCCACGCAATTAGTTGCGGATTATGCAGACGATGCTAACGTAAGTGGTTACTTTACGTACTCTGATAACGTAAACGAAAACACCATAGTAGGTCGTTAAAATGGAAATTTCACAATCAAAATCAACCAAAAACGGAAAAGAAATTTATGATTTTTCGGAATATGCGCTTTTGCGTAAAATATCGGGGTTCAGTAAAGCGAGCCCCGAGTTTTTGCGTAGTTTGCACACGCAGTTAGGGTTGAAAATGAGCATAAAGGAGCTAGCTGAACTCAAAAAACATTATACTAGCAGTAATCCACCTAGTATTCTTGAGTTGAAGGCGCTAGATTCTTATTGGTCGGGTAGCGTAGGTTATTTTGATAGAGCTATTAGCCAAATCGAAATTGCAACTTCTAATCCACACGTTAAAAAGGCGCTGGAATTATATAACAAGATTTACACGGAATTAGGAGAAACAGCACCTAGAACGTTAAAAAATATTTCTAGCATAAGCACGAAGTATTTAGTTAATCACGATTTAAGAACCATTGAATTTTTTGGCGACAAACCTACAATGGGTGCAGATTGCTTTGAAAAAAATCGTAAGACTAGGTTGTATTTTAATCTTTTTACTAGGTTTAGTAATGGTAGAGTAAGCGCTGCAACTAGAGGCGTTGTAAAAACTCTCTCTACAGGCTATGTGCCTTTAGCTATTATTCGTAATGAAATCAATAAAAATAATGACGATAATGACTTAATGCGATTCGGCAAGGTCGCAACAGAAGCGGGACTTCCCGCATTTGAATTTATCGAAAGTCGTAGCGATGCGCTTCCAACAAATATGGAAAGCGCTACCGTTATAGGCTTTTCCGAGCGCAAAAACGCTACGGGTACAACGATAAACGATAGGGATATAATTGTGTCCATTTCACCCGATAATACCATTAAAAGCACCATATCTAGACTTATAGATATAGTTTCTACGGGAGTTTTTAACGAATATTTGGTAGTTCCCGTGACTTCAAACGAAGGTATTTTTAATTCACTTGTTTGGGTTACTAACGGATTTGAAATTTATCTTCGCAAGTTGCCACTTGGCGATGATTCGTGCGCAGATTTTTTATTTGCACATAACTTAAAGAAGCAAGTTCTTATAGTAAAAAGACAATATATTAAAGCGTTTGCAGAGTTGTGCAAAGAATATCACTTCACGGTGACGGAAATAGGACACACTTCTAGTGATGGTCAATATAGAATAACCACCGACGGCGTTGAAATATTCAATCTTCCCGCGAGTGTTTTGAAACTTCGTAAGCACTCGTACGCAGTATCGCGTATAGTGGATGATTATAAAGAAAACGAACATTTAGAGCCCAAAAACAGCACTTTTACCGAAATTATTTCACAATTAAAGAGTGGATATTTCAAGACGGACTTTAAACTTGACGGTACTTTCAACGCGCGTACCTTGCGCGCTCCTATGAATGGAAACAAACAATTGACACCTACGCAAGTTATTGCTGTAAGACCGTCTATTTCTAGCTACGACGACCTTGTCGCACTCGCTACAGTAACGGCACCCTACGAGGGTATAGACGTGTTTTCTTCGGTTATAAATACAGCCGTTTTATCTATACTTAAACTCGTTATGTCGGGAGTTGCACCGCATCAAATTGCCATTGCGGTTTCTATGCTATATTCGGCGCGCGACGATAAATTTATGCGTGGTAACGTGCTCTCTGCAGAGTTAGCTATGCTAACGCTACAAAACGCGTTATCCATAGGTATGATAAGCAGTAACGCGCTTCCTTGTGAAATTCAAGGCAATAAGCCCATTATTTATGCTGATGCTTTAGGCGTTTCATTTGGCAGAAATCTCATCGACAACACCTTCAAAAAGGGCGATAAAGTATTCTACGTGCATATTGATAGAGATGAATACGGAGTTCAAGATTTTAGGTCGCTACTATATTTAATGAATACCGTAAACGTCAATATTTCAAAAGGTAACATTACCGCGGGCGCACTCGTTGACGTTAGCGTTATGGATACGATTATTAAGTGTACTGCAGGTAACGGATTGGGCTTTTCGTTCGCAAAAATTGATGAAGACACCTTCAATAATTCGGTAGGCGACATCGTTTTTGCTATAGATGATATAGAAGAAATGGGTAGCATAGAGAGTTACTACTTGGGAGTAGTAGACGATAGTGGAATTATTAAGGGTGCAGACGTTTCTATAACTCAATCTGGTATAGAAAAAATCATTTCAAAACATCCTTTTGAAGACGTAATCGAAAATAGAACAAAAATAGTCGAACCTGTTAAAAAAGAGCTCCATAAATATACTGGAGATTGCAATGCGCCAGAAGCAATTCTAATTTCCTACGACAAGTCGGCTATGGAAGTATACGAGAGCATTTTTGCTAAAATCGGCGTAAAAACGCACAAAATTTTAGCAAAGCCAACCTTGGAAAGCACTCCTGAATACATTCGTAATATGCGCGAAAAGATAGGAAAAGCTCGAATAATGGTAGTTTGCGGACAAGCTAGTTGGGGTGCGCGTGGTGAAAATAATAAACTCTACGATACGCTTAAACTTCCACCTATACTTGATGCAATTAACGAGCTTATATTTAGAAACGACGGTTTGGTACTTGCTACAGGCGAAGGCACGAAAGCTCTCGTTGAATTAGGCTTTTTGCCGTTTGGTACGGCTGAACACGGTGGATTGAAGTTCGAAGAAAACATAGTTAAAGGCTATAATAGCAAGCTTCAAAAGCAAAAAATCGTTGATAATAACAACGTATGGCTCAAAAA
The DNA here is from genome assembly GCA_017533005.1 of Clostridia bacterium. Classification (GTDB taxonomy): domain Bacteria; phylum Bacillota; class Clostridia; order Christensenellales; family DTU072; genus RGIG6449. Next base: position 25,625 of record JAFXIQ010000057.1, on the reverse strand, counting down.
TACTCACATTGGCGAAATAATATATGCATCACACCCCGGAAATAAGGCGCGTTTGAAGGTAAATAGGATGCTTCATAATAAACTTATGGAAAAGGGACAAATCAACGCACAATATCTTGACTGTAACGACGTTCCTACGCTTGCGTATCCTTACAATCCCACGGGAAATACGGGCGCAATATCTGCTATAAGTTCGCCAGATGGTAGAATTTTAGGATTTTTCGCTAGCATAGAAAAGTCATATTCACTCACCAACGGCAGTAGTGAAATTTTGGAAGAAATGCTTGCTTCAGCTAAAGAGTATTTCAAGAAATAGCGTTGACAAAAAAGGGAATAGTGGTAAAATAAAGTTATGAAAGAAATTATTATAAACGGATTATTTATTATACTCGCAATCATTGCAGTCGCGATAAGCGCAAAAGCTATCGTGCGCCTTGCTAAGCTCAATAGAAGATTTAATACGGCAATAGTATTGATTCCTTTGTATAAAAAATCCAAGTGGCCGATTATAGGTGTAATATTTATTGCGATTTGTTTGTTCGTAGATATTATCGTTATGTTACGTTTCAAGTACTATATACCTTGTATCGCAGTCGCAATCGCACTTTTGTCATTAATGGCACTATTTATTGCAATGATTAGCACCAAAAGTGCGGTTCTTGACAGTGGAATAGCAGTACCATATAGATTTATTGAGTGGGCAACCTTCTATGATTATTCAATTATTGATGGTAATAGCATTTTCTTCTGTGGTGACGAACAAGGATTCGATACCGTTAGTAGTGCTACGAGCAAATTAAGATTTGACGAGGCAAATCTCGATAAATTAACCTTTATTCTCAATAAATATAAGAGCCACAAATAATATTTTGCCGTTATTCGCACGAATAACGGCTTTTTGTATAAATCTAACTAGGAGTGAAAAATGCCAAAAACTTTTGTTCAAAGAATTGTAAACGATTTATTATTACATTTTTCTCGCCTAGAAAGTATTGCTCGTTATAAGCAATCACCATTTAACGTTTTTGACAGAGAAAGAATTGAACGCGCAATAAATAAGTGTCACGATTTGGCATACACCAAAATCTATACTCCCGATAGCAGTATATACGTAACGCGTGAGCCAGTACGTTTCAAGGATAGAAACAAAGGCGCGGAATATAAGAAAATTTCCGTTGGAGAAGTGTGGGCGCAAGACGTATTTGATTGTGCTTGGTTTCATATAACGGGGACTTTACCGAAATTAGAAGATGGAAAGGAACTCGTTTTTCTCATAAACGTAGGCGGAGAGGGGCTTGTTTACGATAATAAAGGTAAGGCACGCAAGAGTATAACCTGTTACGCTTCGCAATTTGATTACAGGCTAGGTTTGCCGTTGAAGAGAGTAGTGCCTATAGAAGGGCTCGTAGACGGCGAAAAAATCGATTTTTGGATAGATGCAGGAGCAAACGACCTATTTGGCAAAATGAAGGATAAATCGCGATTTAGCGAGCTTTCTCTCGCTGTTGTTAATAAGGACACGCGCGCGCTCGCATACGATATGGAAGTATTGGCTGGTGCTATCGACTATCAAAAGCCGAGTGCCTTTACTAGAGAGTGTTTGCGCGCACTTAAAAAGTGCGCTAGCACGAAAATAACCGAAGAAAGTGCAAAAGAATTAAGACTTGTTTTGAAACCGCTTCTTTCTACGAAAAATACAGAAGAAGTACATACTTATTCGGCAATAGGACACGCACATTTAGACTTAGCGTGGTTATGGCCATTACGCGAAAGCTACAGGAAGGGCGCTCGCACGTTCGCTACGCAACTTAATAATATAGATAAGTATGACGGATACCTTTTTGGAGCTTCACAAGCTCAGCTTTATAAGTGGATTAAAGATAAATATCCCGAAATTTATAACAGAGTAAAAGAAAAAATCACAGAAAATCGCTGGGAAGTACAAGGTGCTACTTGGGTAGAAATGGATAGTAATCTAATTTCTCTAGAGAGTATGATTAGACAATTTTTCTATGGCAAAAAGTACTTCAAAGAAGAATTTAATATAGATGCCGACACGTTATGGCTTCCCGACAGTTTCGGATATTCAGCTTGTTTACCACAAATAATGCGCTTAGCAGGGGTAGAAAACTTCATAACGCAAAAAATGAGTTGGAATACCGTTAATAAATTCCCTTACCATACCTATACATGGGAAGGACTGGACGGCAGTCGCGTTTTTGCACATATGCTTCCCGATGATACGTATAATGGACCGGTTAGAGCAGATAGAATGGTATTCGGCGCAAGAAACTATAGTGAAAAAGCTGTTTCAAAGAATTCTATAATGCTATTTGGTATCGGAGATGGTGGTGCAGGCCCCGGCTACGAACATATAGAAAGAGCACAAAGAATGAGTGACTTGCAAGGATTGCCAAAGGTAAAAATAGAAATGGCGAGTGCAGGTATTAAACGCTTAAAAGATGGGATTAAAGGTGAAATTCCCACACATAAGGGAGAACTTTATTTAGAGAAGCATCGTGGAACTTATACTTCGCAAGCAGGTAATAAGAAATACAATAGAAAAATTGAATTTGCGCTCCGTAATTACGAGTTGATAGACGTTATAGCTAGACGTATAGGATTTAATTCTACTATTGAAAAGGAAGAACTAGAAGAGATGTGGAAGGAAGCACTTTTATATCAATTCCACGATATACTACCCGGTTCGTCGATAGATAGAGTTTATAAAGAATCACAAGCTAGATATAAGGCTATGCACGACAACCTAGAGTTCTGCACAAGCAACTTATTAGTTAACGTTTTGCGTGGTAAAGGCGTTTATAACTATAACTCGTTCGAATATCAAAAAGTATTGAGAATGGGTAACGATTGGTATGATTTAAGAATCCCACAACTTGGTTTTGCGAGCCTTGACGGTGTGGAAAAGTTAACCGAGTTCAATGCAAAAATTACTGCTAATACTCTAGAGAACGACAAGGTGAAAGTAACGTTTAAGAACGGGTATATTTCTTCTATTTATGATAAAGTTAACGATAGAGAAGTGGTTAAAAAAGGTAAGCTCGCGGGCGTTTATACACGTTATAACGACGTAGGCGATGCGTGGGATATTAAGCCCACTAATTACTATAGGAAAAAGGGAGAAGTCGCAACACTTACTAAGTTTATGACGGAAACCGACGGAGCTACGGCATACGCGATTTGCGAGTATATCGTTAAAGACGCCGTAATTAAGCAAAAAGTTACGATTACCGACAATTCACCTATGGTGGTGTTTGACGTTATCGTTGAGAATAGAATGAAAAACGGAATGCTACGCGTGTCCTTCCCCACGACTATTGATAGCGATAGATGCGCTTACAATTTACCGTTTGGTCATATCTATAGACCTACTACGGATAACAACTCCGTTGAACGCGCACAATTTGAGATGAGTGGTCAGAAGTTCGTAGACCTAAGTAGTAACGGATACGGCGTTTCGCTTATTAACGATTGTAAATACGGCTTTAGGAATAAAGGTAGCGTTCTTGATATGAACCTTATTCGCAGTCCTAAAGGTGGTCCCGGTCATAATATAGACCACGGAAAGAATACGTTTTCTTATGCAATCTTACCACATAACGGAGATTTAGGTGTGGAAACTTACAAGGAAGCATATCTATTCAACAATCCGTTCGTATATATTGACAACAGTGACGACAAGACGTATCCGTCGTACTCGCATTATAGTACCGATAACGAGAACGTTATTCTTGAGAGTGTTAAAGAGCCCGAGAACGGCGACGGCGTAATCTTACGTTTATATAATTCTACGGAAAAAGAGCAAAGCGTAAAAGTCAACTTCGGTGGAATGAAAGGTGTAAGTTTAGTAGGGGTAATGGAGAATGAAATTGCTCCTGCAACCGAAATTTTAAGTTTTGCACCATTTGAAGTTAAACTGCTTCTTGTTAAATAACGAGAAAGAACACAAAAGTGTTCTTTTTTTTAAACATTTTCGTATTTGCTATTTAATAATTTCAATTTTTATGTTAAAATAGAGTCAGTAATTGTTTGGAGTAGTGTATGAAACAAGGTTTGAAGGCAAAAATCACTTCACTTATTAACTACGTAAAGGCACATTGGAATAAACCTGCGGACGGAGAAGTCGTTTCTCTTAAGGAATTTGCATCATATTGCTTCGGGACTATGGGTATATGCGGATTTACTTACGTATGTAACGATTTGATTGTTTTTGCATCGGGATATTTTTGTGGTGCTATTATGGGCATATCGCTAATTGACTTCAGCATAATAGCAATAATTGCAGTTATCGTTAGGTATGCGACGTTGTATATGGAGCCACTTACGATGACGGTGTTCGAAAATCTAGGCGATATTGACAAAAAGACCGCTAAAAAGTGTTTAATTGCATATATTTCAACGGCAGTTGTGGGTATATGTTTTTATTTCATTCCGTCAGACGTTAGAGCTTTTGAGAGTATCATAAAAGGCTTGCCACAAATCGTTGCAAATATAATGGTTATAAGTGGCGTAGGCAACCTTTTTAATTGGTTTATAAGAAAGAAATTCTGTAAAAAATATGGAAGATATAAACCGTTTTTGCTCTTCTATGGTATTCCCGTTGCTATTATTTCTAGCGTAATTCCTTACATACCTGCGACTTTAGATTACACAACCAAACTTGTATTGCTCCACGCTCTATTTACTTTGAGAAGTCGTTTCACGTTGTTGTACAACGATGCGCCTTCGTCAATCGTTCAAGTAGTTACGCCTAACTCGGTAGAAAGACAAAGATTTTATTCGATAGGAGTTATCTTCTTGGGCTTTTTGCGTTCGATTTTCCGCTTAATACTGCCGTTGTTGATTATTTTCACAGGTGGATATCTTGACGTCAAAACTTATCAAGTTTTTATTCCGATACTTTCGGCTGTTTCAGTTGCGCTAGGCTTCGTTATAGTTAACGTCAAGGAAAGAGTCATTGAGAAAGAGAATAGGCCTAGGGTAGAGTTTAAAAAGTCATTTAAATCGCTGGTTAAGAACAAGTACTTCTGGATAACAAATATTTCTAGCATTTTTACGGGTTGGAATTATCTAGCGGATAACGTTATTAACTGGTTTATCATCTATAATATGCGTCTTGAATGGATTACGGGCTTCGTGGGAATCGTTGCGGTAACTAGCGTTGTAGGCAATCTGCTCACGCCACTTATGGTCAAAAAGTTCGAAAAACGCACCGTTATAATCGTTTTGCGCTCGATTTGGCTAGTCGTTACGGCTTGCTACTTAATAGCATTGAAGATGAATAGCATCTTTATGCTGATGCTCTTCATATTCATTAAGAGTGCGGTTTCGGCTGCTGCAAACGGCTTAAATTCAGGCTTTAATGCAGACGTTCTAGACTATCATCAATGGAAAACCGGTGAGCGTGCAGATAATATGATGGGCGTTTTCAGTTGGTTTACCACGCCAATTATAACCGTACTCGGGTTATTGATGCCGTTTGTTTTGAAACAATTCGGCTTCACGTCAGATTGGGGCGTATTATTCGATTCGGACATTTTCACTAAGGTCGTTATGACGTACGTTGTATTCACGATCATAGGACTAATTATGAGTACGATACCATTTATTTTCTACGACCTTACTAAAGACAAACACGCGCAGTACGTTAAAGAAATTAAAGAAAGGGTAGAAGGAGTGGAAGAAACGACCGAATCTACAGAAGAAATTATAGAAGGGCCATTAGAAGAAGTTGCTTCTGCAGTAGTGGGAGGTAGTGAAAATGAATAAGAAGAGAATAATAGCTATTGTCCTAGTATTAACGATAATAACGAGTGCTTTGGTTGCGCTATCGGGCTGTAATACAAAGACTTATAACGACACTATCAAGTACGTAATAGAAGACAATGGCGAAATAACCATAGTCGAATATACGGACAAAACTTACATCACAGAAGTTGATATTCCTGATGAAATCGACGGTATTCCCGTTACGAAAATAGCTGATTTTGGCGTTGTGAATGCTGAATCTATACGCCTTATTAAAATAGGTAAAAACGTGAGAGAAATCGGCGATTGGGCGTTCACGAACAATCAAAATCTAGATGCTTTTGAAGTTTCTCCTGAAAACGAACATTTCGTATCCGTTGAAGGCGTGCTTTTCACTAAAGATATGAAAAAAATCCTTTTCTATCCGTGTGGAAAGGGTTCGGAATTGAGTAAGAAAATGGAAGTATTGCAGTACGCTAGCTACGTAATACCTGAGGGTGTAGAAGTTATAGGAGAACATTGTTTTTGGGAATGCTATTACGTTGAAAACTTAACCTTACCTTCTACGCTTAAAGTTATCGAAGAAAAAGCTTTTTACGCAATGAGCGCATTGAAAGGTATAACTTTGCCAGAAGGGTTAGAAGTTATCGAAAAAGACGCTTTTACCAATTGTAATAACGAAACGTTCAGTTCAATCGTAATTCCGTCAACGATAAAAGAAATAGGTGATTTTGCATTTTATAACTGTGGAAATATCAAAAATATTACCATTAACCGTGATGAAAGTGAAATAGCCTTTGGCAATAAATGGTATCCAACCAACGAAGGTAGAAAAATAAAAGAGCTCGTTATAACTTGTAACGGACAAAAATACGATGTCAAATAGTTAAATTATTCTCTACGAAAAAAACTTTGTATTGGAATATTTTATTTGACTTTTTCGTAGAGATTTAGTATAATTAAATCAATAAAACTTCCCAAATCGATGATACGTTCGGAGAGTAGGCAAGGCACTAATAAGTTTGTACGTATAAGCGTGCGCTGTTGTTGTATTTGTACCACTTTTCGAACGAAAAGTGGTTTTTTTGTAGGTGAAATATGAAAAGAGTTGCAATAATAGGCATAATAATTAAGGGAGAAAGAAGCAAAGCGCAAATCGTTAATCAAATTCTTTCCGACTACGCCGATATGGTTATCGGAAGAATGGGCGTTCCAGACAGAACTAATAATATCTATGCTATAAGCATAGTCGTTGAAGGCAGTAATGAAGAAATTTCTGCGCTAACAGGCAAGCTAGGGCGCATAGAAAACGTAAACGTTAAAACAGCTATGACGGCTGTGGAGATATAAAATAACTAAAAAGGAGTGAATAATATGAAAACTAAAAAAGTATGGGCTATAATCCTAGTTGTTTTGGTAGTCGCTTTAAGCGCAGTTGTGTTCGTTGCTTGCGACAAAGGTGAAAATGATACGATTGACGTTGTTATCGTTGACGGAGCACCTGCACTCGCAGTTGCAAACCTAATGAGAGAATTCAAGACTTATGAAAATTATACAATTAATTATAAGGTTGTAGGTGGCGCAGATGCTCTATCTGATGCAATCGCTAACGGTGAAGCTGATATAGCTATAGCACCTACCAATCTCGGAGCAAAATTCTTTAATTCAGGTATTGATATTAAGCTCGCTTCTACTAACATTCAAGGCTTGTTGTATATGGTTGGTAAAACCGAAGTAGCTAGCCTAAACGAGCTTGTAGGTAAAGTTGTATATAATATCGGTAGGGGACAAACGCCTGATTTAACTTTCAAATATATCCTACAACAAAAAGGTATCGAATACGTAGATAGCGAAACGCCTGTAGAAGGTAAGGTCGCACTTCATTACGTATCTAGTGGTGGAGAGCTTATTCCTTTACTAAAGGCAGGTAAAGCACAATACGGTATTCTTGGTGAACCCGCAGTTACAAAGGCAAAAGCCGTAGCAGGTGTTCAAGAAATATTCAATATCCAAGCATTATGGAACGAAGTAACTAATAGCAACGCCAACTTCCCACAAGCCAGCACTTTCGTACTAGGCAAGTATAATGATGCTGAATATAGTGCGTTAGTCAATGCTTTTATCACAAAAATGGAAGAAAACGTAACGTTTATGAACTCTAGTGCGGAAAATCTAACGTTAGCTATAGATGCCGTTAAAGCTCTATACAAAGATACTGCGACTGCAAACGTTAATATCAACAACATTGGTCGTTGCAATCTAAAAGTAGTTAAAGCTCAAGACGCTAAAGCTAGCGTAACGACTTATCTAACAGTACTACACGGATTCAACGCTAAATCAATCGGCGGAAGCGTGCCGGGAGACGCATTCTTTTATTAAAAATGAAAAATAAGCTCGCAAAAATAACTAATATAATTTATCCATTAATCGGAGTGGCAACGTTCTTGCTACTCTGGTTTGTGGTTGCAAAAGTTGTTGATATCGAGCTTATTTTACCTACTCCCGCGACTACATTTAAAGAGTTCTTTACGTTGTGGGGGGATAAAATCTTTTGGATAGCAGTAGGGAACACGCTTTTAAGAACGCTAGTCGCGTTTATTATAGCGTTTTTATTAGCAGTCGTTCTATCAATCTTAAGCTATCTTTGCGAGCCCTTTAAACGTATAATTTCGCCGTTGATAGTTATACTTCGAGCAGTTCCTACGATGTCGATTATACTACTCGCAATAATATGGATGACGTCTAAAACCAGCCCGATTTTAATCTCTTTCTTGATAATATTCCCCATATTGTATTCAGATTTTTATAGCGCGCTAGAGAGTATTGACAAAGGGCTCATAGAAATGTCGAACTCGTATAAAGTTCCCATTCTTACACAAATTAAAGAACTTTACGTGCCGTCTACGTTGCCATACGTATTCGCAAGCGTTAAGTCGACGCTATCATTTACCGTAAAAATTATGGTTTCAGGTGAAGTGCTTGCGCAAACAGCAGACAGTATGGGTAACGCTATGCAGATAGCAAAAATATACCTTAATACGGCGGAACTTTTAGGTTGGACGGTGATGGCTATAGTATTGAGTTATCTACTAGAACTCATTGTGCTCGGCGTATCTAAACTTGTTGTGAGGTGGAAAAGATGAAGCTAGTTAACATATCTAAACGCTATGACAATAAGGTTATTTTCGACAATTTAAATCTCGAGATTCCCGAGAATAAAATCACTGTTATTATAGGAAGTTCGGGCACAGGCAAAACTACTCTTCTCAATATTATAGGTGGCTTGACGAGCTATGACGGTGAAATTAAAGACGCTCCTAATAAATTGTCTTTCGTGTTTAGTGAACCGCGTTTAGTGAACAATTTAACGGTATTTGGGAACCTAGAATATGTATTAAAGCATATTGAAACCGATAAAAACAAGCGCAAAGAAATAATAGAAAATATACTCACGGCAGTAGAATTAATCGAGTATAAAGATTATTATCCGAGAGAACTTTCTACGGGTATGGCGCAACGCGTTGCAATAGCGAGAGCGTTCATTGTGCCTAGTGATATGATTATTATGGACGAGGCGTTTAGGGGGCTAGATATAGGGCTTAAAAATAGGCTGATGAATTATTTCATTAGGCTGTGGAATGATAATAAAAAGACCGTAGTTACGGTTACTCACGACATAAGTGAAGCCATTTATCTTGCCGACAGGATATATCTTTTCACGGGTAGCCCCGTAGAAATAGCGTTAGCTGAAGACGTCGAGAGTGAACAAATTTCACGCGACATTATGTCTAACGAATACGCTGAACTTAAAAATCGCATTTATAAGCATTTTATTTAATAGCTTTATTTATATAATCTTGACTTAAATAATTATTTAGTTTATCATAGTAGTATTATGATAATTTTAGGCATTGACCCAGGTTACGGTACGCTAGGGTTTGGCGTAGTTGAGAAAAAAGGTAGTTCTTGTAGAGCTATTGCTTACGGCGCTATCACCACACCAAAGTTGGTGAGATTTCCTGCACGCCTAAAATTCATCGGAGATGAAATTGCAAAGCTTATTGATAGATTTAAGCCCGATGCTATTGCTGTAGAAGAGCTTTTCTTCCAAAATAATCCAAAAACGGCAATTATGGTTGCAGAAGCGCGTGGAGTAGTGCTTTTCGTTGCAGAAAGTACGGGTATAGCATTGTACGAATACACTCCACTACAAATCAAACAGGCTATAACCGGTTACGGCAGGGCTGTAAAAATTCAAATTCAAGAGATGGTTAAGCGAATGCTTAATCTAGATAAAATTCCCAAACCGGACGACGCTGCCGACGCACTCGCAGTTGCGCTAACTCACGCGCAAACGAACGTTACTATCGGCAATTTCGGTATTAAGTAGGTGAAAAATGATAGGGTATCTAAAAGGGACTTTAATTTCCGTTCAAAATGGCAAAGTTTTACTTGACGTAGGTGGTGTAGGCTACGAGATTTCTATTAGCAACAATACCGTTGTTAAGCTACCCGCAGTTGATAATCAAGCTACGATTTACACGTACCTTTACGTCCGTGAAGATGAAATGTCGTTATTCGGATTTTACTCGCTAGAAGAGAAGGCTATGTTTATGAAGTTGATTTCAATTTCGGGAATAGGGCCAAAAGCTGCGATGAGCATACTATCGGGAATGGAATTGAGAGCGTTAGCTATCGCTATTATTACCGAGGACAAAAAGTCTATTGCAAAAATCAAGGGAGTCGGCAAAAAGACAGCCGAGCGTATTATTCTTGAACTCAAAGAAAAAGTTACGGCAGAAGAAGGCGATGTCGAAACGACTAGCAGTAGCAAAAAGCCCTTTATGTCAGGGGTGGAAATCGATACCGATATGGAAGACGCTATCATGGCACTACGCACTTTAGGTATTCAACAAGCCTCGGCAGTGAGAGCAGTAACGTCGGCAAGAGCTATTTCAAAAACTACCGAAGAGCTCATTATGAATTCATTAAAAGCACTTAACTACTAATTATGAACGAAGAAAATTACAACATTACCTATCCTGAATATCTTGAAGAAGAGCGCGTAGTTAGCGTAGAAGAACTTCCGTCTGATGACAACGAGAATATTCTTCGTCCTACGGCGCTTAACGAATACGTAGGACAAGACAAGGTTAAAGCTAACCTTGACGTTTTCATGCACTCTGCAAAGAAAAGGGGAGAGAGCCTTGACCACGTTCTTTTATACGGTCCTCCGGGATTAGGAAAAACTACTTTGAGCCACATTATCGCCAATGAAATGGGCGCGGAAATTAAAGTAACGTCGGGCCCCGCAATCGCTTGCGCAGGAGATTTAGCAGCAATTTTATCTAACTTAAGCGCCGGTTCGGTGCTATTCATTGATGAAATTCACCGTTTATCACATTCCGTAGAAGAAATGCTTTATCCTGCTATGGAAGACTACGCTATAGATATGATTCTCGGTAAGGGGCCTTCGGCAAGAACGTATAGACTCAATTTACCACATTTCACGCTAGTTGGTGCAACTACTAAAGCCGGTAGTTTGTCTGCACCTTTACGCGATAGATTCGGCGTTATATGTAGGTTAGAGCTATATACCCCCGAAGAACTATCTACGATAGTTAAGCGTTCAGCGAATATTTTAGGCGTTACGCTTGATGAAGATGCTTGCTACGAAATCGCATCACGTTCTCGTGGAACTCCACGTATTGCTAATAGACTATTGAAGAGAGTCAGAGATTTCGCCGACTACGAAAATTCAGATAGAATTACACTAGCAATAGCAAAGAAAGGACTAGAGCGCCTTGACGTCGATGAATTAGGACTAGATAGGACCGACATAAACGTTCTACGTACTATTATAGAAAAATTCGACGGTGGCCCCGTTGGATTAGATACTATTTCAGCTTCAAGTGGCGATGAAGTCAACACAATAGAAGATGTAGTTGAACCATTTTTACTCCAACTAGGCTTTATTTCTAGAACGCCTAGGGGAAGAATATGCTTGAAACGCGCTTACGAACATTTGGGTATACCCTACAAGAGCAAATCTAACTACACCTTACTTGATTGGACTGACGACACGGATAACAACTAATGGAAGAACTTAAGAAGTCACAATTTTATTACGATTTACCGGAAGAACTGATTGCACAAACACCGGTAGAACCTAGAGATAGCTCTAGGCTTTTGTGCTACGATAGGGCGCAAGACAGCGTCGAACACAATGTTTTTAGAGATATTGAAAACAAGTTGAATGCAGGCGACGTTCTAGTTATAAACAACACTCGCGTTATACCTGCTAGACTTTTCGGATACGATGAAAAGGGCAGAAAATACGAAATTTTGCTACTAAAGCGCATAAATTACACCGATTGGGAAGCTATTTTGAAACCTGCTCGCAAGGCAAAAATAGGCTCGACAATAGTTATTAACGAAGAACTTTCATTGAAAATTTTAGGCATAAACGCTGATAACGGAGTGCGAAGCATAGGATTTAGTTTCGAAGGCGTTTTTGAAGATATTTTATCTAGAGTAGGTAGTATGCCGTTACCACCGTATATTACTGAAAAACTTCAAGATAAAGCCCGTTATAACACGGTTTACGCAAAGGTCGACGGCTCATCGGCGGCACCTACGGCAGGGCTACATTTCACACCCGAGCTTATGGAAAGACTCAAAGCAAAAGGTGTCATTATTGCAGAAGTACTACTTCACGTAGGGCTAGGCACTTTTAGACCGGTAAAGACGGACAATATTCTCGACCACGTGATGCACAGCGAACACTATGTCGTTAGCGAAGAAACCGCTGAAATTATAAATAAAGCCGTTGATGAAGGTAGGCGAGTTATAGCCGTAGGCACAACTTCGGTAAGGACGTTAGAGAGCGCTTCAGACGAAACCGGACATATAAAAGCAGGTAGCGCAGATACGTCGATATTCATTTACCCATCTTATAAATTCAAGGTAGTTAAAGCGCTTATTACCAACTTCCATTTGCCGGAAAGTACGCTTATCATGCTAGTTTCCGCGTTAATTGGTAGAGAAAAAACGTTAGAATTATACAATACTGCAGTAAATATGCGTTATCGTTTCTTTAGTTTCGGCGATGCTATGTTTATTGAATAAGGAATATTATGTTTAAGTACGAAGTTATAAAAGTTTGCAAACAAACAGGTGCTAGAATAGGTAAACTTACCACGCCACACGGAGTTATAGAAACTCCTTGCTTTATGCCCGTAGGTACTCAAGCTACCGTTAAGTCGTTATCTCCAGACGAGCTTAAAGAAATAGGTAGTCAAATACTATTATCCAATACCTATCACTTGTATTTAAGACCAGGTCACGAGCTTATTGCTAAAGCAGGTGGACTACATAAGTTTATGAATTGGGATAGACCAATTCTCACGGATTCGGGTGGATTCCAAGTGTTTTCCTTATCAAAGATAAGGAAAGTTACCGATGAAGGCGTACATTTTAGAAGCTGTAGAGATGGTAGCAAGCACTTCATTTCTCCGGAAAAAGCTATTGAAATCCAACAAGCACTTGGTAGTGATATTATGATGGCTTTCGACGAGTTGACGGAAGGACACGCCGATTATAAGACTAGTAAAAAGGCAATGGAGCGTACTTTGAGTTGGCTAGAAAGATGCTATAAAGTTGCTACCAACGAGAATCAAATGCTTTTCCCGATAGTTCAAGGCAATATGTACAAGGACTTAAGAATCGAGAGTATTAAAAGAACGCTTCCTTATGCAAAATGCGGTATCGGTATCGGTGGATTATCGGTAGGGGAAGAAAAGTCGGTTATGTATGAAATGCTCGACACTTTAAGACCGTATTATCCCGAAAATATGCCTAGATACTTAATGGGCGTTGGCAGTGCCGACTGTATAGTAGAAGGGGTTTGTCGTGGAATTGATATGTTCGACTGCGTTTTACCCACGAGAATTGCGCGTAACGGAACGGCAATGACCTTAAAAGGCGATATAACCATAAGAAACGCTACCTACAAAGAAGACTTTAGCCCGATTGAAGAAGGTTGCGATTGCTACGCTTGCAAGAACTACACTCGCGCGTATATCAGACATCTAATCAAATCGGATGAAATACTCGGTGGCAGATTATTATCTATTCACAACATAAGGTGCTTAACGCGACTCACAGAACAAATTAAACAAGCAATATGGGAAGATAGGCTAGGCGATTTCCGTGACGAAATGATGAAAGACTTTAAAGTCCGTTAAATTATTTGCTTAATACTTGATTAAAGCGTAAAAATATGCTAATATAAAAACAATATATATAAATTAGGAGTTTAATATGAACTTTTTAGCAGCAGACAAGTCACAAATTATAATGATAGTAATACTTGCAGTATTTTTCGTAGCAATGATACTTATGTCGGTTATTCCACAAAGAAAGCAAAAGAAAAAAATGCAAGAAATGATGGGTTCACTTTCAGTTGGAGATAAAGTTATGACTATCGGTGGTTTTGTTGGAACCATTGTAGAAATCAACCAAGATAGCGACCGTTTCCTAATCAACGTAGGAACAGATGACGAACCAACCAAAGTTACCGTTGTAAGAAACGCAATCAGAAGCAAAATTTAATTTTAAGTAAAAAAATGAAGCCACGCTAAATTTAGCGTGGCTTTTTTATTGTCAATAAACTATTTTTTCTTAAGGTTAACTGCAATGATTCCGGAAATTGCACCTGCGACAATTCCAGTAATCACGTCGGCTACACTTAAGTTGTCTAGTATATTTGCATTGACTAGCATAAATATCAAAGCAGAAAGAACGGTGAATATCAAACCGATAATCGCGCCTTTTAGTGCGCCTTTTTCACGAGTTTTGATACCGAAAATGGAGCCTAACAGTAATGACAAGATTTTTACGACTTGATTTATAGGAAGAATTATGTTATTAGTAATTCCCGTTAGCTTGACCACGATAGCGAGTATCAAGACCATTATTAATGCAAAAATCACAGAGAGTAGAGTGGCTTTAATTACGTCTTTTACGCCGTCTTTATTAATTCTTATTTTCTTGACTGATAAATTTTTATTCTTCATAAACTCCTTCTAAATTAATCTTATGGGTAACGAGCATTAAATATTACACGTATCTACGTAAATTTTATTGTCAAATATCTTGCAATTTTTTATTATGTAATATATAATAAATGTAAATAAAAATACTTAGACGGAGAATTGATATGAAACACATCGTTACCGTAGCAAAAAAGACACTTACAAAAGACCATAAAATCGGTTGTGGCGAATGCCAATCCAGTTGCCAATCAGCATGCAAAACTTCTTGCACAGTAGGAAACCAAGCTTGTGCTAGAGATGAAAAAATCAACAAAAAGGAAGTAGAGAACGCATAATTCTCTTTGGACTTGAACATTGATACACACTTTCTCTTATAAGCACAAAAATTTGTGTTACTATTTTTTGTGGGATATAGAAAGCGGCAGTCTGCACAAAGTAGATTATGTCGCTTTTTTGTGTTGTAAGGATAAATACAAAAAAGAGATGAATTCGCAAGAAAAAGCAGATTTTCTTGCAATTCCTGATGCAGACAAGCAAGAAATCTTTGCCGAACTAGAAGAATTGGAGAATAGTGGGGCTTTGAACGAAAAACCTCAACTCGACGTTTTCTATAAGAGGGCAGGAGACCTTAAGGCACTATGTTTGCATATCTGTCACGATTGTAATTTGTCTTGCGATTACTGTTTTGCAGGTGGTGGAAATTATCACACTGCCAACGATTATATGAGTTTAGAGGTCGGCAAACACGCAATAGACTTTTTAATTGCAAATAGTGGCGTGAAAAGAAATTTAGAAGTTGACTTCTTCGGCGGAGAGCCACTTTTGAATATGCAAGTCGTAAAGGACATAGTCGCTTACGCTCGTGTACGCGAAAAAGAAGCAAACAAAAAATTCCTATTCACTATGACTACCAACTGCTTGATGCTCAATAAGGAGAATATCGATTTCCTAAACGAAGAAATGGATAACGTTGTTTTGAGTATCGACGGTAGAAAAGCTGTCCACAACGCTGTAAGACACGCAAAAAACGGCAAAGACGTATACGACTATATCCTTCAAAATGCTCTCGATTTTAGAGCGGTTAGAGGCGATAAACGTTACTATGTTCGTGGCACTTTCACGGGTAAAAATCTAGACTTTGCAGAAGATATTTTTGCATTAAACGACCTAGGTTTCGACCAAATTTCGGTAGAACCTGTAGTTCTTCCCGACGACCACAAATTAGCTATTCCTGATGACGCTCTAGAGCGTATTTGTGAAGAATATGATAAGCTTGCAGAAGGCTATATTGAACGCAGAAAAGGCAAAAAATGGTTCAATTTCTTCCATTTTATGCTCGACCTTGAACACGGACCCTGCATTAACAAACGCTTGACGGGCTGTGGTGCAGGTACGGAATATCTTGCAGTTAGTCCTTTGGGCGACCTATATCCTTGCCATCAATTCGTTGGCGAGAAAGAATATTATATTGGCAACGTTTTCGAGGGAATTAAGCACCAAGAAGTAAGAGAAAGATTTTCCAAGTTAACCGTTTTATGTAAAGAGCATTGTACGGACTGCCCTGCAAAGTATTATTGTGGCGGTGGTTGTGCGGCTAATGCGTTACATTTTACCGGCAAGCTCGATGGTCAATACAAGATGGGTTGCGAACTAACTCGCAAAAGACTAGAGTGCAGTTTGGCAATCAATGCTATTGAACGTGAAGATTAAAACTCTGTTTTAGGGGCATATTTTTGATATGACTTTTAAAATATAAATATTTATATATTATTAATTGACTAAAATTGCATTAAGCTTTATAATTAAAAAGATTAATGCAGGAGGCATAAGCGTGAGCAAAACCAAATCCATAATTATAATAGTTATACTCGCTATCGTAATAGTAGGAATGATGCTAATGATTTTCCCATTGAACGGGGAAGATTCATTTGCTATCGGCAACACGAATTACGACTTTAAATGGGTATCAAAAGCAATCAAGCTCGGACTTGACCTAGAAGGTGGTATGTATGCTGTATACGAAGCAGACCTATCAGAGTTCGGCTCGCAAGAAGAAGCAGATGCAGCAATGCAAGGCACTATAGCAAACCTAGAGAGTTTGTTGTTCTCTAAGGGATATACCGAAGCTACCGTTACCAAACAAGGTAACGACCAAATTCGCGTAGAAGTTCCTTCAGTTGAAGATACCGAATCTCTAATGGCACTTTTAGGTGACCCCGCAGAACTAGAATTCCGTGACGAAAGTGGTAACGTTCTTATCGAAGGTTCAAAACACCTAGAAAGCGCAACGGCAACACTCTATGAAGGTTCATATGCAATTAGCTTGCAATTTAACGACGAAGGTACTGCAGAATTTGCAACTGCAACCACAAACAATATTGGCAAAAAGATTTCTATCTTCATTAACGACCAAGAAGTTATGGCACCTACCGTTAACACTGCTATTACCGATGGTAAAGCAATTATAACAGGTCAATACGATTATAAAACTGCTAACGAATACGCTATCAAAATTAATGCAGGTACGTTCGCTGTTAAACTATCACCCATCCAAACTTCAACGATTTCACCTACGTTAGGCGAAAACGCATTGAAATATGGTATTATGGCTGGTCTTATCGGTTTAGCAGTAGTTATGTTGATAATGATTATCAGATACCGTGGACTAGGTATTGCGAGTGCATTCGCGCTAGTCATTTATACGGTTCTATTGATTTACGCACTAGCAATCGTTCCTTGGGTTCAACTTACGCTCCCATCAATTGCAGGTGTTATATTGAGTATCGGTATGGCTGTTGACGCTAACGTTATTATCTTCGAACGTATTAGGGATGAACGTAGGTTTATGGGTAAAGCAATCCCATCTGCAGTTAATACTGGATTTAAGAAGGCTATCATTGCTATTATCGACTCTAACGTTACGACGATTCTTGGTTCAATCGTTATGATTATATTCGGTGCTACTGCAATTAAGAGCTTCGCTATTACACTACTAATCGGTGTATTGCTCTCAATGTTCACGGCTATCTTCATAACAAGACTACTCGTTAAGATTGAGCTTTCATTCAACGATACCAACGACTTGTTCTACGCATTGAAAGTAGAAGAGGGTGTCGAAGAAGAAAAAGGAGGTAAGCTATAATGAAAAATAAATTTTTTGCTAAATTTGACCTTCATAAAAATAGATTACCTATTTACCAAAACGCTTACTACTGGTTTATTCTACCATTAGCAATAATCTTTATCGCACTTGTATGCGGAACGGTTTATAGCACGGAAGGTAATAAATACGACGGATTTGCTAACGTTGGTATCGACTTCAAAGGCGGAACGGTTTTGACGGTTGAAATGACTGGCGCTGATATGCAAGGTAGCAACTATGATGAACACGTAAAAATGATTGAAGAAGCAGTCGCAGAAAGTGGCGCAAAAGCTGGTATGGCTCAAAAGAGTGGCGATAATGCAATTATCGTTAAGTACCAAAATTCTATCGGTGGCACTGACTATAACTCAGCGGATAAAACTGAAGAAATGATTGCTATCAACGATACAATCGAAAAGACCGTAGTTAATAAATTCGTAGAAAAATACGGCACATCAGTTAGAATTACGGCTAACGCAGAGATGACTAACGCTACAGCTTCTTCAGACCTTATCAAGAAAGCTTGTCTATCAGTTGGTATTGCTATTCTTTTAATGCTTATCTATACGGCTATTAGATTCGACTTCTTCAGTGGTATCGCAGCACTATGCGCTCAATTAACCGACGTTATAGTAATGCTTGCATGCGTTATCATTTTCCGTATTCAAATCAACAGCTCACTAATCGCGGGCATAATTACGATTATCGCTTACTCCATTAACAATACGATTATCGTATTCGATAGAGTTCGTGAAAATATGGCACCATATAAGCATAAGAAAGAAAGGGTTGATATCAAGGGCGTTCTTAATGGTTCAGTTTCCGACTGCGTATCAAGAGCATTGCTCACTAGCGCAACAACGCTTTTAACCATCACAATTCTTGCTTGCGTAGGCGTTCAAACGTTGACTGACTTCGCACTACCGATTATCTTTGGTATTCTTTCAGGTTTGTATTCATCAATCTTCATTGCTCCTAGCATTTGGGGCTTACTAATGAAGGCTAAACAAAATAACGTCCGCAAGACAAAGAAAGCAAGAGCTAGAAGATAACAAAACTTAAAAAAAGTCCACTTGCCGTGGGCTTTTTTTGTTACATTTTACTATGACGGACACTTATGACGCTAATTTAATATCCACATTAAGAAGGGCAACAGGGCTAGATGAAATACTAGCCGTCCTTCTTATTGAGCGTGGAATTAAAACGGCAAGTGAAGCAAAGGCATTTTTGTATCCGGAGCTTGACGATATGTGTTCGCCTACGGTTTTTAACGGCATGGAAGAGGGCGCTCGCCTAGTCGAGAAGCACGTCGCTAAAGGCTCTAAAATCCTTATATTCGGCGATTACGACTGCGATGGAATTGGTGCTTCATCCATACTATATTTAACCTTAAAAGAGCTAAATGCAAACGTAGAAGTCTTCATTCCAACAAGAGTAGAAGACGGTTACGGTTTGTCTTTAGACACTTTGAAGAGAGTTATTGCCTCTAAATCACCTAACCTTATTATAACCGTTGACTGTGGTATCGGCTCGATTGAAGAAGTAGATTATGCCAAATCACAAGGCATAGATATTCTTATAACCGACCACCACGAACCGGGGGATATACTTCCTAATACCATAGTTATCGACCCGAAAACACAAGAAGGTGCTCCCGAGTTATGCGGGGCGGGTGTTGCATATAAACTCGCAGAAATGCTTACGGATAGAGTTAGTGTTCGTAAGTATTTAGATATTTGCGCTATATCTACGATTGCAGATTTAGTTCCATTAAAAGGCGAAAACAGAATTATAGCAAGACACGGGTTAAAAATGCTAACCGGCCTAAAAGTAAGGGACGGAATTAAAGCGTTATTACGATTAGCGGGGCATAAAACCGATGCTCCCGTCACAGCAACGGACGTAGGATTTAAAATTGCACCTAGACTTAACGCATCGGGTAGATTGAGTAGCGCCGATAAGTCGTTTAAGCTATTAACTTCTACCGACAGCTCGCTACTAAACATAATTGCAGAAGAACTTGACAGCGAAAATAAAGTTCGCCAAGATTTATGCGCTAAGACCATAGAAGAAGCTCGTGAAATGTTACTTAACTACGACCTAGTTAATAACAAAATAATAGTACTATCTAACGATGAATGGGAGGGTGGCGTTATAGGCATAGCTGCCGCTAAACTCACGGAAGATTTCAAGCGTCCGACTATATTATTCACAAAAAAAGATGATTATTTGAAAGGCTCCTGTAGAAGTATTGACGGTGTTAACATATTTGAAGTATTGTCAGCATCGCAATCTGCAGTTATTCAATTCGGTGGGCACGCTATGGCTGCAGGACTCAGTATTTATCCGGAAAATCTCGAAAAATTCATTGAACTTGCGAATAATTACATAAAAAACACCTATTCTGACGAGTTATTCTTGCCTAAATATAGGTGTGATGCGATACTTGATATTGATAAAATCGACCTTGATTTTGTTGATAAACTTAAACTCTTAGAACCATTTGGAATGGACAATCCACGCCCAACGTTTGCTATTAATGCGAATGCGCTCAACTTTGAGAGAATAAGTTCAAGTCAGCATATTAAGTATAGACATCGCTACAACGTTGAAATTATAGCGTTTAACGCTTATGATAAAATCGACGTTTTGCGTTCTGATATGAATAAGCGTATATACTTCTCTGTAGAGAAGGACGTTTTCCGTAACAAAGAGAGCGTTAAATGCGCCTTTAAGGATATGGAGCTTATGGAAATAAAGCCTTCCGTAGAGAGCCTTGCCGTGCAACACGCAGATAAATATTTAGCTGTTACTACCGAGCAAAAACCACGTAGAAAGGATAGCGAAAACAGCTCGTTGTATGGGAAGATTTTGATTGCGGAAACGCTAGAGACGTTTAACGCGTTGAGAGCCAAATATCCTACTTACGTACCTCAGTATAAAGAGATTGGTAGCCCTAATCCGTATAATACTATAATACTTGCACCTAATAATAATTGCGATTTCAGTTATGCGACGGAGATTGTCGTATACGACTATCCACCACAAAGCTACCTAGACTTTTTATCTAGGACAACGGGGGCTGTAATTAGAAAGGGTAGCCGTGTTGCAATAAGTAAAAAGCCCGATTTGAGTATATCTCGTAACGAGCTTATAAGTATGTTTACGTTTATGCGTGCATACATGAACGACAAAGAATTTACTTCGGTAAAAGATGCTTACGAAGCCATGTTAAGGCAAGGGTATAGAGGCTCGCTTTTAACGTTTGCGTTAGGCGTAATAATCTTTTCCGAATTAGGATATTCACAATAAACGCCGACAAGCATTTGATTGTTGGTAACGATAAGGTCAATCTTGAAGATTCACCGTGTTATAAAGCATTTGGGGTTTAATATGCTAGAGAAGGATTTTCTAACTAAATGTAAAAGTATTTATTCGGTTGAAGATTGTCAACTTATTAACTATGCGTTGGATTTTGCTAAAGCCTGTCATAAAGGACAGACGCGAGTATCGGGTGAACCTTACGTAAACCATCCAATAAGCGCAGCGTTGATATTGACCGATTTAGGCATGGATTCGGCGTGTATTTGTGCAGTACTTCTTCACGATGTTATCGAAGATACTGATTGCACGGAAGAAACTATGAAGAGAAAATTCGGCGAAGAAATAACAGGTTTAGTCGTCGGAGTTACCAAACTTTCAAAAATTAAATTCACTTCAAAAGTTGAAGAACAAGCGGAAAACTTTAGAAAATTATTCTTTTCAATGGCAAACGACTTGCGCGTTTTGTTTATAAAGCTTGCAGATAGGCTTCATAATATGCGCACGCTTCAGTCTTTACCAGAAGAAAAGCAACAAAGAATAGCCCATGAAACTTTAGACATTTATGCACCACTTGCAAGCAGGCTTGGTATTTCTAATATTAAGTGCGAGCTAGAAGACCTTTGCATGAAGTATTTATTCAGGGAAGAATTCGTATATTTATCCGGCACACTAGACTTGAAACGTGAAGAGAGAATGTATCAAGTTGCGAGAATAGCTGATGCTGTTGAAAAAGAATTGCAAAAGGCAGGAATTAAAGGCGAAATTAAAGGTAGGCCGAAGCATTTTTATTCGATTTACAAAAAAATGAAAAATCAAAACAAAACTCTTGACCAAATTTACGATTTAATCGCGGTTAGAGTTATTGTTGAAACCGTTAAAGATTGCTACGCAGTACTAGGTATAATTCACTCCATATGGAAACCTGTTCCCGGCAGATTTAAAGATTATATCGCAATGCCCAAACCCAATCTATATCAATCGCTACACACTACGGTAGTTAGCAATTTCGGGCAAATATTCGAGATTCAAATCCGCACTCACGAAATGAACAGAAAAGCGGAATATGGTATCGCGGCGCATTGGAAATATAAAGAAGGTAAGAATACCACACAACAAACTGATTTAGATAAAAAAATCGGTTGGATTCAACAAGTTATTGAGAGTGAAAAGGATATAAACGATTCACAAGAATTTTTAGCTGCGCTAAAATCCAACATAGACACCAACGAAATTTACGTTTTCACGCCCAAAGGTGACGTTTTCGACCTAGCAGTGGGCTCAACTTGCGTAGACTTTGCGTTCCGCGTACACAGCGCGGTAGGCAATAAATGCGTAGGTGCGAAGATAAACAGCAAAATTATGCCATTAAACACCGTACTTGAAACAGGTGACATGGTTGAGATTTTAACGAGCAATTCAAGTAAGGGTCCGTCTAGAGATTGGTTGAAATTCGTTAAAACCCCGCAAGCTAAAGCAAGAATAAAAGCCTATTTCAAAAAAGCAATGCTTGCAGAAAACATTAAGAACGGCAAGGAAATGCTTGAGCGTGAAGCAAAGCGTAGGGGCTATAATCTTGCAGATTTGTTACAAATTACCGAAGGAATTGACAATATCCTTAGTAGATATTCATTGTCGTCGGTTGATGATATGTATGCAACGGTAGGTTATGGTGGATTAACTACCAATCAAGTGCTTTTGAAGCTAATAGATAGATATAAAAAGTATCAAGCTATCCATAATCCTATTGATATAACAACAGAAACCGTAGAAAAATCGCCAGAAAAAGCACCTTTGCGCAGGAGTGCAAGTGCTGTTATCGTAGAAGGTTACGACGACTTTGTCGTTAAGTTCGCCAAGTGCTGTAATCCCGTGCCGGGCGATGCAGTAATAGGCTATGCTTCTCGTGGCTCAGGAGTTTCTATCCATAGAGCAGACTGTCCTAACGTTCGTAATATGGAAAAAGAGAGAATTTTGAGAACTACGTGGGCTAGCTCGAATAATGGCGAATTTACGGCGATTTTGCGCGTTGAATGCCTAGATTCGCCCAAAATACTAGCTTCAGTTGTCGCTTTATCTTCTGCTAACGGAGTTAATATTTCTTCGCTAGAAATGCATAGGGTTAAGGATAAAGCAATCATAACCGTCGGTATTACCGTTAAGACGGTAGATGATTTAGAACAAATTATTAAAAAGGTAGAAGCGGTAGAAGACGTATTATCCGTAAAGAGAGGACATTAAGTTTATAAATAAAAAAGGCACTCGCAAGAGTGCCTTTTATTATTTGTCGTTTGTTATACCGATACGACTTCGTCTGCGTGATTCTTTGGAATGAAGAATAGAATTGCTAGGCCGACTACGAAGAATACTGACAAGCAAGCAACTGCGATTCTGTTGGCTTGTACGTGATGCATACCTTGATTTTGTTCAAGACCTAGAGTAATTGCTGCGAACAACAAGCTTCCTAGGAAGTTACTGCTCTTATTGAAGATATCGTATAAACCGAAGAACTCGGATTGTTTTTCTGATGGAATGAGCTTGCAGAAATAGCTACGTGATAGGGCTTGTATACCGCCTTGGAATACGCCTACACCTGCAGCTAGAATGAAGAAGTCTGCGAGTGGTGGTAGACCGGTTTTACCCATGAATACTGCGTAAACAACGAATACTAGGTAACCGATAACCGAAATCATTATTAGATTTCTTGCGCCGATGTTCTTTGATAATTTGCCGAATAGAATACTGAAGATACAAGCGATAACTTGTGTCATCATAAGTGCAACAACGAGCATAACCGATAGATTATTCGTTGTAGAAGGCGTTAGTTGTTCGCCTAGGATATAAACGTTTTCCATAACGCCAGGTGACGTTAAGATATCACTAGCGTAAGTAGCTGATAGCGCGATAACTGTGTTAACACCGTTTATGTAGCAGAAGAATGCGAGCATAAATAGGAAAGCGTGTTTGTAATGTTTGAGCTCACCGAATGTTTTTGCTAGTTTCTTGAAAGCATCACGAACTTGGTGTTTAACAGGGTCAACGCCTGAAATTTGAACGTAATTTTTGAGTAGGGGCCTTGTCATAAAGTACCACCAAGTAGCAGAGATTGCCAAGCAAATGGTGATAGCAAGACGGAGTGCGATGTAACCTTGTTCTAACGTCTTTATGAAAGAAATATTTTCATATGACCATTGTGGGTCCATAAAGAAGTAGTAAATTGCAAGACATACGCAGAATGGGATTAAGCTGAATATGTAGCCGTAAGCGAATCCGTAAGAAGAAACTCTGTCGCTACGTTCTTCTGTAGTAACGTCGCCGAGCATGCTGTCGTAGAATAGCAAGCTACCGCCTAAACCAACGTACATGAAGCACAAGCTAATTGCAAATGGAACGAAGAAGCCCCATGCAAAACCAGCATCATTTGTTGAAAAAGCCGAGAAATTAGCTAATAGGGAAGAATAGCAACCGAATAGTCCCATATAAACAAAGAACTTAAATAATGGTTTTTTTCTACCTCTATTATCAGCAATGGCGCCCATAATAGGGCCAAGTAGCGCAACAATAATACCTGTTCCCGCATTAAACCACGACATTAATTGAGTTGGATTGGTGCCAGAAGTGCCGTAAGCAAGGTCTGCAATAGAAACAGAAACCAAAATAAGGAACATATAAATTGCCGAGTTACCAGCGTCGTATAACGCCCAGTTTCTTTCTTCTTTTGTTAACTTGAAACCGTCTTTATTAGATTTCATTTTCGCAATCAAAGCTTTTATACCTTTGGGTTGTGAATTATCCACGATTGCCTCCACAATGTAAGATATGTATATTATATCACAGTATATCTAAAATGTAAACAATTAATTTTATCAAGGTACACGCGCGTGCGCGCGTTAAAAAGAGCGACTTTTCTCTAGAAAAGTGACAATATCAAGAGGTGTAAAAATTCTACTTAAAAAATTTATAAATTTCCCGAAAAAATCGTTGACATTATCAACTTAATAATGTATATTTATATAGTCGCTTGACGAGGGTCACAAGTCGGGGTGTAGCGCAGTTTGGTAGCGCACTTGGTTTGGGACCAAGGGGTCGGGAGTTCGAATCTCTTCACCCCGACCATAAATATTATGGACCTTTAGCTCAGTTGGTTAGAGCGGTCGGCTCATAACCGATTGGTCCGCGGTTCGAGTCCGTGAAGGTCCACCAATATTATTCCCGTTAATACGCGGTCCGGTAGTTCAGATGGTTAGAACGCTAGCCTGTCACGCTAGAGGTCGAGGGTTCGAGTCCCTTCCGGATCGCCATTTTGCGCCTTGGTAGCTCAGTTGGTAGAGCAGGGG
>JAFXIQ010000056.1 GCA_017533005.1 Clostridia bacterium | reverse complement strand
TCACAGAAAAAGACGTTGAAGACGGCAAACCCGTTTATGACTGGGCACACAAAGAAGATTATGCTAGAGAAGACGAACTAGCTCCTGTTCGCTGGACAGTTCTAGACATGGACGGCAAACCCATGGAAGTATCTATCGGTAGCGTTTCTGGTTTGTTAGCAAGTATCAACCCTGCTCTAGCAGGTGTATCACCAATAGTAATGGGCATCCTAGAAGAATTCGGTCCATCAATCTGCAATTCTATAGTTAACCTAGTTTCTCACGAAGACGTAGCAGGCGCACCCATCTATATCGGTATTGATATTAGCGACGGCGACACCGCAACACTAGCTCTACGTCCCAGCAACGAACAACGTGGTATGCTCGGATATCAAAATAGTGCATGGCTAAACAGCAACAACCTAATCTTCGCACTAATCTCAATATTCCCTGTACGTCAAGTTCTTTATATCTGGAGCGCAGTAGTTATCGCTCTATCACTCGCAATCGGCGCAATCCGTTTGAAAGAAGCTAAGAAGAAACTAGGTATTACGGATGATGGCGTAGTACCAGCTCCCGTTGTAGCACCTAGCCCATACGACAACGTTCCTGAAGATGCAACTCCTTATGAGAAAACATATTTCAGCGCACAAGCAGCTCGCAGGAGATAATAAATCTTAACCAAATAAAAAGTAGCAACTGGCGTTGCTACTTTTTTATTTATAAAAATGCTAAATTATTAGGCATTTTATATATAAAATCATATAAAATAGTGGTTTTTACAAGGATTGTATATTGACTTATTATAATTTATATAGTATAATACACTGATAAAAGAAGATAACGGAGTGGGTATGAGCGCATACGCAATTGTAATATTTATTTTGGTATTGATTTACTCGTTCTATATGGGGTTTAACGATGGTTCACAAGGCATTGCAACCACTGTAGTTACGCGTGCAGTCAAGCTTAAAACTGCGATTATAATTGCTTCTGTTATTAAGTTTGTCGTTCCGATTTTCTTCTTTTTGATAGGCTCTATGAGTGTAGCAAGCAATATTCAAGAGAGCATCATTTTTAATAGCTATTTCGAGGAGTTAACGCAAGTAGAAGCTTTTGCGTTTATACTATCGGGCATGCTCGGTGCTATGATATGGGGTGCAATCGCCTTTTCTTTGAAAATCCCCAACACGATTTCCCACACTTTGTTAGGTGGTATAATAGGCGCAGGTATTGCTGCGTTTGGTTTCAATTCAATTCAATGGACGGAATACGTTCTATTGAACGTCGTAGCAATGGTTCTTTTAGCCCCTGCAGTAGGGTTGTTACTAGGTTATTTACTTATGCGTATATTCAGACGCATCGTTCGCCACGCGAATAGGAACGTAAGTATGTTGTTGAATATATTCCAACGTATAAACTTCGTGCTTATTTCGGGTGCATTTTCTTCCAATAACGCTCAAAAAGCGCTAGGCGTAATACTACTGCTTTCTACTTTGGGACTCGCTGATTTTAGCGCGGGAACTATGCCGATTTGGATAGTTATACTTATTGCATTGGCACTTACCTTGGGTATGCTTTGCGGTGGTTACAGCGTTATGAATACCGTTGGTAGAAAAATCTTTAAAATTCAACCGCAACATTCAGTCGTTGCGCAACTCACGACTGCAATAGTTAGCGTAGCGGGCACTGGACTTGGTATTTCACTGGGTATGGGACAAGTAATGACTTCTTCAGTTATTGGCGTAGGCGCATCGGAAAGATTCAAGAGCGTTCACTGGACGACCGCAGGTAAAATCATATTAGGATGGTGCTTTACGTTGCCAATTTCGGCAGGTGCAGGCGCGTTAGTATATATGTTAGTAGGAAAATTAATTCTTGGACTATAGGAGGTAAAAAATGAAATTTCGTCTAAAAAATAAACCACGTGAAACGTTCTATGATATGTTGATAGCACAAGCTAACTACATGATGAAGGGTATGCGTTTATTGAATGAATACTGTATAACTCATGACGAAAAGATAGCTGACGCCGTTATTAAGACGGAAGATGAAGGCGATATGGCAAGACGTGTACTTATTGACGAACTCAATAAGACGTTTATCACGCCTATTGATAGAGAAGATTTATTTAAGCTATCCAGTAAGCTAGATGAGATCCTTGACTATGCCAAGACTTCAGTTGACGAAATCAGATTTTTCGGAGTTGTACCGGACCAAGAAATGGTAGACGTTACGGCAGCGCTTCTTGATATGACTGAACATATTATTTTAGCGGTATCAAACATGGAACACCACGAAGCTATCGCAAGAGACGAGGCGATTTACGTTAAGGGTATGGAAAACAAAGTAGGGGACATGACGATAAAAGCACTTGCTACACTATTCGAATGTGACGATCACCGTAAAATCTTCAAGTATCGTGAAATTTATCGCCACCTAAATCAAACTGCTGATATCGGTGACGAAGCGATGGACTGCGTACTAAAAGTTCTTGTAAAGATGTAATATGAGTTATAATTTTTTTGCTTATCTAAATAGAATGAAATACATTGAGCGCTGGAGCTTAATGCATTCTACCAAAAAAGAGAATATAATGGAGCACAGTGAACAAGTTGCTCAGCTTGCTCATGCGTTAGCATACGTAAGCAATAAGATTTACGGCAACAACGTAGACGTAAACGCATGTGTGACGCTAGCAGTTTTCCACGAAAGCAGTGAAGTTATAACAGGCGACCTTCCTACGCCTATTAAGTACTACAATAACGAAATAAAGGTCGCGTATAAAGAACTAGAAAAGGTCGCGGACGACAAACTGCTATCGATGCTTCCGCAAGAAATGCGCGACGACTATAAAAAGATTTTAGAGCCGGATAAGAATAGTTACGAATATAAACTCGTAAAGGCCGCAGATAGATTAGCAGCTTACGTCAAGTGCCTAGAAGAAATCAAGAGTGGAAACAAAGAATTTTCAAAGGCTGAAAAATCTATAAAGAAAGAATTAGAGAATTCACCACTTCCGGAAATTAAGTATTTTATGGATAACTTTATTAAAGGTTTTTCCTTAACTTTAGATGAATTGGATTAAAGCAAATTGATACAATGAATAAGCCCACTTTAGTGGGCTTTGTTTTTTATTTGGTATTGAAAAGCGCTTTGCGTTATGATATAACATACCTAATATTGCGTGGGAGTGGGGCAACGTATGTTCAAGAAGTTTTTTGCATATAAACCGGATAGGGAAGTTCAAAACAAAGAACTTGTACTATTTACTGCAGGTGTTGTTGGACAAAATCATACTTATAACTTAATCACTTCATGGTTTTTGTATTTTTGTACGGATGTATTGTATTTAAATGCGGGGCTTATCGGTACTCTACTCAGTATAATTCGCGTTTGGGATGCAATTAACGACCCCATAGTAGGCGTTATTATCGATAAAAAACGTCCTTTTAAGAGTGGAGAGAAGCTTCGTCCATTCCTTAAGATTATGGCAATTCCTGTCGGTATTTTTGCCATGTTACTATTTATTGATATAGGTATTCCAGAAAAAGTTATGCCATTTTATTTATGTGGTATATATTTCTTGTGGGATTTTTTCTATTCTTTCCAAGATATTGCACAATGGAGTATGACGGCAATGATTTCTACCAACTCCGAAGAGCGTGGTAGAGCCGTTCAGTTTGCTAGAATAGGTGGTATGATAGGTGGTTGGCTACCGGGACTTCTCACCATTATTCTCGGCAACGTTGGCGTTCTAGGTATTTCACAAAAAACCGTCTTTGTAATAGCAGGCGTATTGTTTGGTCTAGGTGGTATGGTTATGTCGCTTCTTACTGCTTGCGCAAGAGAAAGAGCCCCCGTTGTTCAACAACAAACGTCGCTTAAAGATAGCTTCAAGTTATTAGGTAGCAATAAGATAGTTATGAGCCTTGTTATAGCCAATGCTATTTCACACTGTACGCTCATATTCCCGGGTATTTATTTCTTTAAATACATGGTTAGAATTAATCTATTCGGCCATGAAATCGACGGCTTAACGGTGAGCTTTATTTATGGTATTTTAACAGGTTTCCCGGGCTCGTTCGCCATGTTCTTTGCTAATTGGTTTAGTAGGAAAGTCGGTGGAATGAAGAAGGTTCTCATTATTGCTACCGTTATGAATATCATGACAAGAATTATTGCTTTCTTCGTTGGCTTCGATGGATGGGGAATTGTGATAGTCGGTGCCCTAATGGCGATATCAAGTATCCCAAACGGCATGACTGGAATCGCATCTACGTCTCTATGGGGCGACAGCATAGACTATGCTGAATGGAAGACTGGACAAAGAAACGAAGGCGCAGTGTTCGCTATGCAGAACTTGATTGCAAAACTCACTACCGCAATTGATACGCTGTTTACGGGTATCACTTTGTCGATTATGAAATACGATGCAAAAGCATACGACGCAGGAATTCCACCTGAACAAATTTTCTATGATTTAGCATGGCCTATTTATATGTTGGGACCGGCAATAGGCTCGATATTATACCTAATCCCATTGTTATTGATGAAATACGATGACAAACAAAGGCTACAAGTCGAAGCGGATTTGAAGATACGACGTGCGCAGGCAAAAGGTATTTTCCTAGACAAAGAGTGCGAAAAAACTTCGGCTAACGAGAATTTGAGTATAAGGTTTTATTAAATTGTCTTATTGACAAAAGCATTATAAAATGCTATATATAATTAGGAAGGAGGTGCAGTGTCTATTAGGCAACGCACCTTTAGTTTTAGAATGTAAGTACAAAAAAAGGAGTATCGCTATGAAAAAGAAATTAATATCAATGTTACTAGTGGTTTGCTTACTCATATCAGTATGCGCACTATTTGCTTGTAACGGTGATGAAGAAACTCCCTCAACGCCAACGCCTACGTTAGACACGTTTGTTAGTTTAGACATCAATCCTTCTATCGAAATGACGGTTGATTCTGACAATAAAGTTGTTAGCGTATATGGCGCAAATGATGATGGTAAAGTACTACTTTATGAAGAAACGGGAATCGTAGGAGAGGACCTAGAAGTCGCTGTAGAAAAGATTATTTCATTAGCAGTACAAATGGGATACCTTGATGAAGAAAACCATGTTGTAAGCACGAACGTTGTATCAACCAACAATGACATAGTATCTGAGTTAAACGCAAAAGTTAATGCAAAAATCACGGGAACGGCTAGTGGATTAGGATTGAATGTTACCACAGATGCAGAAGGTGCGTTTACAACGCTATGCGAAATTGAAGAATTAATAGCAAAATTCCCCAATAATCAAGCAATTCAAAACATGACTATTTCCAAGTTTAAGCTAGCTATGAGTGCTACGGAAAACGGAGCTATTGATATAGAAACGGCTATAGCAATGAACGATGCAGCGCTTATTGAGAGTGTAAAATCCGCACATGCAGAAATAGAAAACTACGCAACGGAAGAATACAAGAGAGCGGAAGAAGAAGCTAATATTGTTTATCAAAGAGCTGTAGAATTTGCAAAAGATATGGTTTACGTAGAATTTTTCTCAGAGAAATTCATTTCTAACCCATTTGCGAATGCAAGCTCCGTTTATTTTGGTTCACTATACTGCTTGTATACCCTACCTGCTAAAGGTTTTGAGCTTATGGCAAAGGCAAGTCAATGCGTAAAAGACTACAAAGACGAAACCTTGAGTGAAGATGCTGTTCAAAGAGTTATGAATGCTCTAGGAATGGAAGAGAGCGAAATTGATAGCCTTAAGAATGAAGAGGGCAATATCACTATAAACAGCGTGGAAAAATACGTTAACGTATACTTTAAAAACAGTCCCGTAGGCGTAGAATTAGAAGAGATTAAGACCGAAGTCAAACAAGTTCTAAGCGACGTAAAAGGCGAGGTTAAAGAAGCTGTTTCAGTGTTCCAAGAGAAGTATAAAGAAGAAGTTGAAGCCGTTATTGAAATTGCAGAAAGCTATGTAACGATGGTAGAAGGATATATTTCTGCGCTTCCGGAGAGCATTAAAACTGAAATCAACAGATACGTTACAGACTTTAACGATATTATCGTAGGCGTAAAGACAGCAATAGATGATGGTTTGACAATAGAAGAGCTTAACGGATATGCAGAGAGCCTTAAATTAAAAGCTAGCACAATTAGAGAAGACATGCTTGCAAAATTAACTGATGCAGATAAGAGCGAAATAGCCGCACGTCAAGAACAAGCAGTTGCCGAATTAACAAAAGACCGTCAAGAATTTGAGCAAAGCATCGAATCTGCGAAACAATCAGCAAAGAACAAAATCGCAGACATTAAAGCACGAAGATTACAACCCGCCCAATAAAATTCAACTTAAAAAAGCATCTCGCAAGAGATGCTTTTTGTTAGCGAGAGAGTGGGATTCGCTCCGTAGTCGCGAGAGAAAACTCTCACGATGCTAGCGCACCCTTGGGGCTACTATCACGCCGGGGTGGGCAACAATAGGTGACTATTATTGCTAAATCCACCCGTTCGAATCCCACATAGTTTATACACAAAAAAACAACCTAAACCATAATCGGTTTAGGTTGTTTTTGGCGGTCCAGCTGGGATAATAGTCGAACCATAGGAATCGGAATGTAAAATATTTAAATCCGAATAATTCTTAGTAAAAAGACCAAAACTCTCCACAACATTTGGGAAAATAAGAAATAGAAATAAATTACAATGTGATGCAAATGAATTAGAATAAAATATACCCCACCTGATTCTAGGTGAGGTATAAAAAGATTATGGTTTACTAATAGGTTGTTCTTAGGAATATAATACCTTAAACCATATTTTACACACTCTTCCTTCAAAGAAATTTCATTCTTACACACTCTTATTGTTTCATTATGAGGATTACCAATTATTTTTCAATATATGATGTCCCACGAACGTCACGTCACCTTTGTTAAACTTTATTGCGACAAGGAGGGCGATATGGAAAAAGAAAACTTAAACATGTTTGAAATATTAGCAACAAAGTGGGAAGAGCTTGGGTTTGGTTGCGTATACGAAGGATCGTTAAAAATTAATCATTTTTTAGAGGTTTTCAACGCGACCTATGAGCTTTTGAGAGATTATGCATTTAAGATCTTTTTTCCAAGAGAAATACTAGTGCTTTCAGAGTCAATGTACAGGTTTTGTTTTGGAAAAGAGAGTGTATGTAAGTGGTTAACTCGCACTTTTTATGAAAAAGTATTTTCTGAAATTCCACCATCCACGTATCCAGAAGGGGTTGAGGTAGCAATACCTGGAGGAGGGCAATTCTTTATTGAATATGGAAAGTTAAAAGAAGGCATAGATAAGCTTATAAAGCTTGGAGATAAGGTGGAGCTAAAAGTAAAACATTCTGTAAATTATAGTGGGAAAACTTATGAAAGACTTTGCAAGAGATGGGAAGACTTATTGGAAGATGCAAAGCATTCTCACGAGAGTATCTTTGCGGAGTATGACTTTTTAGATGAGTTCGTTCCTATTTTTGAAAAATCCTATCATATCCTAAAATTCTTTTCTACAAGAAAGACTATTGATAGGTGCAATGTTCAACTTATAAATCGCATGCAGGACTTTGCTTATTTAAATGAAACAAGCGAGATGGCAACGTCCTGTTCAACCATGACCATGCTTTTTTTAGATACAATGATTGCAATCAATCCGAGCTTAGAAGAACCACGTAGTGCTGACGTTTGCTATCAAGGGGATAGTTATACCTTAGACTTTGAAAATGCAAGAGAAAGCATATTAGGTTATTGTTCATTTTTAAATTATTGGGGCACCAAAGACCTATAAACAGGAGCCAAAATGAAAGATAATTATAAAATTGAGTGGGGCGAAACTGTCCATGGAAACAAGCGCAAACTACACAATTTCATAAGTCACTTTGATAAACATATTGAAAAGCGCGAAAATGCAATTGCCAAAGCACAAGAGCGAAAGAATATTGCAATAGCCCAACTTGATTACAAAAGTGCTATTAGCTTAAAGGTAAAACAGTTAGAATTAGAGTTAAAAGAAATTTTTGAAAAATTATCAGAGGAAGAAGGGATATCGGCATGAACAAAGAAACCTTAATTTCAGTTATTAGTAAAATGATAGATTGTGGGCAAATTTCCATTCAAGCAGTACAAGCACTTTCTTCCTTAGGGTACGTTGATGCAAAAAGGGTACTAGAGATATGCAAGAACAACAATTTGGTTGTAGAAAGTGACGACAAGGAACTAGTGCCTTGCGTTACCACGGACGAGTTATATGCTCTTATTGATAACAATGCCATTGACTTGA
>JAFXIQ010000055.1 GCA_017533005.1 Clostridia bacterium | reverse complement strand
GAGCCAATCGGCAAGAAGCTCGATTTCCTAACACAAGAAACTAATAGAGAAGTTAATACTATTGGCAGTAAATCAAACGATGCAATTATTACTAAATCGGTACTATTTCTTAAGAACCAAGTTGAAATGGTTAGAGAACAAGTACAAAACTTGGAGTAGACTATGAAGAGAAAAGGCATACTTTTTGTATTATCAGGACCATCAGGTGCAGGCAAAGGCACCGTGCTAGGCAGAGTAATAAAGGAAGTCGGAGGGCTAGCTTTATCGGTATCAGTCACGACGCGTGCGCCTAGAGTCGGTGAAATCGACGGCATTCACTATCACTTCAAAACCGAAGATGAATTTATGTCTATGGTTAATAACGATGAGTTTTTGGAGTACGTTGCCAAGTTTAAGAACAAATACGGCACGCCCAAGGCGCAAGTTAGAGAGCATTTAGAAAACGGCACCGACGTCATTCTAGAGATAGAAACCAAGGGCGCAGCGAATATTCGCAGAAGCTTTCCGGAAGCAGTACTTGTTTTCATAACGCCGTCTAGTTATGAAGAATTGTCAAGGCGCTTGTCGCAAAGGGGAACTGAAGACGAAAAGGTTAGAGCACTTCGCTTAAAAATAGCTCGCACTGAATATAAGAGCTTGAGAAAGTATGATTATTTAGCTATTAACGATGATTTAGACGAATGTGTTAAGACCGTATCTGCAATAATCACTTCGGAGAGAGCAAAAAGAAAGAATAATCTTGAACTCGCTGAAAAGTTAATAAATATCGAATAAAAGCAAAAAAGGAATTAAAAAAGGAGAAACATAATTATGATGATTGACCCACCTATTGATAAGCTTATCAAAAAGGCACCTTGCCGTTATGCACTTGTAGTTGCTATAACCAAGAGAACGAAAGAACTTCTTTCAACGGATAGCCAAGAACTAGCTAATTCCGGACTAAAAGCAGTTTCTTACGTTGCAAAAGAAATCTACGAAGACAAATTCAAAATCGAAGTTAACGACTAATAATGAAAAAGACGATTATTCTAGGTGTAAGTGGTGGTATAGCCATTTATAAGTCCTGCGAAATCGTTTCTAGATTTGTCAAGTTAGGTTACGATGTGCGCGTGGTTATGACGAAAAACGCCACGGAGTTTGTTACGCCGTTAACGTTTGAAACACTTTCTAACAATCGAGTAGTAGTAGAAACTTTCGATAAATCTCGTGAGTTTGAAGTAGAACACGTTAGTTATGCGCGACTTGCTTCGGCGTACGTTATTGCACCTGCAACGGCTAACGTAATAGGCAAATTGGCAGAAGGAATAGCAGACGACTTTTTGACGACGACGCTTATGGCCGCTAAAGCGCCCGTGTTCGTATGTCCTGCAATGAATACGAATATGTACGAGAGCGATGCCGTAACAGAAAATATGGCTAAACTCAAATCGCGTGGTTACCACTTTATTGATGCTGTAGAAGGAAGACTTGCTTGCGGTGACGTTGGTAAAGGCAAAATGGCTGAACCTATCGATATAGTATCGATTGTGGATAATTTCTTGACGCCAAATCCTGATTTCAGGGGCAAACGCGTTTTGATAACTGCAGGCGCTACGCAAGAGCCCATTGACGGAGTGAGATTTATAACTAATCGTTCATCTGGCAAGATGGGTATGGCTATAGCAGAAGCCGTTTTAGAGAGAGGCGGAGAAGTTACGCTAGTTTGTGGCAAAGTTACAGCTCCTATAGTCAAAGGTGTTAAGCTTGTTAAAGTTTCCACTACGGAAGAAATGTATCACGCAGTAATGGATAATATGGCAGATTGCGATATTATCATTAAATCCGCGGCGCCTTCGGACTATAAGGTAAAGAACTATCAACCCGAAAAGATTAAATCTGCGAGTTTAACGCTAGAACTCGAGAAAAACGTTGATATTGCTCGCGAAGTCGGCAAAGTAAAAGGCGACAAGAAGCTCGTAGTTTTTTCAGCTGAAACTAACGATTTAATTAAGCACGCTAGTGAAAAACTCCGTTCAAAGAACGCAGACCTTATCGTAGCTAACGACGTTACGCAAGAGGGCGCAGGTTTTGACGTGGATACTAATATTGCTACGCTAATTTCGGCTACGGGAACGATGACTGCGCTAGAAATTATGACCAAACGCGAATTAGCAGACGTTATACTTGACGCTATATTAGAAATTTAATGGTTTACGAAGTAATTGTTGACATTTCCAATTCCGAAGTCGATAAAGTTTTCGACTATCACGCCCCCTTCCCTGTTGAAGTAGGGGAGCGAGTTCTCGTGCCTTTTGGAAGAAGACAACTAGAAGGTTACGTTATCGGAGTAAAGGAAAAGAGCGACACACACTTCGAAATTAAAGACATCATTATGCGACTCGACGGCACTCCTGCAATCATTCCCGAGATGCTATCGCTCGCAAAGTTTATGATTAAGAAAAATCTTCGTTACGTAGATTGTTTGAGGCTTTTTATTCCTAGTAAGTTACGTGGTGGAAGAGTAAAAATCGCTACGGAAAATCATCTTTATTACAATACGAGTTTGACGCTAGAAGACGCGCTTGCTATGCTCAAAAAGGGCGCGAAAGCTCAAGAAGGTATAGTGAGAAGAATGTATGAAGTCGGCGAAGAAAAAGAGAGCGTTATTAATCAAGAGTTTAATGCGCAAGCCGTAAAAACGCTTATAGAGAAGGGTATTTTAACCAGAAGCACCATAGAAAGGGATAGAATTCCTAAAGGTATGGAAATCGCGAGAAAGGTTGTTACGCTCACTAGTGAACAACAAAACGCCGTTGATATCATAAATAATTCAGGGAAAAATACCTTCCTTTTGCACGGAGTTACGGGTAGTGGCAAGACGGAAATCTATATGAACATCATAGAGAGCGTCTTGAAAGAAGGTAAAACTGCGATTATGCTAGTGCCGGAAATATCACTTACTCCCCAAATGTTAGGTGTATTTAGAGCGAGATTTGGAGATGAAGTTTCGGTATTACATAGTGGATTATCCGACGGCGAGAGATATGATGAGTGGCGTAGATTGCGTAGTGGTAAGGCTCGCGTAGCTTTAGGCGCGCGTTCAGCAATATTTGCCCCCGTTAGCAATCTTGGCGCGATAATTATAGACGAAGAACACGATACGAGTTACGTTTCCGATAGAAACCCTAGGTATTTCACTGTAGATATTGCAGAAGAACGTGCGCGCTATAACGATGCTAAACTCATTCTCGGTAGCGCAACGCCGTCTATAGAAACTTATTATAAGGCAAAACAAGGCAAGTATCACTTGATAACGTTAAGAAATCGTGTCAACGATAAGAAGATGCCAGAAATCGAAACCGTTGATATGAAAAAAGAAATCCGTAGGGGTAACGTTTCGGTATTTAGTGCGCCTTTACTTTCTGCGCTTGACGAAACCTTGCAAGAAGGTAATCAAGCTATGATTTTCTTAAATCGTAGGGGATATGTTTCCTTCGTGCGTTGCCGTAGTTGTGGCTATGTTCCCAAGTGCCCGCATTGTGAAGTCAGCTTAACGCACCATAAGGAAGATAACACGCTACGTTGCCATTATTGTGGTAGTAAGTTCAAAATGATTAGCGAATGTCCTATTTGTGGATATCAAGATATGCGACAAGGCAAAGTCGGTACGGAAAAAATAGTTGCTGAACTCAATCGTATTTTCCCACAAGCTCGCGTTTTGAGAATGGATAACGATACCACGACGACCAAGGATAGCTACATAAAAATTTTATCGGCATTTAACAATAGAGAAGCAGATATTTTAGTAGGTACGCAAATGATTGCAAAAGGGCACGATTTCGCAAACGTTACGCTAGTTGGTATAATTGATGCGGATATTTCACTTTTCGTTAGTGATTTTAGAGCTAACGAGAGAACGTTCCAACTCATAACCCAAGTAGCAGGTAGAGCGGGAAGAGATAATAAACCGGGTAGAGTTATAATGCAAACCTTTACGCCCAAGCACGACGTATATAGATTTGCGAAGAATTACGACTACGAAGGCTTTTTCGATAAAGAAATTAACACTAGAGAAACTACCAAGTTTCCACCTTTTACCAAGATAGTACGATTGCTCGTTCAAGGGGATGAGGAGCAAGTTACCGCGAGCACTGCGCGTATGTTATACGAAAAACTTGCCGTACTACCACCACGAAAGAAAGGCGTTATACGTGTACAAGTAATGCGTGCGCCGATTAAGAGAATAGAAGATAAATACCGTTTCCAAGTAGTTATTTGGGTAGATGCGAAGCGAGAAGACGACGTAATGCCCGAGATATATGAAATTGGTCAAAGTATACAAACAAAAGGGGTTGTGATATTCACGGAAATCAACCCACAACAAATGTTATAAAGGAAAGAAAAATGGCATTAAGAAACATTTTTAAAGAAGGCGAATCAGTTTTAAGAAGAGTAGCAAGAGAAGTTACCACGTTTGACAATAGGTTGCACGTACTTATTGACGATATGTGGGAAACTATGTATAAAGCTGACGGCGTAGGGCTAGCAGCACCACAAGTAGGAATTGCTAAGAGAGTTGCTGTAGTCGATATAGGCGACGGAGAAAAGTTGGAACTAGTCAACCCCGTCATTTCTAAGAGAAAAGGGGAACAAGTAGGCTTTGAAGGTTGCTTATCCATTGACTCATCAAAAAACGGCAACGTTATCCGTCCTATGAGTCTAGTAGTAAACGCACTAGATAGAAACGGCAAGCCTTTTGAATACAAGGCAGAGGGATTTAAAGCTCGTGCAATTTGTCACGAATGCGACCATTTAGACGGAATATTATTCATAGACAAGGTAATTAAAGCATAATGAAAGTTATATTTTTAGGAACTCCCGATTTTGCAGTTAGCGTGTTGAATGCGATTTTGCATTCAGAACACGAAGTAGTTGCCGTTGTAACGCAACCAGATAGAATGAATGCAAGGGGCAATAAAGTTATATTTTCACCAGTAAAGGAAGTCGCGCTTAAAGAGAATATTTCTCTCTATCAATTTGAAAAAATTAGCCGTGACGGGTTGGAAACTTTGCAAGCTATTGATGCCGATATTATGGTAACGGCAGCCTATGGACAAATACTTTCTAACGAAGTGTTGAATATGAAAAAATACGGCGTAATAAACGCACACGCTTCGCTACTCCCTAAATATAGAGGTTCTTCGCCGGTACAATGGGCGCTAATAAACGGCGAGAAAGAAATAGGCGTTACTGCAATGCAAACTGCATACGAAGTAGATAGTGGCGCAATAATCAATCAAATGAAAATTGTGTTAAACGGTGACGAAAATGCTGAAGAATGTCTAGATGCTCTAGCTAAATTAGGCGGGGAGTCTATAGTAAAGGCGCTAGACGATATCGAGAAAGGAGTCGCTACTTTTACAGAGCAAGACCATACTCAAGCTACGCATTGTAGGAAGTTAACTAAGGAAGACGGTAAGATTGATTTTAACGATACGGCAAATAACATCGTTAATAAGATTAGGGCGTTTACGCCTTGGCCGTCAGCGTATTGTAACACACGCTTTGGCAGGATAAAAATAATCAAAGCTTTTGTTATAGAAGGCGAATTTACGGGCGCCAATGGCGAAGTTTTAGTAGCCCATAAATCGACTTTGACAATAAAATGTGCTAGTGGCGCAATAGGAATACAAATATTACAAGCCGAGAATTCTCGTGCTATGGATGTGCAGGCTTTCCTTAATGGCAAGAGCATACAAGTAGGGGAGATATTCGAGTAATGAATTATGTGGAAAAGAGCTACGACGTGCTAAACAGCGTAATAAACGACGGCGCATATGTCAATATTGCTATCAATTCCATACAGGACGATAGCGATAAGGCGACGGTTACGCGTATCGTTTACGGTGTTTTAGAAAAGTTTTACGAGCTCAACTACGCTATAAATTCTCTAGTACAAAAGCCCCCGAAAGGCGCGACAAAGATAGCGCTTTTGCAAGGCGCGTATTGCCTAAGATATATGAAAATTCCGAATTACGCAGTTGTTAACGAGTGTGTTAATTTGGTAGGCAAGGTAGTGGGCAAATCGGAGAAAAATTTCGTTAACGCTGTTCTTAATAGGATTGCAAAGGGCGAATATAATCTTCCTACCGAGAAATCGCAAGACGCTCAAGAAGTTAAGTACAACGCGCCAATTTGGCTAATTAAGCTAATTAAAAAGGACTACCCCAAGGCGTATGGAAGAATACTTGCTTCCACCACGAGGGAAGAAGAACACATAAGGCTTAACGCAAACCTATCCCAAGAAGAATTTGAGAAAAAGGTAGGCTTTGTAGAAAAAACGAAAACGGGATACTTCGTTAAGAACACCGATGCAATTAAGAGTTTGTATCTTCGTGGAGCACTCACCTATCAAGCACTTTCTTCTAGCTACGCAGTAAAGGCGCTAGGCGACGTGAAAGGCAAAATGATGTTAGACGTATGCGCAGCTCCCGGTGGTAAGAGTGTATATGCTGCAGAACTTGGTGCCAAGGTTACTTCTTGCGATATCCACCCACATAGAGTGGAGCTTATAAAAAAATACGCCAAGCGAATGGGTGTTACGCTTAACGCTATAGTTGCGGACGCGACCATCAAGAAGAAGACTTTTGTTAACGCTTTCGACGTGGTACTTGCCGACGTTCCGTGTTCGGGGCTTGGAGTGCTCGCAAAGCGTAGAGATATAATCTTCAATCGTGAAGAAAAGGATATTGATGAACTCGTAAAGCTTCAAGAAAAAATTCTTGAGAACGCGTCGAGTTACGTTAAAAAAGACGGAGTGCTTGTTTATTCAACTTGCACCGTGCTGAAAAAAGAAAATCAAGACGTAATTGCTAGATTCTTGCAAAAACACAGCGAATTCAAAAAGGAAAAAATCGAACTTGGCTTCGAAAACGATGGCGAAATACAATTTCTACCCGACGGTAAAGGCCTTGACGGATTTTATATAGTGAGATTAAGAAAATGCTAAATTTACAAGACTTATCATATCAAGAAATACAAAATCTAGTTAAGGAACAGGGCTTTCCT
The DNA here is from genome assembly GCA_017533005.1 of Clostridia bacterium. GTDB lineage: Bacteria > Bacillota > Clostridia > Christensenellales > DTU072 > RGIG6449. The sequence continues at coordinate 2,225 of JAFXIQ010000055.1, read as the reverse complement.
AAGTTTCGCGCTGACCAATTAATGGATATGATTGTTCGCGCAAAGGATTGGAGCGAATGCACCAATCTTCCTAAAGCTATGGTGGAAAAGCTATCGAAAGAGTATTTTGCTACTTCTGTTAAGGTCGTAGAAGAATTTAAAGGCAAGGACGGCGCGAAAAAATATCTATACGCACTTCGTGATGGTAACGTTATAGAAGGCGTTTATATGCCACATAATTACGGAGATACTTTATGCGTATCCACGCAAGTTGGTTGTAGAATGGGTTGTTCGTTTTGTGCTAGTGGGATAGGTGGGCTTGTTCGCAACCTAACTGCAGGGGAAATACTCGGACAAGTACTAGTTGCGAATAGACTTAACGGTGGTACTCCGGAAAAAAGGGCGGTAACGAACGTCGTGCTTATGGGCAGTGGAGAGCCACTAGATAACTATGACAACGTCATTAAGTTTTTAGCACTTGTTTCTAGCGAAAAAGGAATAAATATCAGCCCAAGAAACATATCGCTTTCTACGTCGGGACTTGCCGATAAGGTCAAAATGCTCGCAGACACCGGTATTCCCGTAACGCTTACAATATCATTACACGCCCCAACCGATGAAAAGCGTTCGCGTTTGATGGCTGTTAATAGGAAATTTAATATTTCAACATTAATTGATAGCGCGAAGTATTATTTTGAAAAAACACGTAGAAGATACATATTCGAGTACGCATTGGTAGAAGGCGAAAATAGCGATGAAGAAAGCGCTAATGAACTAGCAAAACTTCTTAAAGGTTTACCTTGTCATGTAAACCTAATAAACTTGAATTACGTTAAAGAAAAAGGACTAAAAGGCGTTAAGAACGACCTAGTAAGTAGATTCACCGAAGTTCTCGAGAAAAACGGCATTTCGGTAACAACAAGGCGAAGTATGGGTAACGATATTGAAGGTGCTTGTGGTCAACTTCGCCGTAAATATCTTGAGAGCGAGAACTATTTGAAGAAAAAGGATGAAGAGTAGAGTAGAAATCGGACGTGTTATTAAGATTATATCCAATCGATACACCGTCAAGCTAGAAAATAAATCTGTTATAGCTTCCCCACGTGGCAAACTGCGCCTTGTGGGTAATATCTATGCAGGGGATATGGTTAAGGTTGTTTACGAGCGTGGTAGTGCGATAATCGATGAAGTTTTACCACGTAAAAACAGCTTGACAAGACCGAACGTTTCTAATCTTGACACGGTGCTAATAGTAATTGCGACCGAACCTACACCCGACCTTATTCTCGTTGACAAAATTTTACTTAACGCATATCAACAAGGAATTAAACCCGTACTAGTTTTCAACAAGTGTGATATGCTGGCGAACAGTGAAATTGAAAATATAATTGCACCGTATAAAAAGCATATAGACACGGCGATAATTTCGGCGGAGAACAAAGTAGGGCTAGAGCAACTTATTCCATACGTTGAGAATAAAGTTGTTTGTTTAGCAGGGCAAAGTGCCGTAGGGAAAACCAGCCTTATGAACGCGCTTTTAGACCTCAATCTTGCTACTGACGGGCTCGCGAAAAAAGGCAATCGTGGCAAGAGCACAACGCGCCATATCGAGATGTACGAGGCGCTCGGTGGTATAATTGCAGATACTTGTGGCTTCAATATTATGACGCTTGTCGATATAGAGCCGGAAGAGCTTATTTTCTACTACGACGAGTTTATTCCTTTACAAAGTAGCTGTAAATTTAAGTCTTGCACGCACACTATAGAGCCCGACTGTGCAGTCAAAAAAGCATTAGAAAACAAAGAACTTGACCAAGGTCGTTATGACAGATACGTACACATTTATCAAGAATTAAAGGAATTAAGGAGAAAACTTTATGACTAGACCAATACTTGTTTCGCCATCAATACTTTCAGGCGACTTCGTTAATATGGAACACAGCGTGCGTTTGTTAAAAGAATGGGGCGCAGACCTTGTTCATTGCGACGTAATGGACGGCGTTTACGTTAAAAATTTAACCTTCGGTATGCCTATGATTAAAGCGATTAAAGGTATAAGCGAGCTTCCACTCGACGTTCACCTTATGATAACTGAACCGGAGAGATATGTAGAAGAATTCGTTAAGTGTGGTGCCGATTATTTAACTTTCCACCCAGAAGCATCTAAATGCCCATTAGAAACCTTGAAAAAAATTAGAGCGCTTGGTTGCAAATCGGGTATTGTTTTGAATCCTAATATACCGTTT
>JAFXIQ010000007.1 GCA_017533005.1 Clostridia bacterium | reverse complement strand
ATTTTATTGTTTTTGTTTACTTGTTTTCTACCGAAAAGACAGGCTCGCAAGTAACGTTTATTCCTAGTCTTCTATAGAATTGTAATTCGCTCTCATCAAGCATTACCGTGGAGTGAGCTTCGCATCCTTCTAGCTCGCTCAGTTTCTCTAGCGCAAATTCCGTCATTGGGTTGCTTGACGCAGAGAATGCTAGCGCGATAAGCGCTTCTTCTAAATCTAGCTTCGTATCGTTCATTTTGAACTTGTCGCGTTTAAGTTTACGCATAGTTTCTATCGCAAGCGGGCTGATTAGGTCAATCTTGTCGTTGATATTAGCTAGATATTTAATCGCGTTCATTAATACACTAGCTGATGCGTTAATCGTATCCTTTTCGCGACCGGTAAGCACCTTTCCGTCTGCGAGTTCAATCGCAACTGCCGGGACCCCTGCTTTAGCTCTTTTTTCTAGCGCATAGGTTACCACCTTTCTATCTTCTGTAGGCGTTGCACCCATATCTTTCATTAAGATTTCTACGCGATGCGCTGTTTCTAAATCTGCTCTTCCGAGTTTGTATTCGTTGTAAGTCTTATAATATCTGCGAATGATTTCTTGCTTACAAGCTTCTTTGACGGCTTCATCATCGATTATTGCGTATCCCGCCATATTTACGCCCATATCCGTGGGAGATTTATATAACTCTTTGCCTGTTATTCTGCTTAAAATATTCTTGACTACTGGGAAAACTTCAATATCACGATTGTAATTTACCGTACTGATTCCGTAAGCATCTAAATGGAAATAGTCAATCATATTGCGGTCGGCAATATCTGCAGTTGCTGCTTCATACGCTACGTTTACGGGGTGCTTAAGGGGTAAATTCCAGATGGGGAATGTTTCGTACTTAGCATAACCTGCAATTACACCACGTTTGTGTTCGTGATAAAGTTGAGATAGGCAGGTTGCGAGTTTTCCGGAGCTAGGGCCGGGTGCGTTAACAACGACCAACGGGCGCGTGGTTTCTATGTATGGGTTAGCACCGTAACCGTCGTCGGAAACGATGGTATCAACGTCGTTCGGGTAGCCCTTGGTGAATCTATGAACGTAAACACGTTCGCCCATTCTCTCTAGTTGTTTTTTGAAGGTGTCCGCTGCAGGTTGTCCGTTGTATTGCGTAATAACTACACTGCTTACGAGAAGTCCAAGCCCACGCAAATTTTTCATTAGTCGGAGAAGTTCATTACCATAAGTAATGCCGAAGTCTGCGCGCATTTTGTTCTTTTCTATATCCGGAGCGCCTATACAAAAGATAATTTCTAGTTTATCCTTTAGGTTGGTAAGTATCTTGGTTTTTACGTTGGGGTCAAAGCCCGGCAAAACGCGTGCCGCGTGTAAATCATCAAATAATTTACCACCAAATTCAAGATAAAGCTTGCCGTCAAACTGCTCGATTCTCTCTAAAATTCTAGCCGTTTGTTTCTCGACGTATAGAGCGTTGTTGAAGCCTATTTTTTTCATATTTCTCTCCTTCAAAATACCTTTTTAGTATAGCACACGCGCTGTATTTTGTCAATGACGAACTACACTAATTACTCGGCATTTTGGGTATTGAAAATGTAGGCATTTAATGATATAATATATCATATAACTCTATTCTGGAGGTCATTATGCAAAGAGAAATATTAGAAAAAGGCAAACTTCTTGACGAAAACGGCAATCTTACTGAAAAAGGATTCGCTAGAAAATATCTACTAGAATACAATCGCGAAAACGTTGCGACCAGCACTCTAAAGATTAAAGAATGGGACTACTACTATATCGGTAACGATGACTACGCACTATGTTTGACAGTTGCTGATATGGGATACATCGGTGCGCTCTCAGCAACCGTTATTGATTTCAAAAAGCTATGGCAAATTACCAAGAGTTCGGTTATTCTCTTCCCTAACGGCAAACTAAAAATGCCTAACACCACCGAAATAGGTGACGTTTCTGCAAAAAACGGCGCTGTAGAAATGACTATCACTAACGATGGTAAAGTAAGAAAAATCTACGGCAAATACCCCAAGTTCGGCGATAACAAAGAAGACCTTACCTTTGACATCGTGCTAGACGAAGTCCCCGAAGAATGTATGTTCATCGCAACGCCATTTGATAAGGCGGGACACTTCTACTACAACGCAAAAATAAATTGTATGCGCGCAAACGGCTCTTTCAGCCTAGGCGACCGTGAAATGCCATTGAACGACGCGCTAGCTACTCTAGACTGGGGACGCGGTGTATGGACTTATGACAACACTTGGTACTGGGGAAGCTTGCAAACCCGACTAGAAGACGGCTCGACTTTCGGCTTCAATATCGGCTACGGATTCGGCAATACCGAAGCTGCAAGCGAAAATATGCTCTTCTATCAAGGCAAGTCACATAAACTAGAAGACGTTAAGTTCAATATCCCCGGCGACGGCACGGATAACGTCGAATATATGAAACCTTGGACGTTCACTTCAAGCGACGGTAGATTCGAAATGGACTTCACGCCCATCATTGACAGACAAGCACCTATCGACTTAAAGGTTTTCTGTATGATACCACACCAAGTATTCGGGCTATTCAGTGGTAAAGCAATCCTTGACGACGGCACTGAAATCGTTATTAAAGACGTTCTAGGCTTCGCAGAAAAAGTCCACAACAAATGGTAAAATAATTCAGTATATGAAAAGAGCACTCTACCGAGTGCTCTTTTTTTATTCTATTACAACGGGTATGCTGTCGCTACCACTATCTTCTATCGTAGGAGCAAGGCCTTCCACCTTATCGAGTTTCTTTCTTATAACTGCAGTCTTATCAGAAGCCTTGGATAGCGTGGTCTTAACCCTATCAACTTGTGTGTTAGCGTTCTCTATAAGCTCTATGAAGTTACCGAAGTCCTTGGAAAATCCTGTGAGTGCCTTGAGAATTTCGCTACTGTTCTTTTGGATTTGTACGCTCTTGAAGCCCATTCTCAAACTATTCAAAAGCGCTGCGATATTAGCAGGACCTGCAATTATAACCTTTTGCTCGTTTTGAATTTTCTCTACGAAACCCGGCTCTCTCAACACTTCTGCATAAAGGCTCTCTATCGGCAAGTACATTATCGCAAAATCAGTGGTTTTGGGTGGTTTAATGTATTTATCCTTAATGCTCGTCGCTTGCTTTTTAACGCTTCTTTGTAGCGCTTTGCGATATAATTCACATTCTTCTTTATTGTCAACGTCGTACGCTTCAATAAGCCTGTAATAGTCTTCTATCGGGCATTTACAGTCCATAGGTAAATATACCTTGTCGCTCTTGCTTCCCGGCAAAATAACGGCAAAATCAACATATTCTTGCGCCCTACCACCACATTTACTGTTTCTCTCATATTGCTCGGGAGTTAAAATGTCGGTTAGTAATGAATCTAAAGATACTTCGCCCCAAGTGCCTCGCGTTTTTACGCCCGTTAAGGTCTTCTTAAGGTCATTAATGCCAACGTTCAAGGTTTGCATTTCGCCAATAGATTTGTTGACGGCTTCCAGTCTTTCGCTAACCGATTTGAAAGATTGCGCGATGCGCTCGTCTAGAGTCTTGGTGAGCTTCTCATCAACGGTCGCTCTTATGCTATCAAGCTTTTTCTCGTTGTCTTCGCGTACTTGCTTCAAGGTTTCCGCGAGTTCCTTTTGCAACGCATCAAAACGCTTCTCATCACTCTCAATAAGTTCCTTTACGCGTGCGAGTACTTGTTCGTTGGTTTGGTTTACGCCAATAAATAAGGCTTCGGTTGCAGATTTGTTCGCAGTCGCAACGACTTCTCGCGTGCGCACGCCTTCTTCGCTTATTTTTTCTATTAATTTATCATCATTTTTCGCGTTACTCTTGAGCTTAATCGTGCGCACTAGAACTATAAAAGTTAACGTGCTCATAAGGCTCGCAAGTATAGCCCATATCATTATCGCTGTATCCATATTATATATTATATAAAAGAAGTGCCGTCAGCTCGCTGGCAAACGGCACTCGGTTGAAGTCGTTATTTCTTAAAAACTTCGGGGTGGTTGTTCACCATAACCTTCATACCTTCCGAGCAAATTTCGATAGCTTCGTCGATTAGTTCGGGAGTCATTGATAGGTTCAAGAAGTGGTTGTGGTGGTTGGTAATGAATACGCCACGCTTTACACATTCTGCTACCCATTCTTGGTGGAGTAGGAAGTTGCCGATTTCATCTTCTATACGCATATAGAATAATGCGGGAGGTCCACTTACGATTAGTGGAACGTCTAGTTCGCCTGCCGTCTTCAAAAGACCATCGGTTAGACGTTTGCCCATAGCTTCGAAATGTGCACAAGCATTGTTTTCTTTTAGTTTGGTAAGGTTTGCAATACCTGCTGCAAAAGGTACTGCACTCATCCAATATGAGCCCGTATAAGGTACGGTTGAAGCTGCGCTCTTCAAGAAGTCCTTACCACACAAAGCTGAAACGTTGTAGCCGTTAGCTAGAGCTTTACAGAAAGTGATTAGGTCGGCTTCGAAACCAAAGTAGGTGTCGCTACCTTCTAGACTCAATCTAAAGCCAGCACGAATATCGTCAACGATTAGGATAATACCATTGTCGGTACAAAGCTTGCGAACAGCTTGCCAATAACCTTCTGCAGGGAGTTCGTTATCAACGAAGTTGCCGTGCATATAAGGAGTCGCAATAAAGCAAGCAATATCTTCCTTATTTTCTTCTATTGTCTTTTTAAGACCTTCTACGTCGTTCCAGTTGACGTATAGCGCGTTTTTACAATCATCATATAGCGTGCCGGGGGTGTCGGGATGTTGCGTCCATGGTGCTACGCCGTGATAATAGTTATTGACGAAAATAATCTTCTTTTTGCCGGTATAATAACGAGAAATCATTATAGCAAATGAAGTAACGTCACCACCGTTTTTGCAGAAGAAAGCCCAATCTTTATGAACAAGGTCGGTTAAAAGTTCTGCAAAATCAACCATTACGTGTGAGGGAAGCGTGGTGCAGTTGCCAAGAGCAATTTGCTTTTGAGCAGCAGCATCAACGTCGGGGTCGCAGTAACCTGTAACGTTAGGACCATAACCACACATAAAGTCGATAAATCTATTACCATCAACGTCCCACATTTCGGAGCCCTTTGCGTGGGTTATAAAGTTAGGATATGCCGAAGAAGGTATCATGCATCCTTCTGCGGGACCTAGGTGTCCATAAACGCCGGAAGGAATGACCTTGCTAGCGCGATTCATTGTTTGAACGTTTTTTTCGTATCTATAAGTCATATCTTTCCTCCTATGCTAAATATTTGGGAACAATGTTCAATATTTTGTTAACGTTTTCTAGCATAAGCATATGACCTTTTGTAATCACGGTGCCTGCACTAACGCAACTCATTGAGTCAAGTTCTCCTGAAATAAGTCCTTGTGCCGTGTCGATACTATCAAACATCATTATAGCTCTTGGACGTTCAGATTTCTTTTTGATGCAAGTCAACTTGCCGTCTTTTTTAAGAAGAGTTACAGAACAAACGTCTCTAATTTCTATGCTGATTTCGCCATCAAGAATACGTTCCATTGAATATCTTGCGATTTCGTCATGGTTACCAACTTCTGCGATAGCAGCTGCCATAGCATTGAACGCAAGTATCGTAGAAAGTTTCTTTTGTTCGTAACCTTCGAATTCGGTTAGGCGCATAAGGCGTGCCATTTCGTCGGTTAAAAGCGAAAATGGACTAGTAGGTTTGCCCATAAATGCAAGAGTTTTAAATAAACCTTTCTTGGGGAAAGGCATACCCGTTCCGTCAACTACTGCGTTGAACTTTTCAGGGCTACTCATGTATAAATTGATATCGACGGGGGTGCCTTCGTAAGGCATTACTTTTACTCTACCGTCCTTAAAAAGAACAACTCCGTCCGGACCGTTTTTAACGTTAAAACGAACGGCTATGTCTTGCTTAGAAGCAATTTCTTTTGCTTTTGCATCAAGCTCAACGTATTGTTCTAAGGCGCCTATTGCGGCATAAAAGTTAACAAATGCTTTGGCTTTTTCAGACATTGTTTACCTCCAAATGTTTTTATATAGGTTGCTATTAATTTATGACAAAATTTGAGAAACAAGCTAGGCGAAGGAACCAAGCTGAACACGACGGGAGTTTACTTTTTCGTAAATGACCGAGTGTGAAGCGACGGTTCCTAAAGCATAGCGCCGTTTATCGCCTTGTGGCAATAACGAGTGAGAAGCGAGCTAGGCGAATAAATCAAGACGTTTGCGACGGGAGTTTACTACGTCGTAAATGACCAAGCAATCGTCGCTGATTTATGAAGCATAGCGAAGTTTATCGCTCGTTATTTTCTGAAGCGAACTTGTTGCTCGTGCCTTACCCTCTCCTCTGGACGTGCGGGGTTGGATGCGGGTGGCGGGTTGCCCTTCGGAATGGAAGTTATACCACGACGGAGAAGAGATTTCTTGTGGTCTTTGTTGTATTGAGCAAAGAACTTTCTTCTTCTCAAACCGATGATAACCATAATGATTATCATTAGTACGAACAATGCGCAAACGGTGTAGGTGATGTAGGTTAGAAGTTTAGCATCGATTTCGATGTTAGCAATCGTTCCGTAAATCTTTTCTGATTGCGGTCTAACGGTGGTGTTTGCTTGCGTTGTTAGAATGTACTTGCCTAGTTCGTCAACGACTTGGAAGGTTACGCTCTTAGCATCGGGATTGAGTTTTGCGTTCTCGATTTGTACAATCGTTCCGTCATCGTATAGTTTATAAACTGCATAGTTAATATAGCCGTAGAACTCTTCCGGAATAGCCATAGTAACGTTACAAATACCGAGTTTGTATTGTGCACCTTCGCCTTCTACTGCTACTTGCTTGATGCAAATTATGCTTCTTGCGGCGCTTTCGTCATAGTTCTCTAGGAGTGAAAGTTGCGCGTTATTGAAGGTTTCGGACGTCTTGGATATCTCGGTGGTAACGATTTGCATTGAGCTATCGCTCATAACGATATTATCGCCAACGATTTCTACGCCAACGCCTTCGTCTTGCATACGATATAGTTCTACAAGGCGTTTAAGTTCATCTAGCTTGTTCTTCAAGTTGGGATTGAATACGGTCTTTTGGTCACCGTTCAAGCTATAGAATTGGGTGTATACGTTGAATACGGTTTGATAATCTTCCTTGGTTACAACGTTCATAGCAGGTAGCGTCGTAACGGCTTTTTCTACTGCTCTTACGCCTACCATTTCGCTCTCTAGTTTTGCGTGTTCGCGTTCTAGTTTAGCAAATTCTTCTTCATAACCAAGCTTAATCATATCTTGTTGCCATTGTGGATAAAGGACAAGAACGTCTTCCGTCGTGAAGTAGTTCAAATACTTGTTCATAATGGGATAGTCGGAAATTAGCGAGAACGTAGGTCTTCTGTCAATTTCTTTTAGGTATGCTTGGTAATCGGCAATTTGCTTACGGAGCATAGCAAGTCTATCGTCAAGACGTGCGATTTGCGTCTTAAAGTAGTTGCTTCTGTTCTCGTCTAGTGAGTTAGATTCAACTGCAGAAATATAATCTGCTCTGAATTTATCGAGTAACGCGATATCTTCATCGTTGATTTCGATATTGTTAACGGTTAGGTCGAAAACTTTCATGTAGAAAGTTAATTCGGTCTTATTGCCTGCAAGGTCGGTTACTACGATATGAACAAGACCACCGTTTGAATTATCAACCGTGTTGGTTGCAATAATGTGTCCGTTAGGTAGCGGATAGTTATTGTACATAGCAGACTTCAAGTTGTCTTCTACGTAGGTTATCTTTTGGTCGATGTAATATTCGTTAGGCTTATTGGGGTCGTCAGAATTAACGATGTTACCGGAGTTGATGACCGGAGCAGTCTTGTCAATGTTAACTTGGAAAGACCTTTCTACTCTTACGCCTGCTTGGTTAACGGCTATAACCGTTACGAGCGTGGGTTTATCAAACTCTAGAGTGCCGTTCAAGTTGGAAGCGTTTTCTCTATCTTCTCCGTAATAATAAGTGTAGGTGACCTTTGAGAATGGTTTAGACGTGCTTTCCTTGCTTACGCTAACGACGTCGGCATTAGTCCATTCGTGAGAATTCAATGGCTCTGCATTAGAACCGTTACGAATCGCCTGTCCAACAAGCACGAACGTAGGAACAACTTTATCGATATTGAAGATTATATCTATCGTTCTAGAGTTGTTAGAAGCAAGTTGTCTTGCCATGAACGTAACTTTTATCGTACCACCTTCGAAGTTGTTGATGTATCTCGTTGAGAAGCCACTAACCGACATTTGTTCGTAGTCTTCTTCGCCTTCTACTTTGTATAGATATTCAACACCACTTGGGTTAGAAACGAATTGAACGAACTTAACGCTAATGTCTTCTGCGTAGAATTTGTTCTTTGCGTCTTCGATTGAAATGTTTCCTTGAGATAGCGTGCTCAAAATGATGTTGTCTTCCGTCATTTCGGGGTAGTTAACGTCGATTTTGATAAGAACTTTGCTATCTACTTCGCACTCCCAACCTGAAAGGTTGGTAACTTTGAATTTAACGGTTTCCTTTAAGCTACCAACGATAGCGTCAGGATAAGAAGCATTGGGTTCGCCTAGGAAGAATATATCGTAAGTTAAAGTTCCGTTTTGAACTTTTTGAGCTTTGTTCCCGATGAGCGTCCAATTGCTATCAGCTTTTCCTTCATACATATACCAGAAGTATACGTCGGTTTCTGAAGTAACTTTTAGACGTACTCTTGCAAAGCTTGTCCAGTTAAATTCATATAAGCCAGAAGTGCTCGTAACCGTACCACCAGAAACGTATGATGTAACAGGTGCTTTTGTTTCTTTCTTTACGAATAGTTTGATAGGCACAATAGACGCAGATGGAATAAGTCCGTTGTCTGCATATACCCAATAGTATGCGCTTGTGGTATTCTCCGGAATCAAGTTTTTGGTTTCGTTAACTAGTGTCCATTGAACGCCGTCTGCAGGTTGCGTTTCGGTTGCGTTTGACGTTGTGTAGTAATACCTAATAGGAGCTTTTTGTCCGAAGAACGCACCTTCTGCTACGGTTGGTTTGAGCTCAACGCTTCCCTTGCTGTAAACGATATAGCTAGTTCCACTAGCATCAGCTTCTACGATTTCACCTGCAGTTTGATTAACTGCGTAAAGTGCGCTAGGCGTAGAAGTATCCATCTTAACGTAGATAGCGCTAGGTTCGTTGCTGGGAAACCTGCCGTATTTATTGCTCTAAATCTGATTTCTCCATTGTATGAAGAATATTTCTTTGCGTTAATAGCGTTGATTGTATCATCACCGGATACGCTGTTTTGGTCATCGAATTTTTCATCGTCGTTGTAATAATACTTAAGACCTTTAAATATGAAAATAGCTTCGTTGTTTACAACAGAGCTGTCGATATCAATCCATTCGCCGTTGCCGAGTTTATATTGGTATTTTTCGATGGTTATATCGCTAACCACACCACTTTGTTGTTCTAAATTCAAAGTGAATTCAATCCAATCAGACGCCCAGCTACCGTCGCTAGGAATTCCTGATGGAGATACTTCTATACCATATACGCGAACGTCATAATTAATAGTGATTGTAACGGGAAGCGTCTTTTTAACTACAAGATTACCACCATCGTCTAAATATTTTGCTTTTGATTTGATAATGAAGGCGTATTTCTTCGTTCCCCTAGTTCCGTCTTCGGGCATTTCAACACGGAAGGTTGTTCCCGTGCCTAAAGTGTAAGCACTTTCGTTAGCAGTGGGTTCTGCTCCGAAGAATTCTAAATAATAATACTCAAAGTGAGCGGGAACGTCGCCGTTTGCTCCGTGAGAGTTAAGGAATGAAATGATAACGTCGTTTGCAACAGAGCCTGTTAGGAAGAAATCTTCATCCGTAGACATACCCTTATCGATAAGGCTCTCTTCGCTACCTTCAACGTTGGCTTCTAGACCTTCTAATACGATATCGCTATCATCGATATTAACGGTAACGGCTTTTGTGATTGAAAGACCCGAACCACTAACGAATTCGAAGTAATATACACCACTAGCGTCTACTGTGTATACGAATTTGCCTGCAGTAGGTGCTAAAATGTCTTTTCTTGTGTTTGCATCAAGCATTGTCCAGCAAGTAATTCCAGAAATGATTTCTACGTCTTCCGTAATAGACATATTTATGGTTACTCTTGATGCTGCCCATTCGTTTTCTGCTAGTTCGAAGATGCTACCGCCACCTGTTATGGTAGTAACGACGTCAACGCTAGGCGTTGTCATGTCTAGCTTGATAGCAGGAGTTCTAAGAGCAACTGCGTCTTTATCTACTTCTACTCTATTTTTTGCCTTGTCTACTACGTAGAATGAAATCGTACCACCATTGGTTTCGAAATGTTTATCAATACTTGAAGAATAAGTAACGGTATTATCCGTATCGTTTACGGTTTCTTTAACGGTAAGAGTTTTTTCCGTGGTCGTTTCGCCCGTTATGTATGCGCGAACTTCGTATTCGCCAGCACCACCGATGCGGATAGGCATAGTGAAGCTAACGGGAATTGAACTATTCAACCAACCTGCTGAGTTGGGGGCGATTTCGCCAAGTTGCATTACAACCGGGTAGCCGTTACGAAGAACAGATGCTGTGAATACTACTTCATCACTAGCGCCGGTTCCGGATACTACGCGGAAGTGGTATACTCTATCAATGATAGATTTTTCTAGCGTTGCCGTTTCTACGAGTTTGGGAACGTTGTTGTCGGTAGGAACTGCTTTGAAACTAGTATCAATGCCTTCGATATAGTACTCAAAACTAATGGGGTTGTTTGCATCGTCTTGCGTTGCAGAGTTAATCAAAGTGAAAGTCAACGTATCAGATGCGTAGCCCACTCTTTCTGAAGAAGAACCTGCGGTTGAACCAACGCTCAAAATCTTAATACCACCTGCATCTACTGCAGAAACGTTAAGAACAGGTTTAACCTTGTCGATTTGTGCAACGTAGCTGTTTACGTTATCTTCGTCGCCTGCATTGTAGGTTACGCCCGCGTTGCTAACAGCTCTAAATTGCAAAGTCATTGTTTCGGTAGCAGTATAAACGTAGAAAGCGCCACTAACGTCCAATCCCGTCCAGGTTGCGCCACCGTCGGTTGAATATTGATATTTTGCACCGGATAGAACTTCCGTAATAGGTGTTATTCTATACGTAATATCGGTATTCGACCAAGAATTAGCTGCATATTCATCACCGTTTGCTTTTCTAGCTGCTACGCTAAACACAGGAGATTCTTTGTCGATATAAACTTTAAGTTCTTTTGCTTTGTATTCTCTTTCATCGGTGTTTGATACGTTGTTACCGTAGAGAGAAACTATTCCACTATAAGAAACTTGTTGGCTGTCTTCGCCTAAAATAACAGCTTCAAAATACTCTGTCGTAGTATTGTATTTGAAGTTAATCTTCTCGCTGTTCAATCCGGGAAGTTGGTAATAAACTCTATGCTCGGGGTTATTCGTTCTGGTTTTAACGGAAATCGTTATGGGAGATGCTACCCAATTAGGAGTGAGGCTTGCGAGGTTATAAGCGTTAGCTCCACCATTGTACGTAGCAATAATTTCTACGATGTCGTAATCCGAGGAATTCATTGTTCTGTCGTGAACAAGATTGAAATATGCGTTCTTAATATATTCTACACCTTCGGCTTCGTTGACTACTTTGAAGTACAAGTACTTGTTATAAATCGTGTTGAGCGTGATGTTTAACTCCGCGTCAATCATAGCGTAAGTAGTTAACGTTGCAACACCTGTAGTCGTATCATAGTTATCACTACTGATTTTTACCCAATCGTTGGCTTCTACCGTGCCAAAATCAGTTACGACTGCATCAGCTTCTAGGTAGTAGTATTGTAAAGTAGAATAACTCGTGTAGGTGCCGTTAGATACGAGTTTGATTTCTGCATAGTCAGTACCAAAGTTGCAAACGCCTGAAGCGTCCGAACCTGAATCGATTGTGAAATCGTACTTGGCTTCTAACAATGCATCAACTTCTTCTGCGCCGGCACTAAATGTTGGTGTGACGGCGAAAACGGCAACAAATCCTGCCAAAATAGCCAAAATTATCGCAATCGACAGAAATTGCGCTAACTTTGAGAATATAGCTTTGTTCATAAATACCTCGCTAGCATAAATATTCGCGTTTATATTAACACATACGCGCGCATATAGCAAGCGAGCGCGTAAAATTTTACTATTTATTACGCGCGCGAAAGCGCCCGCACGCCAAACATTAAGAAAATAAAAACCCAACGTTCGGTTTTCCTACGTTGGGTTTAATATTGAATTTATGGGGATTTTACGAGCGTTTGATTAGTCGTCTTCGCCTTCTAAATCGTCGTCCTCGTCATCTAAATCATCATCTTCGTCGTCTAAATCTAGGTCGTCGATATCGCCAAGTTCTTCGAAATCGTCGATTTCTTCACTTTCTTCCTCTTCTTCGTCCCAAGCCTCTTCTTCTGCGAGAGCTTCGAGAGATTCCATATCGTCGTCGTCACCAATATCGGGTAAATCGATGTCTTCTACGTCGACTTCTACGTCTTCTAGGTCTGGTTCTTCTTCCCAATAATCGTCACGGCCCCTACTGTCTTTGCCCTTTTCCATTTCTTGTTGACAAGCTTCACAGTATTTTTCACCTTCGTTCAAGTAGTTAGACTTGCATCTCGGGCAAAGTTCTGCTTCGTCGTCATCGGGAAGTTCGGGGAATGCTTCTTGTCCCTTCAATTCTGCTAGACATATGTCGCAATATTCTTTTTCTACCGGAATATAGTTGAGTTCACATCTAGGACATTTCTTAAATTTTGCCATGTATTTTTCTCCTTTATCGTGCGACTTTTCACACATAAGTCGGCTATATAATATTCACTAACGCATAGCTTGTCAACGATTTTTTGATATTTTCTCGAAAAATTTTTCATAAGTCGCTTTTCCTACTTATTTTAGCCAAATTTTAGCCTATTCGCGCTTTTTCGACAGTTTCTCTCAAAATCAGCAATTATACGTCATAATTCGCATTGTATCGTGAAATTTTAACTGTTATAATGCTTACGTCGACGACGAAAGTCGATATTTTTAATCAAAATTTACTAAAGAATTTCATTAATTTCAACGATGCACTTAAGTTAAAAATTTATCGAGCAAAGAAGAAAGGAGATTCGTTATGGCTAAATATAACTGTTTGGTCGTGGGACTAGCCGATAGCTACGCGGAGAACTTAAAATCGGCACTCCCGAAAGAAATCGCAATCACAGGGGTTGCAAAAAGTTATTCTGAAGCGTTTTCGCTAGCAGACAAATTGATGCTAAACGCCGTCATTATCGCGCCGTTTAGCCCTATTGCAGAGAGTTACGAGCTCGTAGACGTATGCGCGTCGTTACCATTGAATCCCGTCGTTATAGTGCTCTGCGACGGCACGTTAAGCCTTGATGCAAGATTTAAAAAGCTCGGGGCTTCCGTCACCCTTGAAAAAGCCGTTGAAACCGTAAGTCTTGCAAGCACACTATGCGAATTACTAAAAAACGACACGCGAAACGCTTTCAAAGTGGATATTTCTTCGGAAAAGATGATGGATGAAAAACTCGCTCATATCTTCATTTCGTCGGGAATACCACCACACATAAAGGGATACCAATTCCTTCGAGAAGCAGTAAAACAATCCGTACGCGCGCCCGAAATGATTAATAACATAACTAAAGAGCTCTACCCTACCGTAGCTGAAAAATTCAATACCAGCCCGTCCAAGGTCGAGCGTGCCATTCGACACGCCATAGAAGTTGCGTGGTCGCGAGGAAAAATCGACAATCTGAACACCCTATACGGAATAAAGGTATTCGCAAAAGGCGAAAAACCCACTAACGGCGAATTGATTGCGCTGGTCTCCGATAAATTACTAATCGAATGCAGTTAGCTCATCAAAAAAGCACTCCGTTTGGAGTGCTTTTTCTTGTGGTTTTTGGAATTATTCCTCTTCTTCGCCTTCTACTTTCTCTAGCATTTCGATTACGTCTGCATCTGAGAAAATACCGAGTTGGCTAGCGATTAGAGTGTTGACGTTTCTTGATTCAACTTTGCTCAAGTCAAGAACGTAAGTGTTGTTGAGAGCTTTTGAATTGAAGAATACGATTAGATTGTCAACTTTATCAATGCTCAACCAGCTTGAATCAAAGCTTGAATTGAAGTAGGTTTCTGCACTGCCGATATTAACGGTGTATACACCTGCGTTCTTTGCTAGAACTTGGATTTTATACAACACGTTAGAAGCAAGGTAGTAAACGTATACTGCAGTATCGGTTTCTTCTACGGAAACAACTGTGATAGAAGCTTTTTCGATAACGGGCGTTGCGTCTTTAGTGAAATAAACGCCACTACCGTCAACTGTTAAGATTTCGCCATTATTCAAGAAGTAAATAGAAGTATAATTCTTGCCCATTGAGTAACGAACTTCTTTAGTCCAATCGAATGCGAAACTGCCATCGAAATCGTATGCATAGTCACCGGTAGACTTCTTGTTGCTACCTGCGTCGCTCTTTGAGTAAATCAAACGTGCTTTTTCGCCAACGTATTGAACGTCCTTTAACGTAATGGTGTAACCCTTGTCGTGTTCAAGAGCTTTACCATTGTAAGAGCCCTTGCCGTCAAATACCTTTGAAGCACCGTCATCCCCTGCAGTATATTTCCATACTTCGTTATGGCTGTCGTTATCGTTTGCTGCAGCTTTCGTGAAGAATACGGTGTTTGACATTGCGTTAGCATTGTCGTCGTAGTCGCCGAATAATTTAGCAGTAACGTCTTCTGCTACGAGTTTGTCTTTGAATTTCTTGGTGCCCAAATCAATGTTGTGTAGTTCACCGTCTTTATTCAAATATACGACGTTTCCGTTAGGAGTAACTCTATACGTTGTCGTATAATCATCGAATTCAGCAATAACTTTGATATCGGTGCCGTCAAGCTTAGCACGCATGAGGAACATTTCTTCGGTCTTTGCTTCGCCTTTGCCGTTCTTCTTATCAGACGGAGAAGTAAAGTAAATGTAATCGCCCATTACTACCAAACCGCTAGTTTTTTCGCTATTGTAAATGTTCTTGGGAACAACTATAACGTTGGTGCTCATTATCGGTGCGCCGTTAGCGTCGAGCTCTACTCTTGCGATTGCGCCTTTTACTGTTTCACCAAACGTGTTTTCGCCAGTTTGTGATGCGTATCCGTTGATGTAGTAAAGATATTTGCCAACTTTTACTGCAAGCCCACCGTTTGAACTAACTTCTGCGCCTTGCAAGTTGTCTGTGGGGATAGCGTCTTGCTTGTACTTGTTACATCCTACTGCAAGGAAAGTAACCGCAAGAATGCATATCATTACTAGAATTAAACCTTTCTTCTTCATATTTACTCCAAAACTTCCTTTGGTTTTTTGACTATTTTTTAATTATATAATAATTATTCGCTTTTTGCAATACTTTTTCTACTATTCTTCTTCGAACATATCTTTTACCGAGTTCAAAACGTACGTGGGTTTTACGCCTGACGCATTGAACATCTCAACGGTGGTTTCGCCGGAAAGAACAAGCGTAGATTGGTAACCATTGTTTATACCGAACAAAATGTCCGTGTAAAGTCTATCGCCTATCATAACGATTCTTTCCTTAGGAATATCGAAAAGCTTGCCGATAATTTCTGCCATCGGTGAATAAGGTTTGCCACAAATAACTCCGGGAGCTCTACCACAAGCACATTCGAATAACGCCATAAACGCGCCTACGTCGGGCATGTCGCCGATATCAGACGGGCATACAGTGTCGGGATGAGTAGCTATGAAATCTCTGCCTTTTTCTAGCAAAATGTTGGCTTTCCATAGCTTTTCATAGTTAATCGTGGTGTCAAAAGCAAGCAAAACAATGTCGGCGTCTTCGCTGATTGGAATTGCCGAATCTTTAAGTTCTTCAATGAAAGTAGGCGTGCCGATAGGATAAACGGACTTGCCGGGTTTTCTCGTGTGGAGCCATTGAATGGTAGCCATAGTAGAAGTAACTATTTGCCACAAATCAACGGGATAACCCATCGAAGAAATCTTCTTCAAATATTCTCTTTTGTCCTTCGAGCTGTTGTTGG
This sequence comes from Clostridia bacterium, assembly GCA_017533005.1. GTDB lineage: Bacteria > Bacillota > Clostridia > Christensenellales > DTU072 > RGIG6449. Next base: position 42,194 of record JAFXIQ010000007.1, on the reverse strand, counting down.
TCAAAAAGCAAACCTTTTTGCCCATAGCCGTGAGCTTTTTCAACGTTTCAATAGAGCCTTCTATCGGCTTGTCGCCAAGATAGATGGTACCATCTAAATCGAACAAAAATAAATCTGCATCAATTTTTAATTTCATCGATAACCCCTTCTATAAACCCGCTCAAAGCAAGCTCGCCTATCAACCCGTGCGTTGGGCTCAATGCCGTTGCTATGAGAAAGTCGTTGAGAATCTTTTGTAGTGGCGCACTTCGCTTCCCGTATCCGGAAACGAACCATTCGCGTAAGTTAGCGAGCGTTTCTATATCAAAAAGCAAATCATGATTGCACTGTTTGAGAAATTCAAGATTGTCCATTCCTTGTTTCGGCGGTGGAAATTCAAGACCTAACTTCTCGATAAGCGCACGCACTCGCACAACGTCGCTCGTAATTAAAATATCACTTATTTTGCATTTTGTAAACTGAATAGTCAACAATATAGCTAAAAATATACTATAAAGGTTATACGGCGTGCCAATTTCCCTATTTCCTTCACCGGAAACTAACGCAAAATAGTCCATAAATTCACTGTAACCTATACGTTCAAGAAGGCTCACGCTCGGTGCCAAAATGCGCACGACCGTTTCCGTATCCACATCGCCAATAAGCGTTTCTTTTAAGCATTTATGTAACTCTTTTGCAAGGGTGTCCTTCTTCGTTCGCCCTTGCAAAAGCAGTCTATCCGACAACGCAAATACTAGCTTAAAAACAATTTCTAACGCCATAAGCTCGAATTGCTTGTCGACCTTCTCACTATCAAAAACTACGAGTTTAGGTGTCTTAATCGCAGTTATTTGTTTCCCGTTTATAAATTTGCTCGAAAACAACTCGTAATAAGGCAGTTCTCCTAATACTACGCATTCTCGATGTGCACTCTGCCTTTTATAGGCGCGTAACGAATCGACGTCGCCGTTCACAAGCACAAAACGCGCCTCTTCTTTTAGCTCTTTCCCACTATCTATAACGTGGGTTTTTCTTAACGCGTTTATAGCGTTATCATCAACGCCGATAACGCCTACGACTCCGTAGGGATAACGTTCTTTGATATAATCGATACAATAATTTAGGGGTGTGTTAGAAAAAATTACGTCCATACGAGAAGCTTAACATTTCTCGCAGTGAATATTTTGACAAAATATAGTTTGTTATGAATTTTTTGCGCGTTTAGCGATTTCTACCATACGCGCTATCCTTGCCGGTCTATTGTAATTCGCACCAATAAAACTCGCTAGTCCTTGCAATCCACGTCTTCCTTGTTCAAGGTTTTTTTCAAGAGTAGCAAAATCTAATTCTTCCTTGAGCACGTCCGGGTAGTCGACACAGCTTACTTCTACGTTAAACGGACATACCCTTTGACAAAAATCACAGCCAAGTATACTACCTTCCAAAAGCTCTAAATCGCAATCACTCTCTAGCACGCGGTCAGTTTTATCTCTCAAACATTTCTCCCTAATAAAACCTTCTTCCAACGCATTCGTTGGGCAAGCACTTCTACAACGCCCACACTTCTCACAAACATTATTCGTTACGTCAAAAGTGGCTAGGACTTCTTCTTCCGCGCCATTAAGCTCGATAGCAGACAGCGTTAAACGACTACCATACGGAGGGATTGCAATTAAAGTATTATATAGCTCAATACCACATTTGGTTTCCTTAAAAAGCTTTTTTAGGTTTCCGTTATACGCTTTTGCATTATATTCTCGCAGTTCTTCTACAAGCTCTTTAGTTAAGAAATACAGCTCGTTAGAAGCTAGGTAAAAGGCGTTCACTTCGGCGTGGTTTTTATCTAATTCGTTGAAAGGTTTATATGGCAAATACAATAAAAGGTAGTCGCAGTCGCTCCCTTTTACTATAAAAAACGTGTTTAATTTTTTGCTAACTATATCTTTCAACATAAGATTAGTTTACAACAACTTCGGACGTTTGTAAAGGCTCACGCGCTATCTTTAATATCAATTTCGCTATTTTGCTTGGCGTCTATATACACCTTAATGAAGTTATCAAGAAACGCGACTATCGGCACGCCTAGTATCAAACCCCAAAAACCGAACAAACCACCACCAACGACTACGGAAAGCAACGTTAAAAAGGACGATAGCCCTACGTATTTGCCTACTATTATAGGATAAGTAGTAAACTGTTCCACCTGCTGTAAAATCAAAATTATTATTATAAAAATTAACGCTTTCTTGGGATTTACCGTCAAAATCACTAAAAATCCTAACGTACCACCTATATATCCGCCTATTGTGGGAATGAGATTACCGACGGCGACAAGCACTGCAACAAGCGCTGAATACGGCAATTTGAACAAAACGAATACAACGTAACACACAATGCCGAATATCAAGGCTTCTACAAGCTGTCCCATTATAAAACGTGAAAATTTCTCTATTGCCGAAGACAGTGAGCCTTTGAAGATGCGATTTTTTCTTTCCCCTAAAAAATACAAAGAAATTTTATAAACCCCTGCTCGCACGCTATCTTGGCTAGCAAGAAGCGTTATTCCGAGCATTATACCGACTATCCACGACACTAGCGTTTTCGTTGTTGTTTGTATAAGACTACCTATAGGAGGAAGCAATTCTTCCACCGACGCGAGCGCTCTATCGAGAAGTTTATCAATAATGCTTATTAGCTCGCTCTCTTTTTCTACGAGCCCCGACAGCCCTCCCTCTCTAAACGTCGAAATCGAGTCTTTTAGGCTATTTAGACTCTCGGCTATTTCGGGTATGATTAAATAGGAAATAAGCGTTATAACGCCGATTGCGAGCGTTAGCGTTGAAATTAGCGCAATGATTCGAGCATTTTTAACAGGCTTTTTCATAAGGGCGAGCGTTCTCTCGAAAAAGCGTACCGGAGAGCGCAAAGTTAATGCTATGATTATTCCTATAAACAGCGGGTAGATGGCTTCCCCTATCTTCTTGAATACCGTTTGTGCCGACGGCAGTTCTAAAATCACAAACACCACCAACACTACTATTAATACCCAAAACCACCTTTTCTTCATAGGACGATTATTAGCAACTTTGCCTTATTTATGCAAATAACGCACGGCTTTTGCCGTGCGTTATTGGTTAAGAATGGGCTATTTAATAGTTTTTCTTAATGTTCGTAGCGTTTTGAATGAAGACGTTTTGTACTTCGATATCGTTTCTCATTACAGAAGCGCTCTCGATTGCTACGTTGTTAGCCTTGAAGGTGTTACCACTGATAGCTACCGTTGCACCTTGAGTTGCAATATTGATTGCAGGGCCTCTAGTTTCTTTGAACGTACTGTCCTTAACAATAACGTCACCTCGTACGTATACGCCGTTGACGTTTTGTTCTAGCGTAGTTCTTTCCATCTCTAGCTTGCCACCGTATAGGTAAATAGCTTGTGCGTAGCCGTAAACGTAGCTGTCGTAGACGTAAACGCTACCCTTGAAGCCGTCTTCACTTCTTATTGCCATCGACTTGGCTACAATAGACTCGCCTTGTCTTATGAATTCTGAACGTTTAACGGTTACCGAGGTTGCGCGACTAGCAATTAATACGTTTGCCTTGTCGCCTAGCGCCTTGAAGGATACAATGTCTATTAGAACAGCACCCTTGTTTACGGTTATGGTGTTGAATTTAACTGCGATTTCTTCTTTTTCATCGCTTAAGTCGTAAGAACCTATGATTGTGACGGAAGCATTTACGTTAATCGTAATATCGCCGTAATCACCTGCTCTCAAATACCACTTGACGGTAAGGCCGGTGCTACCCTTGCTCTCTTCGTTTTCTAGAAGTGCGATTGCATCGTCCAATTCTTGTTTATCGTTAATAACGCGTGCGCCTTCTTGCATTGCTGTTATACGATACTTACCGTTGTTAATTGCTACGATATTGTAGTTAGCGTGTCCTACACTAGCTTCATCTTCTAGAACAAGTACGTATTCGCCAACCATATGTTTATTCGTTAGCGTTCCGCCTTCCCACTTGACTTTTACGTTACCGAATAGTGATAGCGTATCAGTGCCTTGTAGTCCGGAAAGCGTGGGGTCTAGTGCGTCGGTTATCGTTATTGCTGAGTTGAAAGGTTTCAAGTCGTCTAGATATTCACTAGATACTTCGTTGATATTCAAAACAACGTCTTTTGGTAAGATGTAGATTTCGCTACGTAGTTCCGCACTATTGTAGTTCGTTCCGCCGTCGATTGTAACAATTACGTTATACGTACCAACGTTCTTAATTCTCGAACCATCTGCTAACGGAGTTTCGCCCAAGTAGTACTTGTAGTTAATTCTCATATCACCTAGGCTTTCAGGTATTCCAATAACCTTTGCATCCATAAACGCGCCACTATATACCATATTTCTTTCAATACTGAAGTCAACGGTCTTCTTGGTGATTTCTATGATTGCGGTTATGTCTTCCGTACCTGTGAATAGGTAGTTTCTTTGGTCTGCAGTAAAGGCTATTCTCATTATGTACTTGCCTACGTTAGTGGGTCTTAATGCGTTAGAGAATTCATATTTATCTACGCCTTCTTCGTACATAGCGAATTGCAAGTCGTAAGTTGCGCCTAAAGGTATGCCTTTAATGAACGGAATTTGTTCACGTCCGTTGTAGACGTAGCTTACGTTCGTTACAGCTAGATTGTCGTTCTCGTTCTTATGGAAGGTAATCTTGTCTGCAGAAATTTCCGTCTTGTTGATTATCATATTCGTCCAAATAGAGCCCGTATAGTTATAATCATCGTCATCGTAAATGATAATTCTAACCTTGTAAGGAATTCCATTGGTAGGAACGTTTATGGGTTGGTCTAGTTGCCAAGTTTCGCCACCGTCCAAGCTATACTCTACGGTATAACCTTCTAGGTCGCCCATCGTGCCGTCTTCACGCAAGAACTTGCTGAACGTTAAGTAATCTTCGATGTTTTGTTGTTCACCGGTATAGTTCTTGTTAAGGAATTCTTTAGCTATGGAAACGTCGTATATTTCGTTCTCGTTATCAGCAGATAGCTTTCTTCTCTTAACGTTGACGGTTACTTCACCGGAAATCGTTTCGCCATAAGCATTTTTGAAGTAGCAAATTGCTTTGTACGTGCCTGCTTTATTGGTATTAACGTCGCTCAAATACCAGAACGGCTTGATTGCTTTTTCGCCAACGGTTGGCATCAAAGATGCGTCTAGTATTGCACCAAGTTCTACGTCTACCGTCGTTGATGAAAGTTCTGCGAACGTTGCTTCTATAGCAGAATAGTCGTACGTTACGATAGGAACGGTGAAGGATATAGCTAGTTTATCTCTATCTTCTCCACTTAGGTCGTCGCTACCACTCAATCTAATATCGTCTTGAGCAGACAAGAACGTGTACTTGCAGTTGAACGTTGCTATCATCTTATTCGTGTCGAAATCAACGTTAGCTACTTCTAGATAGTCGCCTGCTTCGGTTACGATAATTCTTTCCGGCAACAATCCTACTTCCGGACCGACTGCATAAACACCGTTACGGTTTACGCCAACGGAAATTTCATTATAACGGAAACCAGATTTTTGATAGGTAACGATTTCGGTTACTTGTCCACCTGCGACTTCGGTCTTGATTTGAGCTCTCAATGCGAAAACTTCGGGGTCAATAACCTTGACCGTGAATTCAATGTTACCCGTGTCAATACCTAGGTTACCTCTAATAACAACTTCTGCACCCGGATTGTTGACGTTGATAATCGACATTTGGTCGTCGGTGAATTTCAATGGAACGCTAGCGATTTCATCACCAAACGCATAATACAAACGTGTGGGTAGTTGCTTTTCTACAGGAATGCCCTTGAGTACGTAAAGCGTACCACCTTTAAGTGCCTTCATACCCGTAGTTGAACCACCGGTTGCGATGTTAGCGTCAATGTAACGAGCCTTAATACGGAAGTTGATTTCTAGTCTTGTTCCGAACATCGGGAAGCCTGCCATTAAGTACATTCTGTCATCATCGGCTTTACCACTAACGATATCGACTTCTTTTAGAATTCCTTCGTTGTATTCCCATTCTATGTTAGTGAATTCTCTTTCTCTTGCAATTCCTGTGAACTTAACAGATATGCTATTGGGGAAAGATACGTTGTACGGATCAACGAAGTATTCTACGTTTGCTTGTTGATATTTATTGCCGTCGGGGCCTTCTTGATAAGAAATGCTCGTGTATTGGACGGTTCTATCTTCAACCGATAGTTGAATGTTAAAGTTGCTACTAATGCTTGCCGAAGGCTCGGTTAAGTCATAGTATTGTGAAACAACCGTGCCTTCTTTGGTTTCGTATTGAACGTTAAATCCTGCAACTCTAGCTACGATTTTCGCGTCTTCTTTTGTTCCAGATAGCGTAATATCGCTTGAGATTATCCACTTAACGTTGGTTAATAGGACGTCGCTTCCCAATTTATCGAGCGATGCGCTTAATAGCGAGCCTGCAGTATAGTTATTAGCAAACAATACCTTAAGTTCGCTAGGTAGAACGTATACACTATCAATTAGCTCGTTATTCGTTGATACGTACTTGGTGTTAGGCGTATATAGATAGCTACCATCGGGGTTCTTTCTATTGTAAACAAGGTCACCTATCGGGTCAACGTTGAAGTAACTATTCTTCTTGCCGTCAATAGAAAGCATTAATGCGTAATATTGTTTACCGTTGATGTTCGTAGCAACGGAATTTGAGTAATGGTTTGCCGAAGTGTAAATACCCGAAGGCATTCTGTTCAAGTAGCTTACGCGAACGTTGAAGTAATAAACGTTACCAAGTTTATCGTAAACGTGAGCAACAACCGTTCTTTCTCCGCCACCAAACATTAGGTTATAAATGCTCGTTGCACTAGTTGAAGAAGTATCTTCCCAAGCAATAGATACTACACCTAGGTCAACTTCAACTGCGTTAGCTTCGTTGCTGGTTCTTCCTCTTGCGTAAGCGCTAGTAGGAATTACAGGATTCAACGGGTCGATGACAACGTTAACTTGTCCCGAAGTGCCGTATCCGTTGTTATCTCCGTAACCGAAGCTGATTTCGTCAACGTATAGTTGTTGGAAAACAAGCTTGTAAATCTTTTCCGTAGTCAAGCTATCCGTTTTGAATAGGTTAGCTAACGTTATCGAATGCGTTGAGTTATCGCCTTCTTGCAAATCATCGCCCCATTTAATAACCGTGCGACGCTTGTTATTGTCGTCTGCTCTATCTTCTGGATAGAAGGGGACTTTTACTTCTCTTGTACCGACTTTAAATACTATGTCGAAGCTGTCTTGCAAGCTTGACATTGTAAATCTGTTAAATTCGATAATGCTATCGATGCCGTCAATGCGAACGAATTCCCAGCTATCTGCTATTATCTTGTATGTAGGAATTAATTGACCGTAAGAATATGCTTCTCCGTTCTTAGTTCCAACGTAACCGACAACTGCCTTTTCAAAGCCACCGAGAATATTGATATCGTCGTCGTTAAGTAGTATAAATTCATCGTTTTTCATAGTTCCCCAGAAAACTCTAGGTACAACGGGCGTTGATATTGCGTTATACTCGCCGTAAAGGTTGTCGCCGTCTATGAAACTACGATAATACCAAGTAACATTTGCTTCTGAAACAGTTGCCTTTAATGCATTCATTTCAGATTTTACGGTAACGTCATAGCCGTCATACGTGCCGTTTTCCGTCAAGTTAAAGAACGTTGCGTCGGTTAAATCTGACGGAATATCCTCTACTCTACCTGCGAACGGTGAAATCGTATCGAACTTATACGAACCACTACTTATGTTTGCAGGAGCAACTATCATTTCTCTATTGAGAACGACAACCGTCATAATGAAGTATTGCGACGGGTCTTGCTCTCCAAAACCTCTCAAGTGGCTAACAAATAGGTATACGCCACCCATATAATCGGTGGTAGCTGACGGAGTATAACTATAAACGCCGTCTTTTTCCGTGAACATCGTAGCGTTAGACGATTTGTTTTCCCATCTAACTTCGAGTTCGCTTTGTTCCGAACCACCGTAAACGAAGGTTGCCTTTGAAGGAAGTTCCCAAGTTTCGGGGTTGTATGGGTCGACGTAATATAAGCCTTCTACAAGTGCTTTCTTGTCTTCTTGCTTGCTAGCAAGGTTTTCGTAAGTAACCGACGTTACCGTTCTATTTAGGAACTTAATTGTGAAATAACAAGTTTCATTTCCGTCGGGAAGTATTAACTTGAAGTACAACGTATCGTTCTTGCCACCATACGAAGTACCCATTGCGTGACCAGCTTTGTTATAGATAATTTCTTTGACTTCATTGAATTCGCCTGAAGTATTGCGAAGCATATATTTAATGCCACTATCTTCCGTAAATTTGAAGCTTTCATCACCGAATTTTACTAGTATATCTTGTGGCAATTCCAACGTGCCGTCGTTTTCGTCTGATGAATACGGGTCGAATTCTGCAGATTTACCTGCAAGATGTAGTTCTTCTGAATAAATATCGCCTTCTGCTAGTTGGAATACTTCGATGTATAATTCAATGGTTTGTTTTGCGTTATTGTAGCCGGAAATGGTTGCCGTTGCGAATAACGTTCTTCCAATACCAGAAGAATTGATTAATGCCTTTAGCTTTTCTTCCGAGAAACCACCGTTATCATCCTTGAACGCATCACTAGGTGCCCAAGCACTGTCTATAGTAAAGCTCAAGGTCGTACCCGAATTGTCACTCAAAAATTCTGAAGTAATCTTCGGCGTAATGACTTGCGGTAGCTTGTTAATCATTTCCATCAAAGGATAGATTTCATATACGTTATAAACCGTCAAGGTGCCGTCTACTACGTTATAGATATCTTCTTCGCCTTGTGCGTTATATTCCGTCTTGCCAACGTTCTTCTTGAGGAATACGAAGTTACGATGAATTCCCGTACCGTCGACTAGCGTAGTATGTAGCGTAATCGAAATACCTTCTGTGAAACGGAAGAATTTGGTCGATATACTATTAACTACGTCGTTTTCAACAATAGTAACGCCATTCGTTGTATAGGTGTAAGATGCACGCCAAACTAGTCCGTTATACGTTACAAGTCCACTCTTTTCATATTCCATTTGGAATATTTCATCGATTTCGTATGGGCTCATATCCGTGTATTTGGGAAGTCCGTTTTCATCGAAAGTTTCTACGTACTCGTAGAAATAAACCTCACGAGCATTGTCTCTAACAACGGTTAAGTCGCAATCGAAGGTTTGTTCAACGCTACCGTTTGACAATCTATCGACTTTGAACTTGATGGTTACAGTGCTTCTATTCAACTCAACGTTATTGTTATAAGTAACGTATTCGCTATTATCAACTTTGATTTGTCCGTAAGCAACCTTGTCGAAGTATCTCAAGCCTTTGAATTCACCGTCTATTGCGTCTTCATCTCCGCCTTGAACGCCTTCATAATAACCTGCTGCATTCTTAAGTAGGCCGTCTAGGTCGTATACGAAGGTGTATTCGCCGATATTACTATCTGAGAACGCTAATTTTACGTTCGAGAATAAATAATCGAGATATTGTGACGGTGTAAGTGAAGTGTATTTGCCGTCAAGAGTACCTTTCAACATAAACGGCTTGTTCATTACTATCGAAATAGTATTGTTGCCGGTTAGATAACTCGTGACTTCGCCCGTTGCATCGTTTACACTCTCTTCAACTTTCTTCATATTGATGTCTACGTCAACGGGAACGATGCCGTTTGCATCTGCGCTCTTGAATTCGTCTGCATAATTCGTGAACGTCATCGACGTTAGCACTTTGGGCTTAACCATAAAGGATATAGAAACGTTTTGTTCTAGCGGGGTGCCTTGATAAATGACGCCCGTCATCGTTATTAGGTCGTATCCTATATCGTATAGGTCGTATTCTCCGTTTGTTAAACGAGTACTGCTACCACGTGGGTCTTTTAGACAAGCAATTAAGTTGTCTAGCTCGTTTATATGTCTATCGTTCGCTACGTCGTAGAATTCGTTCCAAATAATAGGAATGTTCTCTGATTTTGCAGTTTCGCCAACAAACGTTATTCCAACGAATGAGGGAATCTTCTCAAGTATGTCGATAAGATTACGGCTATTCTCGCTATATCCGTCTACTACAACGTACTTAACGCTGATTGCGCTCTCGCCTTCTTCGTGCGGATAGGTTGCATTGGGGTGCGTGACTACTTCGCCTGCATCTAGGTCGGTAGAAATACCATATAGCAAGTCGTTAATGATAGTCATTTGCTTGAATACAAGCTTCAACTCTACAACTTGGTCAAGCATTCCCGTATCGTCACCACCTAGTAACTCGGTGTATACCATAAATTCGCCACCACCGTAAGGATAAATGTGCTCAACTGCGAGCGTTCCTTCCGGGGTTAGCCATTCAGCATCGTATTCTCTATCTTCAATACCACTGCCACTCGGGAAGTGTAGTTCGAATTTAGCAGGAAGTACAAGCTTATCATAAGGATTAAGTCCTTCTATCGAATAAACAGCCTTGCCGTCTTTTATGGTTTCGATGACGTTTGTCATAACGTTACCGTCAGCGTCTTTCATTATGACTCTTTCATATTCACCACTCAAGTTATGGATAAGCGCTGTAACCGGAACAACTACGCCTGCATCTCCGATATAACCGGTTACTCTCAAGTACTCTTCTTGAACTAGAGCGTTCAAAATTCTTCCGTTTTCGTCAATAATGTTGTCTTGTCCTTCAAGACCTGCTACCCACGTTACAGGGTATGCTATTCTTTGCGTACGGCCTTGGTAAACTACGTCTGCGTAAATGACCTTGGGCAAGTTAAGATTCTCTTCTTTACCACTGTATGGGTCGAAATTGAACGCTGAATACAATGCGCCACTCTCTGTAAAGCTTATTGCAGAAACGTTAACTGCATTCTTTTCCATAATGGAAATAGTGCCGTCGCTCGCATATTGAACGGAAGTAACAGCCATCGTAGTATCAGCTGAAACTGGAATTATACGGTCGGGACATACAACGTTTACAGAAACCTTTTGTGTGCCTACCAAAGAGCCTATCTTGCCGGTGCCAAATACGCTCGAAGTTCTATCGGTTGTACCGTTGTTTAAGCACCATACAACACCCGTTGAGGCAACGCTATCAGCAACTTTGTACTCCCAATCAAGCATTTCTGGGTAATAGCCGTCGCATTTATCGTCAGTTTTTACATAGCCCGCAGGCTCTTCTCCGATTATACGGTAGTTTCCTGACTCGAAGTAAATTCTTACTTCGTTATTTTCATCGGTGATTGATGGAATCGTATAAGTTGATCTCTTCAATGAATCTACGGTGTAGTAGCCGTTATTCTCGGTGTTGATTTGTACGTAAGCTACACGTTTAGCAAAAACGGTTATTTCTAGAGCAATATCTAGAGTGTTGTACTTACCTGTTACGGTATATACACCACCACCGTAATTGATGCTTGTTAAATCAAAGTTCCAATCAACGTTATCTAGATGTACTTCTTCTACGGCAGTACCTTTATAATCCGTAAATAGTAGTCTTAACGTTGTGGGCGCGACACCTTCTCTATACATTGAGCCTTTATAACGAATAGGATTATAGCTCGCGTCTTTTAGCTTATTGATTGCATATTCGTATGGGTCGATTTCTACCTTGTCAACAATAGGAATATTGTTATACATACCTTCTTTGTTGAGAAGCATTCTGCCCATAATGGATATCGTGACTTTAAAGCGTTGTTCTGCGATACTATCTTTACCTACGATTAGTATGTATTCTTTCGCTTCTACGCCTCCGATTGCTTGGCTTATATTGCCGTTATTATATGGGAAGCCCTCTATAACGTAGTCGAGCTTTCCTCTCGTATTGTCTTCATAAATAACGTCAATTTTCTCAGGGAATGGTGCGAGTTCCGACGGGTCAACCTTCATTACGCTGTTTGCTAGTTGGCGAACAACTTTAGTACCGTTAACTTCATCACTGAAATACAAACCGTAAGTTACTAGTTTGCCTAGAAGTTTAGCTTCTGGATGATATGCGTTTTTGCCGGTTACTAGCGTTGCACTATCGCCAACGAAAGTGAGCTTGAACACCTTGCTGACTCCCGATCCGAAAATAACCTCTGCCGAGTCTATCCAACGGGCTTCGTACATACTATCGTAAATAACTTCGTTTTGAATGTTAACAACGGGTTCTGCATATTCGCTAGGAACCATATCCGTAGCAGGTTCGCTAAACGTGAACGATAGGTTTACGTCTGCGACAAGTGCGTCTACACCAATAAGCTCTTTCATTGCGCTTTGAGCAAGCGTAAACGAAATGTAATTATCACTCATACGTATTTGTGCATCTTTTACAAGTGCCATATACATTTCGATAATCGTGTCGTATTTCAAAATAGACTTGCCGTCGACTAGCTCGTCGAAGAGTGCGAGCGTTGATTCTACAGGCATAACGTACTTGACGTTATAGCCGTTCATTCTATTGTCAATAAGTATGGTGGAAGAGTCGGTCGGGCTTGTTCTTGCGACTACTAATATATCATTATTATATTTAAGGATAAGAGAGAAGCCTGTTTCATCGCCCTTATTCCATACGTCTGCAACCATATTTATCTTGTCTTGAATTAGAAGGTTGAACGGTGTGTTAACGCCGGTAATATCACCGATAAATACGCCCATGAATTTAGCGAAATCTACTGAAGCTTGTCCTTGAACTCTAAGGTTTGCATCAATATGAACGTTCATGCTCTCGGGGATTGCGAAATCCTCAAACGTTGCAAAGTATGCGTCCTCGGGATACGTAATCACGAAGTCCTCGTCGGTTTCTTGAACGTTCAAGGTTAGTGTGAATACACTACCGCTAGCATTGTTGCCTTTTATTACGATAACGTCGTTTGCCGTATCGTAGGCGATTTCGAGATATAGATTCTTGAAAATATCAAGTTGCTTGAATTGCTCAAGCTCTTCGCTCTCGATACCGAGCTTTTCGCCTAACAAGTCGAACATGCTTTCGATTTCACCACCAGCTATTTCGCTCACTAGCTCTTCATCAATTTGTACGTAGACGATGCTACCTTCACTGCGAACTTTTGATAGTAGCACGCCGAGAAGCCCTTCCTTATTCTTGAATGCGTCTAGAATTTGTGAGAAGCTCAATCCGTCACCGGTGATGCCTTTGCTCATATCTATTAAGTTGATAAACTCTTCTGCCAAGTTAACGCTATCAAATTTAACTTTCGGCAAATTAAGAGCGTTTGTATCTACAACACCACTTACGTAGTTATCCAAGAATCCCGTTGCATCGACATAAAGCATTCCGTCACGATAATACGTCATTAGAATTTCTTCATCTATTGCGAATTCGCTATCTTGATTTTCCGAACGGTTTCTTATATCAATAATAAATTGGTTGGTAGAATTATCTTCTACGTTAAGTTTAGTCTTAATGTCGACCTTGAAGTCTGCATCAAGTGCAGGTATTACAAGTGAACCGCTCAAGTGCGTTTGTCCTACTTGTGTTTCTTTATAAACGTTTGTATCCGGGCTATGTGTTGCGTTAAGAGTAATCTCTTGTTTTGTCGTAGAAGTCGCGTAATTAGCTTCTAGATAATACGTACTTACGTAGTCCGTTTGCGTACCAGCAAAGACAACGGTAAAGTTATCCATCGTCTTTCTGTTGTTTGCGTCGTTAGTATAAGTTGCTTCTAGCTTTTCCGCGTTAAGTCCTAGAGGTGAAATCATACCTAAATCGGATAAATTAAATCCTAGGTAGGTCTTGGTGATAGCATCGAATCTATCGCCTAATACACGGAAGTTGTTTGCAATGAAGTTACGAACTTCTTCTGCAATAATGTTAAGCTCAATCTTTCTGATATTGATTATATCGGTGTCTTCGTCAAGTTTAATACGAGAAATTCCTTCATTGTCAACGAGTCCCATATTTTGTACTCTTTGGGCAAAGCTTTCTTCGAAGAATAGGTATTCTAGGTCGAATACGGTTATCGTATCAAAGAATAATTCAAACGTGGAAGAACCACCGAAATCTTTACTTACGGTGAGCTTGTCGTCAAATCTGTAGTATAAATCGTTATTTGCGTAATAAACGAAAATTGCAGGTCTAGGGGTTATATAATCATAAATCTCAAGGTAAATCTCACTATCTTGCTTGCGATTATAATCATAATTTGCTCTATACGTAATACCAATATTGATGCCGTTAACTATTAGGGTGTAATCGGAGGTTACGTTTCTTACACCCGTTTGTTGCGCAGCAATATCTGCTCCCGTGTTTACAAGAGCATTTTTTATGTCCTCAAATACGACTACCTGATTTACGTTCGGCGTATTCGGCACGGCACCACTACCACCTCCGTCTTCGGGTGGGGTTTGTGGATCGTTCGTTTCGTCTCCGCTACACGCAATTAACGTGAATGCGAGTGCTATTACCAGCAATACGAGTAAAATTCTCTTGATTATAGTGTTCATTGTAACCTCCTGGGGAGTGAGCCCCATTTATGCGTGGGGGACTTGGGCGTCCCCCTATTCCATCATTTCTTTATCTAGCTGTTTTTCTAGTTTGAATTTTGTTAGTTGTATTTTCTTATGATTAGTCCGTCTGCCAAGAATTCCGTGGTTTCTCCATTAACCGTTACTCTAATTCTAACAGATTTTTGTTGATAACCACCTTCTATGGCTTCTTCTCCGCTCCAATCTTCTACAATATAGTTGTACTCGGTTGTTGCCATACCAAAGTGTACTATTGCGCTGTTAAGTGCATCGATAACTTCTTGCGTATAGCTGTCGCCGTATGGGTTAGCATCCGTAGCATAATCATCTTTTGAATACACGTCTTTAACTTCCGATGCGATAACGTAATCGGTTTGGCTATAGATAACGTTGGTTTCCGGAGTCATATCCAAGAAGAGTAGTTCGATGTTGTATACTTCGGTGTAAACTGCTTCGCTATCTTTTATTACGGAAATTAAGACTTTCCATTGATTGATAGCGCCACCACGAACGTACTTATCTTCAAACGTCAATGCGCCGTTATTCAATTCATCCCACCACGTTACGGTGAAGGTGTATTCGTCACCGAAGGCCGTGCCGTTATAGCTACCAACGATTTTTTCTTTGCTTAATTCCGTGACGTACTTAGAAACAACCGTACCACTCTTACCAAAGTTGATGCTAAACGGATTGACAACGAATCTAGTCTTCTTTTGACTTATAACGCCGTTTTCAGCTTCAGATACGAGTTTGTCGTATTTAGCTGCATCGATACCCATTCCATAGCCTAGGTCGACGGACGTGATTTCGTAAACGGTACTGTAGCAACGTTTAACGATGTCGGTTTGATATTCTCTGCCGTTGATTTCTACGATTGAGCTGTATTGAGTCTTCATATTGTTGTTATGATAGATTCTATCTGCCCACGTTACTACTCTGTAGTTGTATCTTGCGTTTTGCAATCCGTAAATCTTAACCGCAGTATTCAATGCGTTATCCGTTACGCCTTCGTGTTCAACGAAAGTCTTGAGTAGAACTTCGTTATAAGCATCATCATACGGGTTCTTGGTATTCATATACGTTGATGCATTATAAGTCGTCTTAATCTTCGCTGAATTCAAGTAACTGATGTTTTCGCTCGTGATATGCGTCGTGGGTGACATATCAAGACATACTAGCATAATATCGAAGAATTGTTGATGTCTATAATTCGGGTCGCTATGCTTTCTGATTCTAACTATGACTCTCCAATCGCGGATAACGCCACCCTTTAAGTATGCTGCAGGAATGCTCGGCGTCGTGCCGTTTACGTCCCAAATTACTTCTATGATAAGGTCGGGGTTGTCTAACTCTACGTTGTATTCCAAGTTATACGCGCCTTTTGCCTTAACAGGAAGCGTCATACTGCCAATGTTGTTTACGTTGAAAATCGGACTCAACGGGTTAACAACGTAAATTGCGTGGTTTTCTACTCCGTAACCGTAACCCAAGTCGATTTCCGTAACAATAGGTCTTTCAACTTGATAGGTAGCTGCGTTGCTCGGAGCAAGTTTAACCTCTAATTTAGCGTTACCTAGCGTAAATCTTCTATTGGTGACTTCGCCGTTTACGCCAGCCATCAAAACTGCTTCTGCGTCCCAAATTATTCTGTATGCATAGTCTTCAGGATATCCGACCGTCGTTGGGTCGATGTCGTTCGGAATGAAGATTTGGTTAACGTAACTAATTACGTCTTCGCCAACTGCCGGTAGCGTGTTGTATCTCGTAAATGCGATTTGGTAATCCATGTAAGAAGATTTACCTGTAACGTCTGAGAAGAAGAATCTAATATCGTTCAAGATACTTTGATATTCACTACCTTGTTTCTTTCTGATATTGCTAAATTCCCATCTATCAACGTAAACTTTAATCGCGATAGGTTGTCCGTTATTAACGTTATCGATGAAACCGTTAACAACAACGTACGATTTGCCGTCCATACCGTTGCCGGTACCTGCACAATTTATTTGTTCATCTGTGAATTCCCAAATGATATTCAAGCCTTGAGGATTGCCGTAGAGCGTATCTTCTAGAACTTGTGGCAAGTCGCTAGCTTTGCTCAAGAATGGGTTCTCGTAGTGATAGAGAGCGTTAGGTACCGTCATATGGTTCGCGTCGGTATAAGTATCTTCGTGAACACCGTCGGCTTTCCATTCTCTCAATACTCTGTCAAGAACGCTAACTTTCATATCGATTTCTTGAGGAGCAAGTCCTACGTAGCCCTTGAGTTCGCCTCTGTACTCAAAGTACTTATCGGCTCTAGTTGCTAGTAGTCTATAGTAAGTATCGTACTTAACTTCAAAGTCGAGAGGTATCGTCCATTCAGGAACGGTATACTTCAAGCTAGGACCTTCACTAAATGCAATGGTGATAATTTGTGAAATCGATAGTGTATCTCCGTATGGGTCGATGGTAACTAGTTTGGACGGGGTGTCCGTAGGACCATCGTTTATTCCCGGAACGGTATAGCCCGTTATAACCTTTTCGTTGAAGTGAATTAGGATATTAATAACTTGTCCGTCCGGAAGAACTGCTTTCAACTCAACATCTCTTTCGTTAGGAATGGTCGTACCGTTTACTACTAACTTGTGTCCTTGCAAGTCGTATTCGATGTCTGCAATGCGCGTATTGCTATCATCTCTCAAGTAGTATTCACAGCCTGTAAATACGTGCTCTACGCCCGTTTCGTAAACTGCCGTCATCTTCTTGGGGATTTCGAAGTCGCCGTAGTATGCATAATTTGCATACGGGTCGACATCTACTTTCAATACGCCGTCAGCATCTTTTTCGTAGCTGTTTATCCATCTCGATTGGTCAACTTGTTCATCTTTATAGAACATTTGATTGATAACCGAAGGTAGTACTCTCAATTTGAGCGTTACTTTTTCTTTCAAAATGGTAGCCGTAGCTAAATCAATATCGCTAGTCGTTCCCTTATGGTCGATATCGTTAAGCGTTGAGCCCGAAGCAATAATTTCCCATTCGATTCCACTGATTTCATAACCGCCTTTCAAGATTAGTTTAGAAGGTAGGTTGCGTGGAATTAGATATGCGCCTAATCTATAGAAGTTGTAGATATCGTCGATAATCAAGATACCGTTATCAACTTTGAACATAGAATCTGGCGTTGAGTAGAACTCGTTGCCGATGCTTCTTCCGGGTGATTGTAGTAATACGTAGACTCTTGTGCTGTCTTCTAGCATAGTGGTAATCCATAGAACGCCACCACCGTACAAGCTATCCATAGAAACTCTATCGATGATATCGTATTCTTCGTATCCTGCCATCCAAGTGTCTTTGTCTACGCCTATTTCACTGCCTGTGAATTCGGGACGAGTGGTAACAGCCCATTCGGTGGGAACGGGACGAGTGGTTGCGTTATAGCCGTTAACAGGATTAGGCGTATAGAAGATTTGTCTACCGTCTTTGTAATAAACTACGAAACTCAAATTCTCGGAAATGATATATCCGTTGGGATATGCATCCGTATTATCGCTCGTATAGATTTGAATGCTGACTTCATTAAATCTACCACCAATATGCGGTTTAGTGTCGTCAACTTCTATGCTGTCGGTCTTTTCAATCTTAACGATTACTTTGAAGTCGTGAGCATCGTCTTCTTGACCTACGTAAATGTCTATACCTTGACCGAGAAGTTCAATCATTTCTTGAGTGTCAAGAGTTGCGAAGATATATTCGTACGCGCTGCTAGTAGCATCGGTAATATTAATGTCTTCTACTCCTACGCCTGCAAAGCCTACCGTCAAGTCGCTGAACAACCACGTGAAATATTCGTATGGGTTATAGAATAGCTTGAATCCACCGCCGGGAGTGTCCGCCATAATAACACTGTTAAGGCCACCAATACTACCTACAGCGATGCCGTCTAATACAATGGTCTTAGCGAGAATGTCGATAGAAAGGTTCTCAGGATTTCCGTGGTAATTATTGACGTCTAGTCTATTGAGTTCCTTGCCCTCGATAGCGTAATTCAAGTATAGTTTAGTGTTGATAGCGTCTTTATCACCTATCTTCGTTGCAACGTCAACGCTTGTGCCTTGTACCCAAGGTGCATGGTCTTCCCATTGCGTTCCGTATACACGCGTCGTGCCGTCTTTGAACGTTACGCGTACAAGTTCTGGAATATCAAATCTAGCATACGTGTCGACGTTATAAGTATATAGCGTTTCTTGCAAGCTGTCTGCATGCGTTCCCGAAGCGCCTGTTATCGTGAGTTCATCGCCCTTTGCGTTCTTCAATGAACTTCCGTCGGCATTCGTAAACTCAATAGTGCTTGCAACACCCGACATGTTAACGATAAGTATGCGAACTTCGATGTAGTTTACTTCTTCGTCACCAATTGTTGCCGTTAGATAATATGCTCTCGGCATTTGTGTAATGTCGATAAATCTCAATTTGCCGTTCTCTTGAACAAAGTGTTCCGTAGTGTCGCCTAGAAGGTTTTCCCATTCCATTTGGTACTCATATCTAGTGTACGTGCCGTCTTTATTGGTGAAAAATACGTAGAGCATCTTGTCCATAATCCACGTATCACTATTGTACGGGTCAACGTAATAAACACCACAGTTATTGTATTCAGCTTGTCCTTCAACGTAGTATTCTGGATATTGAACGTTAAAGAGCGCGTAATTTCTGTTAACGTGGTCTTCCGTAATGAAGTTCTTGTCGAATGCGTTTATAATCTTATCCGGTACTTCAACCGTCAAGGTGATTTCTGGAACAACCATCCAATCTTCGTAATACCAAGCGCCAACCGGGTCTACGTGACGTTTGATATCGAATGCTGATTGCGTGACGTTAGATTCTGTCGATAGGAATGGATAGTTATTATCGAAAATCTTAACGTTGTCAGCTTCTTTATCGTTCCAAATAATCACTGAGAAGCCGTTATCTGCACCGATTACGTTGCCGATTGGGCTCATTGTTTCGGGTAGCGTTGAGAATATCGTGCTTGCTCCGAAATCACGGAAGTCTAGACTATATTCGCCACCGTTGTAATCCTTGAAGTAGTAAACAAGGTTCGTAGGAATATAGTAATGTGCTTTGCCATACTCATCGTATTCAGGGCTTAAAGCATCGATAGTGTAATGGTTCTTTTCGGTTTCGCCGTCAATCATTACGTAATCGAGCTCTCTCGGCAATACTCTCAAGCATAGTGCAATTACTTGATGATGGAATACCGTGTAAACATACGTCAAGCTGTCTACAGGAACTCCTTCTTCCAAGAAAATTCTGTTGTTGATTTGTTTTTCACCGTAAATCTTTTCTTCATTGTCGAAGTCGAACGCCCAATCAAAGAATCCTACTTCATCGGGAGTGTCTTCCGTTTCGTCGTGATATATATCGGTGAATTTAATAGTTACCGTGTATTGGTTGAAGAACCAACGTGTAAATTCTTCGGGATTTCCACCCAAAGTGTTTACGAAGTACGACTTGTAAAGTAGATAAACCATTGGGTCTACGTCAACAGTCATCGCAACGGGAGCTTTTACGCTACCGCTTTCGGTGTTGATATTAACAATCTTGTCGGTATCAACGGTTCTGTTCCATACCTTTACGCGAACGTTTTCGGTATAAGTAGCCATCTTGCCTTTACCGATAACGACTTGAACTAGGAAAATACCACCTTCAAGGGTTAGGTCTTCCCATCTCATTTGTTGGAAGTCGACTGTATCCCAAGCCGTGTCGTCCCAATCGACTTTATCGTAGTTTTCGCCGTTCCAATCGACTTGGTTATATGGTTTTGCATCCCAAATTAGGCTTGCATCAACGTTCAAGTTCGTATTCTTGAATCCCGCTTCATTAGCAGCTGCTTTGTCGCCTTCTGATACTCTGAAGTTGGCGTCGCCTTCATCTTTTACGATGCGGAATTTAACTTCTTCTTTACCATCTACGATTTCGGTTTCTCTGTAGAAATAACGACCGGTTCTTAGGTCTAGTTGGAAGGTCTTGCTTTCGAAATCTCTCGTGTAAGCTCTAATCGTAGCGCCTTCGGGAAGAAGTGAAGTAACTGCTGCCTTAGTTGCGATGTCTTTTACAACGAAAATATTAAGGTCTAACGAGTAAAGTACTTCGTAGTCGATGTTTTCTACAACGTAGTAACCGGGTATGCGCGAGCTGATGTCATAGCGCATAGTGTTGTTGAATTCATCTTTATACGTTCTTGTGTAAATTTTTGCCGTGTTTCCTAGGAATTCTAAAGCTTTGTCGTATTGATATTGTGCGCCTAGTCCTACGATATAGATTTCGTTGTTCATATCGTAAAGGATTTCATAGCCGAATTCGTTAACAACGGTGTAATAATCGGTGTTTCTATCGTAGACACCGTGCATAATGTATTCTGCAGGGTAGTCGGCTTGCATATTTTGTACGTCGCCGTAATAAGCTGCAACGGTTTCGGGAATTTCATCTAATGGTTCCCAGAAATATCTGTCTTCTACGAGTTCACGAATAACTTGCGTACCTAAATAGGTGGTCAAGTATACGCGATAATCACGGTTAACGCCCATAAACGTATCGAGAAGTGTAGGTCTATAGGTATCAGTACCACTCGTTACTGCGATACTTGCGGGGTCGTATTCGATAAGGAAATCTTTGTTTTCTACGCGTTCGCCCCAATCGAAAATAACGTTAATGGTGTCGTGAAGTTTTACGTCGTAAATGCTAGTGCCTTCGAGATCGATAAATTCGTCAACTGTGTACATAGCGAATTCTCTCTCTAAGTGGTCGATATTCTTAACGCGTTGTTTGAATCCTATCTTAACTTCTACGTTACCAATAAGCTCTTCAACACGGAAGAAGTCTTTAATCGTTTGGTTAGAAGTGGTTACACGAATGACTTCCGGCTCAAATACAGCCCAAGAATCTTCCATTAGAGCCTTAACGATATCCGTCAAGCCCATAACGATGTCTTCGTCTTCGGTTTCGAAGTCGTAACCCATGTATTCATAGAAAGATTTAACGAACAAATCTTCTCTAATCTTAAACTTTGGCATACCTTCTATACAAACGTAATCTAGCCAAATATAGCCTAGTTCTTCGATGGGGTCTGCCGTATTCAAGCTGACGTCGTTAGCATAAACGTTAGCGATTTTCGTGGTCTTATCGTCTTCTACAACGTAAAGCGACAAGTTAAACGCACTTCTCGACCTGCGCGTCCATCTGCCGTTTTCTAAAATTTGTTCACGTATGTATTGGTCGTAATAGAGTTCAAATAAGATTTCCGCAGAAGAAGGAAGCACGTACGGCGTGTTCAATCCGGTGGAGTCGTCCATAAAGCAACCTAAAAGCTCGGATAAGTCTACTTCTTCGTTGTTAGCAAAAATGAAGTTGCCTTTCATATAACCCGAGTAGGTCATAACGTCCTGTAACTCGTTAAAGTTCGAGAAATCGGGGAATGCAATCTTAACCTTTTCACCGATGTGTTGTGGATACAAGTTCATGCGCATTACCATGGAAGCGTCTTCTATACTGCTCTTTTCTGCCCAGCTGAAAACTTCTAGCTTGATACTGTACTCGTCGACGTCGTACGTTATGTCGAAGTACGTAGTATTCATAAGCTCCGTTACGCTTACACCCATGATGTCTGCGATGGTTTCGATGTCAATGTTAAATTGCTTATTGATAATTTCTATGATTTGTTCATCGGAGTAGTTGACGCCAGTCTTGCTGTTCATGGAAACAACGTCAACGATTAATTGTTTGTCAACGCGAATTCTAATCGTAGCACGAGAAGACGGGTCGTTCTCATCTTTCATCGTGGAAGTAACTTTTTCCATGATTTTTTCTGTCGTTGCACCGAATTTGCTCTCTTCGTCACCGTTGTTGCCTTCTAGAATGTTGTCAACTGCAATAACGATGTATTGGTCGACGAAGCTGAACAACCAATCCAACGTGTCTGCTAGGTCGAAGCCTGCCTTGTAGGCTTGTGGCAAGCCGATATCTTCGAACTTAATACCACCGTATAAGTCTTGGAATCCCTTGATGTCAACGTAAGTCAATTCATCTTTATAGTAAAGACCGATGATAAGGTCGTCGGTTGCGATGTCACGGCAAGCCATATAAACCTTGTTCGAGGGGTTGTCGTATTCGTGCATATCCGTTCTCAAAAGAACGTCAAGCTTGAGGTCGAGCGCGGGAATAAACATATCTCCCGTAAACTCGTAGCTACCGTAAACGTAATCGGTGTAACCTTCCGTGTCGATTCTAATCTTGTCGGAAACTTGGATATCATAATCGGCGGACATTTCGAAGGTAAACGGAATATTCTTGTATTGAACTTCATCATAGCTATCTAGATATGAACGCATGCTCGTACCTTCGCCTGCGAGAACTAGTTCAGTAAGAATTTCTTTACCAGCACGAACGTTAGGCTCCATGATAAATTGAATATCACTCGTTAAAGCCGTAATAGAAGTCTCAGTTCCCTTTTCGTCGTCTTTACCTAGAGATGAGAATAGGAATCCTAAATATTTGTTTGTCAACGGGTCTAGTTTGTCCTTGAAAGGTCCGAAAATGCTGTGCATGTAACTCGTCAAGTCATCAACTATGGTGTTAAGAGAAACTTTGTCGAAAAGAATGGATGCAACGTCGCCGTTCAAGGTTTGTTGGTAGTTATCACTAACTGCAAGGTCAAGAACGCCCCTGAGCGAGTTAACCGACTCGTCACCGCTACCCGAACCGGTGGCTGAGTTAATAAGAGTTTCTAGGTTCATGTGCGTTAGCAAACGAACTAGTTGTTGGTAAAGAACAGAATCGCCGAACTCACGGAAAATTCTCTTGGTTCCTTGGAGGTTGAGGAACAAATCGTTACCCGTGCCGTCGGTATCGTTGAAGCCGTCGAAGTAGAAACCTATGAGCATAGTGTTAGTCATACCGTCATACCATTCGATGACCATATCGCTCTTCTTGATTTCTTTGTTGTGCTTAGCGAGAGCTGCTTCGTACTCCGGAGTACCCTCTTCGTATTGTTCGTAGGGGTAGGTGTACATATTCGCTTGCAACTTCAATCTGAAAGCAGAGTCCATACCTTGCTCGTCTTTTGCGTTAATGAGCAAATCGGCGCCCATGTAGTAACCGGTCGTCGCGCCCTCTTCGGTGTCAAGGTAGTCAAGCAAGTTGTCAAGAGAATCCGTAGCTCTGTCGATAGCTTGGTCTTTTGTTGTTTTGTCTTTGAATTGCTCGTTTACTTCGTCGTCAACGATGGGGTATGGGTTAGTCCATGCCTCTTCCGGTGGCGTACAAGCAAAAAGGAAGCTTGTTACAAAAGCAAGTAGCAAGAGAATCAAAACGGGTAGTAGTTTAAGTTTTTTCATCTATACCTCCGTGTATGTGCGCGAATATGAAACGCATATACACCTATATACGCGCGTAAAAAAATACGTGCAGGGCATACTACACCCTATAAGCACTACACGCGTATAGTAATAATAATATATAATGCGCGCGTTGTCAAGGTTTAATTTAAAAAATCGCGCGCGAAAGCACGCGAATACGCGCAAAATTTATAATTATTTACTTTAATAATACCGTGCGTCGATGCGCGCCTCGCGCAAGTCGCGCCACTCGCGCGCAAGAAAGGCTCTCCCGCTCAAATAACTCCGAATGGAATAAGACTAAAACTGCGTTCTAAATCGCATAAAACCCCACCTGCGAATGCTCCGTAAAAGTCCACGCGAACACACGACGTCGTGTTGAGTTAACGCGTCGAACGCGACTTGAATTTAAGCGCTGTGTCGACTCTAAAATAACAACTGTTTACCACGCATAAATTGTTGCGTTTTTCGTTTGTTTGGGTATCCAATACAAACTTTTAGGCTTCCACATTGACTAAAATCCTTAAATTTGATAGTGTTGTTTTACGAGCGTAAATCACTCTGATTTTGGCAACAAAAAAAGCACGGAAAATTCCGTGCTTTTTTGTTAAGTTTCAGTTAGCTATTCTGCTGCTAGGAAACGACTTGCCATAGCTTCTAGGATATCATCTAGAGCTGCTAGGCCTTCTGGAGTGCTTGAGTCAAGAACTGTGCCGTCTGCATATGCGAAGCCACCGTCAGCACCTGTAGTGGGTTTGTTTTCGCCTGCTAGTGAGAAGCTGATACCAACAGATACTAGTTCGACTGTGTTCTTGTTGATTGCAACTGTTGCGCTTGCACCGTTGTTAGCGATGTCGCCTGCGCCACTTGCTGTAATTGTTAGGCCAGCGTATAGGTCATTAGTTGCGAATGCATCTTCTTGGCCTAGTACTGTGTTAACTAGTGCAACAGCGGTTTCTGCTGTGAATGCATCTTCGCTCTTTGCATAAGCTTCAAACGTTGCGTATTTTGTTCTTAGAGCTTCATCGTTATCGTAGATAATTGTGTTAACGATACCTGCGATTCCGTAGAATACTTCTCCGTTAGCTAGCCATGCGGATAGAGCTTTTTCTGCGTATTGACCATCTGAACCAACACCATTGAACGTAAGTTCTTTCGTTAGGTCAAGACCTGCGATGATAGCAATAGCTTCTGCCATTACTTTTTCAACGTCTAGAGTAGCAACGCCTGTTTCTTCATCAACTGAACCAACTGCTGCGATTGTGTCGCCTAGAGCGGGGATAACGTCCATAACTGGGCCGATTAGACCGGTTATAGCGCCGATATTAAATGCGCCACTTTTTACTAGAGCGTAAATGCTGTTAGCGATTGTGTTGATACCACTAATAGTTTCAGGAGTTGTAGCTGCTGCACTAGCAGGAGCAACTGCTTCTTTCTTAGGTGCTCTGATAGCTGTATTAACGATTGTCGTTAGGTCGCAAGGAATGAAGAAGTCGGTTTCTAGACCGGTTGTATCGATTCCGAGAGCTGCTAGAGCTTTTGTGAAGTTAATCTTGAAGCCTTTTTGACCTGCTGTAGCTTGGTCGATTGTAGCAACTGTTGCGAAAGCGGGGGTTGCATCTTTGTTGTTCTTAACTTGAACGTAACCAGCAACGTTAGCGAAGTCAAGGTTTACGTATTCGTCTGCAAAAGTCATGTCAACTGCAGGATAAAGAACTAGTTTGATGTCTGCGTCAATGTTTTGACCAGGAGCTGCAATGTTCATTGTAGCATTGAGAGCAACGTCTTGAGCCTTATCCCAACCAGCATCACTGGGAGCGAAGTCAACGTTAGCGGCTTGAGCAACTTTAACGTTCTTAAGACCAAGAGCGATAGCAACTTCTGTCTTATTAATTTCTTCAGTTTCGGGATCTTCGATTGCTAGAGTGTATTCGTATGATAGACCGAAGTTCTTGAGAGAACCGTCATTGTTTAGACCACCAGCAATTTTGATTTCTGGAACGTCGCCGGTTGCTTCTTTACCAGCTAGCATATCGGTTAGAGATTGACCTAGAACGTATTGGCAAACTACATCGATGATACCTGCTAGAGATTTATCAAGACCTTTGATGCCACCATCTTCGTCAAGTTGAACACCAATCATGGGTAGGAGGCCGCCAATCTCAAGGTTAGCGATTTCTTCAATAAGTAGTGAGATGTCGTAATCTGTACCAGCGTCCGTCTTGTTTTCTTGAACGTCGAATAGAGTGCTAACAGCACCGACAATTGTCATAACTGAACCAATCTTCTTGCCTAGGAAACCGCCTTTCTTGGTGATTTCGAAGTCAGATAATATAGCGTTCGCTTCAACGTATTTGCTTTTGTCGGTTGTGATCTTGCCGTCTTTGTCTAGGTAATTACCTTCTTCGTCTTTCTTGTATTCGCGTTCAGCTTTTTGCAAATCGTTTAGAGCACCGAATAGCATTCCTGCGAGTTTGCCGTTGATTAGGTTAGCACCGTCAACTTGTTGAAGTTTAACCCATGTCATTTCTTCTGCGCCTTTAGCTACTTGTTGTCCGATATAGAAAACTTCGCCTTTTGCGTAAAGAGAAACTAGAACTTTGCCTTTGTCCTTAACTTCGATGAGAGCTGCAGAATTGTCAGCATCGCCTTGAGCAAGAGAAGCTTTAATGTCAACTTCTACACCAAGGTCGATAGTAGGCTTTGTAGCACCTTCATCTGCGATAAGAGCATCAACGAAGATTGTTGCTGCGTAGTAGCTTTCCTTGCCTGTATTACCAACTACGTCGTAGAGTGTTTTATCTACGCCACCGAGAACAGCGGTAAGGGCATCGCCAATACCAATTTCGTCATCAGGGGGTGTATTGTTGGTTACAGGTGGTTTTTTGGTTGGTTCTTTTTTGCCACCGTTACATGCGAAAACGGTAACAACCATAGAAGCAACTAGAAGAACTACTAACATGATAACTAGTAATTTCTTTTTCATGATAACCTCCATATAGGGATATTTAGTGACTTTATTATAAGTCCAGTTTCAAAAAGTGTCAACTAGTATTTTTTACCACGCGAACTATAATATATAGAACGCGCGCCTTGTTTTAAGGCGCGCGTAGCGAATTTTTCAGTGTTTTGTAGAGTTTTTGCCTCTTTTTATAGGATATGAATTAGTGGTATTTTATTTTAGTTTTTACTATTATTTTAGACTGTGGTAAATAATTTGCTCCGAATTTTTCTCTCCAAGAAGCTCTTCCCCTACCGTAAAAACCATCGTATAGGTCAAAAACGTCGACGTTTCTTGCCTTGCACTCATCGAAAACTGCGTAGACATCGCGACTAACTAGGGCTGAAACGCGCTTCGTCTCACTCTCGCTCAATTCTACCTTAGATAAATCGTAATCTTCTTCACCTATTACCTCTTTTATCAGCAAGTCTAGTTCCAGTTCTATCGTCGCAAGTAGGTTATCGCTATCATAGCGTATTCGTGGCTTGCTCGATAAAATATATAGTTCTATTTTTTCTCCCTTGTCGCCTTCTACGTATATACTGCCCTTTGAGAGTTTTTGTGTAGCAAAATTCATTCCAACGGTCATCTCTCTACTCGCTGTAAACACGTAACTTTCGCCACGAATAATAGCGGTTTCCGACAAGTCGAAAACGTAATATTTTTCTTCTCCACCTTGCTCGCTCGCACCACCACTATTCGTGTTTGTTTGTGGCTTTTGGGTTTCCTTTTTCTTAACAAGGGTTAACCAATTAGCCGAATTATGAGTATGATAGTCAGCTAAAAATTCACGCGCAGTCTTCTTGACGGTATCGTCGTATTCGCCGTAAACCATAAGCGAACGCTGTAGCGCAAAAGAGCTCATTTCCGAGTGTGCCGTCTTGCAAGAAATTACGTCTTTTGCAGTAGTTTCACTGGCTATGACAAGGGCGTTTTCTGATAGATACGCGTTCCTTACCAAATAGTCGAGAACTTTATACGATTCCGTCTTGATAACGTCCATACCGAGTATTATTAAGTTACAATGCGACATCGTTACTAGCATACTGGTTTCTGCGCTTAACCTTGATAGCGCACCACTTATCGTTTCCGCCTTTACCGAACTAATCATTGAGCCCGATGATTTAGTGTCGTTTTCCCCGGCAATAATTATCTGCGCGGACACTTCGTATTCTTCGCCCGCCTTGTCAATCGCAAGCCCTACGATAACAGCCCTTTCGCCAAGGGGCTTGCTCTCTATACCTAGCGCAATTAACATTATAAACGCGAGCGCAAACGCTATCCATTTAACTGACCTTTTCAATTATCGCTCCCCCGACGGTTTTTCTCGACTTGGCTCTATTTGCTATAAATAATAGGATATATAAAACTATGGGCACGAGAACGTCTAGCCCCACCACTACGTATCTGACGACTCCGGTTGCATATTCTATCGCGCGTTCGGGATTGTACGCAAACACCACGCTCACTATACAAGCTATCGCGCTAAAAATAAAAGTCACGACTTCGTATTTCACGCCGACTTCTTCGCATATCCTACCTACGGCAGACACTTTTGCCGATAACGTTATGACTGCCATCGACAACCACACGGTTATGGTCGGCCAATCTATACTGCCGATTTCGGTATTAACGACGTTGAAAGAGCCTAGCGAAGAAAAGGCGTTGTTAATCAGCACACCACCCCCGCCATAGTTCATAACGTATAAAACGTAAAGCCCCGTAATAAAAACGATAGAGCAAATAGACGCAATCAGTACGGAAGGAATTTTTTCGCGTTTACCCTTATCTCTTTCAAAGAACAAAAGTGGTGTTAAATCGAACGTCCACATAATATATTTATCCAACCCTTTTGCAACACCACCAACGCCTTCTGCCATGATAGGCATGACGTAGTTTTCATTCAAATCAATGCGCCCAAAAAATATTCCCACAAGCGCGATTACGGGGAGCATCCATAGCATAACGTCGGCGAGTCTGCCGAGGGTTTTTGCCCTTTTTACAGCAACGTAAAAAATCACTGCAAACAGTACGATACTAACCTTCTCTCCGGTTATATTATAGAACAAATACGACGTTGCGTAGTTCACCACTTCCATTCCTAAAACCACGAGTTTGGAGCCTGCAACGAATATTAAGGGTGCCGTAACTGCAAAAAGCGTGAACTTGCCGTATTTTTCTTTTACGGCTTTTATCCCACCTAAATTATCTACGGCTACTATAATAGCAAGCTGTAAAAATTCAAGAATGGTAATAAATAATATCGCTACCCAAGAGTCGCGCCCTGCGTATTCTTGTAGCATAGCGGGTAGCATGACAAACTTAAAAACGAAGGGCATAAAAAAGGCTAGTAGCGAGTATTGGCGTTGTTTTAAGGTGTTGTTGTTCATTTGAGTTTTAATCGGGTTTTATTTTTCAAATTCATATAAGACGGGCGCATAAATGCGTCGGTTGCAGAGCATATTACGACGGAGTTTTTTAGGTCGGGTGGAAGGAGTGGCGCAAACGGTGCGAAGTACGGTACGCCGTAGTTTTCTAGGCTGGTCATATACGCGAGCATTGCGATACTGACAATGATAATTCCGTATATACCCAACGCCCCTGATACCACCACGAGCGCGATACGCACTACGCTAAACACGCCGACTTCGTCGGGCATAGCGTATAAACCGATACTGCTAACTGCGACTATAAGCACGGTTAACGACGATAACACTCCGGCTTTTACGGCTGTTTCTCCAAATATGATACCCCCTACCACCGAAATCGCCATTCCTAAATATCTAGGCATACGCACGCTAGCATCGCCTAAAACTTCAAACAATACTAGCGCGAGTAGCATTTCTATTATCGGCGTAAAAGGTATGCCGTTTATGCTATTTATTATGGTTATTAATAGTTTAATGGGCAAAATCTGATACTGATGCGTTTGTAACGCAACGAATATCGACGGCAGATATACTGCTGCCATAACGGCAAAAAGTCGCATAAATCGCACTAAAGAAGCGCGAATAGGTCTTCTGAAATAGTCTTCCGCATCAAAATAGTCGTCCATAATAACGAAAGGCGTTGTGAATACCATAGGCGAGCCGTCTACCATTATCGCAACACGTCCGTTAAGCAGTGCTCCCGCGACTACGTCGGGTTTTTCCGTGGAGCCTATTTGCTTAAAAACAGAATAATGTCTTTTCTCAAGAAACGCAACCACCGTGCTTCCGTCAACCACTCCGTCAACGTCGATTTTCGAGAGCTTTTTCTCAATATCCTTGACAATTTCCATATTCACTATGCCTTTTAAGTAGACAATTTGCACTTTTGTATTGGTGTATCTGCCCACTTTTAGGCTTTTGAAAACTATTTTCCCCGAAGAGAATCTTCTTCTCAATAAAACCATATTGGTTTTTAGGTCTTCGATAAACCCTTCTCTCGGCCCTTTTATTACGGCAGAAGTCGGTGGCTCTGCAACCGTCCTTTTCGCATACCCCCTTGCAGATATTACGTAATACTCGCTAGCGCCTTCACATATCAAAATAGTGTCGCCTTCGGCGAGCTTTTCTACGGCGTTTTTGCGTACACGCTCCGCAGTCAACGTTTCCACCGTCGTGATTACCGAAGAAACCCCTTCAAAAGTCTTTGGGAAATTGCCCTTACTTTCTACTATAGGTCGCACTACGCCTAAGTCGATTTCAGCAATTTGTACCATTCCGTCAACGTAAAGTAGCGCAAAGTTCCCACCTTCGGTGATTATTTCTTTAACTACTACGTCGCTAGAATTATTTAACGCCCTTTTATACGCAGTGACTTCTTTTTTGATTTCCATACGAAAATCTTTGACAAAAACACGGCTAAATATACATAATAAAACTCTTGCCTAACACGCCAAAAAAGTATATAATATATCGGGCGTAAACGCTCGAAATAAGCTTCCTTAGTTAAATGGATATAACAGTCCCCTCCTAAGGGACCGTTGTGGGTTCGATTCCCGCAGGGAGTACCAAATAAAGCATAAGAAGGTCCTTTATGAAGTACGACGTAATTATTATTGGTGCAGGCCCCGGCGGTATTTTCTCAGCATATGAGTTGAGTTTGCTTCGCCCCGACCTTAAAATCGCCGTTTTTGAAGCAGGTCGCGCTCTACATAAGCGCAAATGCCCTATCGATGGTGAAAAAGTAAAAACTTGTATCGGTTGCGAAAGTTGCTCCATTATGAGCGGTTTCGGTGGTGCAGGTGCTTTTTCCGACGGAAAATACAACATTACCAACGATTTCGGTGGCACTTTGCACGAATATATCGGCAAAAACAAGGCGCTCAACCTGATGGAATACGTCGATGAAATCAATATGCGCTACGGCGGTAAGGGCACTAAACTTTATACCACGGCAGGTTCTGCTTTCAGCACTGAATGTATCAAACACGACTTGCATTTGTTGAATGCTTCCGTCCGTCACTTGGGAACTGACATCAACTACGTCGTTCTAGAAAATCTCTATGCCGAACTCAAAGACAAAGTCGACTTTTTCTTCGATTCTCCCGTTGAAACAATTTCTATCGTTGATAACGGATACGAAATTAAATGCAAAGGCAATACTTACACTTGCAAAAAGTGCATTGTTTCCGTCGGTCGTATCGGCAGTAAGTGGATGGAACAAGTTTGTCGCGAACTAAAAATCCCCACAAGCTCCAACAGAGTTGATATCGGTGTTCGCGTAGAACTACCTGCAGAAGTTTTCGCACATATTACAGATGAGCTTTACGAGAGTAAAATTATGTATCGCACGCCTAAATACGGTGACAAGGTACGTACTTTCTGTATGAACCCGAAAGGTGCAGTCGTAAACGAAAACACCAACGGTATTATCACCGTCAACGGCCACAGCTACGAAGACCCCGAAAAACAAACCAAAAACACTAACTTTGCTCTTCTAGTCGCAAAGCACTTCTCGGAGCCTTTCAAAGATTCCAACGGTTACGGTGAATCTATCGCACGTCTTAGCAATATGCTAGGCGGTGGCGTTATCGTACAACGTTTCGGCGACCTTATTAGAGGTCAAAGGTCGACTGCAAGTAGAATTCAAGACGCTTTCATCACCCCAACGCTAAAAGCAACCCCCGGTGACTTGAGCCTTGTTCTTCCTAAGCGTATTCTCGACGGAATAATCGAAATGATATACGCACTAGATAAGGTTGCTCCCGGCACGGCAAACGACGACACGCTTCTTTACGGCGTAGAAGTCAAATTCTATAATATGGAAGTAAATGTAGACAAAAACCTAGAATCTTGCCACAAAGGTCTATATATAATCGGTGACGGCAGTGGAATTACGCATTCACTATCCCACGCCTCTGCCAGTGGCGTTCACGTAGCAAGAAATATAGCAAATCAAAAATTCTAAAAATTAAACGTTATTAATCGAACAGACGGGAAACCGTCTGTTTTTTATTCTAGGAAAATTATTCTATTTTATGGTCGTTTTTTGTTCTTGCCATTATACTTATATTATGTTATACTAGTAATGATATATTTTTTGAGGTGTGCGTATGCAACTGATTGAGAAAATAAAAGGCGTTTTCACTAATCTTTACGATGAAGTGGTTTTGCATTGGAACCGTCCCGCTAAAGGTAATTATGTTTCTTACAAGGAATTAGTTAATTACTCCATCGGCGGTATCGGTAGAAACATGGTTATCTACCTTCTTACTTATATGGGCCTCGCTGCAAGCAATACCTTGCTCGGCTCAACTATAGGTATTAGACCGCTCCACTTGCAATATATGTCCATCATTTCCACCGTTCTTGGCATTTTCTTTGCTATGCTCCGTGGTAAATTGGTCGACAACACTCGTACGCGTATGGGTAAATTCCGTCCGTATATTGCATTCATGGGTTTCCCGCTCGTAATCGTTTCCCTCGTTTACTTATTCCTACCGTTCACGGAAATGACTTACAACGCGAAGCTTATCTGTACTTTCTTCTTTGCGACTTCTATCGCAATGTTCCAACCTTTGTTTACGGATACCTACACCGAACTCGGTAGCGTTATCACCCCCAATTCTAACGAGCGTTCTAGACTACTCACTATTAGTATTCTTATCGCTTCTTTCGCGCCTACCGTTTACAACTTCCTTACTCCTCTTATCCTACAATGGACCGGACTCACTTTCACTAACATCAACACCTATCGCTACATCATAGCTTCTTTCGCTATCGTGGGCGTAGGATTTAACTTGTTCGCGGCTTTCGGCTGTAAAGAACGTGTTATAACTTCAAAAACTTACACCCAAAAGGTCGGTCTTCTCGAAGGTATGATGGGTATTTACAAGAATAAGTATTGGTGGATAAAAAATATCGCTACCATCATCGGATTCTTGGAATCTTCCTTCTCCGTCATCTTCGGTTGGATGTATATTTACGGTACGCAAGATATGGTTCAATATAGCTTGCTTACCACACTATACGGCACGGCTTCTACCATCGCTATGGTTATTACGCCCACACTTCTCCGTAAACTAGGCAACCGTGGTATTTTGCTCTTCCACAACGTCAGCAATATCCTTTGCTTGTCGCTCATGTTCTTGGTTTACAAAAACCCCTTCCTTTTCTTCTGCTGTATGTATTTGAACGCAGTTTTCAACCAATTACAACTTGTTTACGACCCCGTTTTGAATGCAGAAGTAAAAGACTATCAACAATTCTTGACCGGAAAGCGCGTCGACTTCATTCTTGGCGCTGCTGCTACCATTACGGTTCCGATTACCTTGCTCACAGGTCTTGTAATTCCTTTCGTTTACGAATCGATGGGTATAACCACAAACTACGATATCCTTTACGACCCACAAGTAAGAAACAATATGTTTAACATGCTTTGCATGCTCTCGATAATCGGCTCGGTATTGAACCTAGTACCTTTCTTCTTCTATCGTTTGAGCCGTGAAAAGCACACGATGATAGTACAAGTTTTGCGTAGGCGCGCGGCTCTAGCCGACTACGCATCAGGCGTAATTACGCCTCAACAAATCGTCGAAGTAGTCGACGACCACCGTGCAATTCAAGCCGTTATGGACGCGGAAGCTCCCGATATGAAAGCGGCTATGGAAAACCTAAAACAAGCCTTCAAATCCAAAGAAAAAGGTGCTTTCAAGAACGCTCTAAAGGCTTATAACGAAGCTAGACACTTAAGAGAAAACAAAGAAGCTCTAGTAGAAATTTATATGAAAGAAGAGCAAAAGTTCGAAAAGCCAAAGAACGCTTTCCTATTACAAATCGCTACGGCTTTGAAAGAATATTCTTACGTGGAAGTTGCAAAAATCAAGTTCGAAGACCTTGGCGTTGCAATTCCTGAAGACAAACAACTCAAAGCTTTGTACGAAAAAGAAAAGAAGCGCTTCGAAAAGATGCTCGCTGAAATCGCAAAGGTTTACGGCGATTGCGTTCCCACCGACTGCTTCGAAAACGTTGACGCGGCTCACGCTATCGTAGTGACCGACATAAAAGATAAGAATGCTATTAAAGCTCGCGACAAAGCTATCGACGTAGCAGAAAAAGCACTCATTAAATTCAACCAAGTTTTCAACTATTACAGCAACAAGCTAGAACTTCTCGCTGAATCTGAAAATAGACTCTACTACCACGAAATCGAAGCTTTATACGATAAAGCCGTTCTAGAAGTAGCTGAACACGAAGCAGAAATAGAAAGAAAAGATAAAGAAGAACGCGAACGTAGAAAGCAAGAAATTCAAGAAGCTAAACAAGCACGTTTCGAATCTTTCTCACCAAAGAAACAAGCTCGTATCCTTGCTAGAAGAAAGAAAGCCGAAGAAAAAAAGGCGCTCAAAGCCCAAAACGTTCAAGTAGAAGAAAACGTAGACGCTCTTGACGAAGTAGCATCTAGCGACACCAACCAAGAAGGAGACAATGAATAATGAAAAAAGTTACTAAATTTGTTATAATTTCCACCTTATTATCGATTATTCTTATAGCTTCTTTACTAACGGGTTGCCAAAACTTAAGTGGTGACGAAGGCTACGACGCTCTTCAAAAAGCTATTGAAACTACTTTGAACGACGATAACGCGCACATTTTCTACTACAAAGAAAGTTACGCAACTCCCGTTCCTAATCGCGTTACCAACCTAGTAGAAACCACTACCGTTAACGTACTTTGCTCCATTGACAAAGACTACAACTTCGAAAAAAACAGTAACGCTGAATACGATTATAAAGACCTAAAAGTTCGCGTAACTAAAAACTACGACGGCAAATCCGTTTACGAACTTTTCTGTGGTCGCGCAGAAGACGGTAGCAACAAACTCGCAATTCGTGGTGATTTAAACAGACAAACTGCACTAACCGGCGAAGACAAATATACCGTTACCGATAACACGGCTAAAGACTTCATATTAAATAGTGGAGAGTTCACTCCTTATACTCTAGAAACCAAGCTCGCTGAACTCAAATCTCTCAAGCGCGAAGACTTGCTTATCGAAGAATATGAAAACGGTGGCGTTGAGAAAAAAGGTAACGTTACTACTATTACCTGCAAAATGAGCGACGCTTACTGCAACAGATACTACGAACAAAACGGTAAAGACAGCGTTCTAAAAGGTAAATATCTAACCATAGAAATGGCTTACGAACGTGTTTCTGCAATTACCGTTTATCAACACGACCCCAAAGCCGGCGAATCAAATACTTCCGGAATCCTTGCTCTCGAATACGAAAGCTATAAACTAGAAATAGTTTACACCGGCCCTAAATTCACCGTTCCACACAAAAACTAACACATTATCAGCAAAGGGCATGTTGCGAGCAACGTGCCCTTTTATTTTTTGGAGCTAATATGAGTATTGACAAATTCGACTATGCCGAGCCACAATGTTGCTCGTTAAAAAGCGGTAAGAATTTCTATTATCCCGAACTCGCGGAAAAAGAACGTGTCCCTATCGAAAGAATAATCGAAAAGCTCGATAGTACGTTTGCTACCAACGATTTATCGGGCGCAGAAAAACTATTAAACTATTGGCTAGAAGAAGCAAAGAAGCTCGACGATAAGCAAGGCGAGTTGTCCATTCTTAACGAGTTTATCGGCTATTATAGAAAAACCAACAACTCAAAAAAAAGCGCTGACGTTATTTCTCGCGTATACACTCTTATTGATGAATTGCATTTGTCTGACACAATCGCAGGAGCAACCATACTTCTTAACGTGGCTACCAATTTAAAGGCTTTTGGAAACCCAAACGGCGCTGTTGGTGTATATGAACGCGTATTGAAAACTTATACCGAGAACCTTATGGAAGACGACGTAAGATTCGGTGGATTATACAATAACTACGCGCTCGCTCTTGCAGAAATCAGCGACATTCAAGGTGCTGAAACCTACTTTTTTAAGGCGCTTGATTATGCGAGCGATATCGACAAAGTGGTTAGTTATTTGAATTTGGCAGAATTGTATTTCGCGATAGATAACGACGACGAAAATGTATCGATGTTTCTCGACCTAGCTCGCGACGTTCTAGAGAATGAAACACTTACGGACGGCTATTATGCTTTCGTATGCGAGAAATCGGCTCCTGCTTTCGAAAAGCTCGGACGTAACGAATACGCCGACCAATTAAGACTTCGCGCAAGGAGTATTTATGAAAGGAATTGAACTCTGTGAAAAATACTTTTACGAATATGGTCTACCTATGCTCGAGAGCGAATTCTCGGAGCTTTTTCCTAGAATGGCAATCGGTGTCGTAGGTCAAGGCAGTGAGCTTCTCGGCTACGATGACGAGATTTCTCGCGACCACGATTTCGAGCCGGGATTTTGCATTTGGCTAACTGCTGAAGATTATAAAAAATACGAATTTAAGCTCTCTCGCGCCTATTCCAAGCTTCCCAAAGAATTTATGGGGATTAAACGTCTTGCCGTCGCGCCTGCCGACGGGCCTAGACACGGGGTTTTTTCTATAGATGATTTTTACATTAGGTTGCTAGGCACCGCTAGTGTTCCCCTATCCGTAGATACTTGGCTCAATATTCCGTCACACTATCTAAAAACAGCTACTTGTGGCAAGGTTTTTATTGACAACTTGGGCGAGTTCACGAAAATGCGTGAATATCTTTCTTCGGGATATCCTGAAGACGTTAGGCTCAAAAAAATCGCCGCACACTCCATACTTTGCAATCAATCCGGACAATACAATTATGCTAGAAGTTTAGCCCACGGCGAAAACGGCTCTGCACAGCTCGCGATTAACGAATTCGTTAGACACGTGATTTCCATTGTTTACCTACTAAATAATACTTTCGAGCCATTTTACAAGTGGGTATATCGTGGACTTCGCGAACTACCTATACTATCCGAGCTTGAAGCACCCTTGACTTTTTTGACCGAAACCGGAAATTCGGATACCGAAGTTCAAGGGAAATTAGAAATTATCGAGGATATTTGTAGGCTTATCATAGATGAATATCATAATCAAGGGCTTACTATGGCTACTTGTAATAATATGGACACCCACGCGTACAGTATCCAAGACAAAATCAAGGACGCTAATTTAAGAAATTTAAACGTTTTTATAGGGGCCTAACATAAGGATTTTCTGCCTTTAACACCGAAAATATATATAAATATATATCTTCTCTCGAGAATTTCTAAAAAATGGTAGAAAATTCCTTGTTTATACCCCCATTTTGCTTGACTTATAATTCGACAATTTTATACAATAATAACATCATAAGGCTTAAGGAAGGGATATACCGTTGCAGCTATTAGAAGATAGAATATTAAAGGAAGGCAAAGTCTTCCCAGATAACATTCTTAAAGTCGATAGTTTTTTAAACCATCAAGTTGATATAGACTTGCTAGTCGCTATGGGTGAAGAATTCCGTAGACTTTACGCAGGCGATAACGTAACGAAAATCCTTACCATAGAAGCATCAGGCATCGCAATTGCGAGTTTTGCTGCCCTAGCACTCAAAGTGCCTATGGTTTTTGCAAAAAAATCTCAATCGAAGAATATCGGAAAAAATTTATACCACACTAAAACAATGTCATTCACCCACGGCAGGGAGTATGACATTGTTTGTTCTAAAGACTATTTAAACGAGGGCGATAGAATATTAATTATCGACGACTTCCTTGCTAACGGCAAGGCTCTTATCGGTTTAATCGACCTTGTTAACCAAAGCGGTGCTACTCTCGTAGGTTGTGGTATCGCTATAGAAAAAGCATTCCAAAAGGGTGGCGACGAGCTACGCGAAAAGGGTGTTAGAATCGAATCTTTGGCAAGGATTGCGTCTATGACTGACGACAGCCTTACCTTTATTCGTTAATTAATTTGATTTTCATTAAAAAATATAAAAATTTAACGGAGGTTGAAAAATGAAAATTAGTAAAATCTTGGCAATCGTTCTAGTTCTTGCTATGCTAGTTGGTGTTTGCGCTAGTTTAGCTGCATGTAACGATAAAGAAGAACCTATCGCAGCTCTTATCTGCTTGCACGGTGACAACTCTTCTTACGACAAAAACTTCATCGACGCTTTCAAAGCTGCTTGTGAAGCAAAAGGTCTAACCGAAAACCAATACACCATCGTTGTTGACATTCCTGAAGAAGGCAATGACTGCTACGAAAAAGCTGCTCAATTCGCTGATGCTGGTTATAAGGTAGTATTTGCTGACTCTTTCGGTCACCAAGCTAACATGATTAAGGCTGCAAAAGAATTCTCAAACGTTCAATTCTGCCACGCTACTGGTACTGGTGCTAGCCTTTCTCTTGATGCTGACGCAGCTAACGACACCCCTGCTAACTTCCACAATGCTTTCGCATCTATCTACGAAGGTAGATACCTAGCTGGTGTTGCTGCTGGTCTAAAACTAAAAGAAATGTATGGCGATGACATCACCGATGCAGAAGCTACTATCGGTTACGTAGGCGCATGGCCCTATGCAGAAGTTATTTCTGGTTACACCTCTTTCTATCTTGGCGTTAAGAGCATCGTTCCTAACGTAACAATGAAAGTTAAATACACCAACTCTTGGTACGACGAAGCTGGTGAAAAATCAGCTGCTGAAGCTCTAATCGCTGCTGGTGCTAACCTTGTTTCTGGTCACGCTGACTCAATGGGCGTTCCCACCGCATGTAAAGAAGCTAACGTTCCTAACGTATTCTACAACGGCGTATCTACCGAATCTACTTTCGTTATTGCTTCCAAGATTAACTGGCAACCTTACTTCGAATATATGCTCGACTGCGTTATGAACGGCAAAGAAATCGTTAAAGATTACACTGGTACTCTTTCAACCGGTTCTGTTCAAATCACAGCTCTTGGTCAAGCTGCTGCAGCTGGCACACAAGCTAAACTAGACGAAGTTAAAGCTAAACTTATCAGTGGCGAACTCAAAGTTTTCGACACAGCTAACTTCACCGTAAGAAACGCTAAAGCTGCCGACACTTATAACAACATCACCATGGACGCAGAAACAGGCAAACTTACTGCTTACAATGCTGACATCATCGACCTAGGCGACTACGCAGGCGAAACCAACGCTATCGAAAACGGTATCTTCACCGAATCTTCAAAGCGTTCAGCTCCTTACTTCGACATCATTATCGACGGCATCTCTATCATCGCATAATAGAAGTAAAACAAATTAAATAAAAGCTTGTAGGGCGGAGCGTTATCACTCCGCCCTATCCACTTAAACACCATTTATTAACGGAGAAACTATTGTGAACAACGTTGCTCTTGAACTAAAAAACATTACGAAAACGTTCGGAACGGTCGTCGCTAACAAAAACGTAAATCTCGTGCTAGAAAAAGGTGAAATCCTTTCTTTACTCGGCGAAAACGGTAGCGGTAAAACCACTCTTATGAACATGATTTCGGGCATTTATTACCCCGATGAAGGTGAAATCTTTATAGACGGAAAGAAAACGCATATAACTTCACCTCAAGACGCTTTCAACCATAAAATAGGTATGATTCACCAACACTTTAAGTTGGTTGACGTTTTTAGCGCAGCAGATAATATTCTACTCGGAGAAAAAACGCCTCCCTATTCTATCAAAGAAAACGCCAAAAAAATTCTCGCTACTCTTCCTACGGAAAAAATTATTAAAGACGTAGAAAAGAACGGCAAGAAATCAAAAACTATAGATTTCAAAGTGCTGGGCAATACCATACTTACATATCTTAAAGTTTGTGCTCTGCCTTTTGTAAAAATCGGCAAATTCTTCCAATTCGACTTTTTAGCTAACAACAGAGCAAAAGTCCTACAAGAAGTAGCTAACAAGTATGGCTTTGAAATCGATTTAAATAAGAAAATATACGATATGTCTGTTAGTGAAAAACAGACTGTCGAAATTATAAAAGTACTCTATCGTGGTGCAGAAATTCTCATTCTTGACGAACCTACGGCAGTTTTAACGCCACAAGAAATAGATAAACTATTCGCAGTTCTCAAAAAGATGCGTGAAGACGGCAAGTCTATTATCATTATCACGCACAAACTCAATGAAGTTATGGCTATTTCTGATAAAGTTACCATTCTTCGTAAAGGCGAATACGTAGGCACTGTTGATACTGCTACTACGAACGAAAAAGAGCTAACCGAAATGATGGTTGGCAAGAAAATCGACCTTAAGATTGAACGTACGGAAACCGACTTCGATAGACCATTATTAGAAATTCGTAACCTTACCATTAACGGCGACGATGGCGCTAACAAGATAAACGACGTTAGCTTCTATATCCGCGGCGGTGAAATCTTAGGCGT
Organism: Clostridia bacterium; assembly: GCA_017533005.1. Classification (GTDB taxonomy): domain Bacteria; phylum Bacillota; class Clostridia; order Christensenellales; family DTU072; genus RGIG6449. The sequence goes on along the minus strand of JAFXIQ010000007.1, from coordinate 1,546 downwards.
TGCAGGCATAGCAGGTTGCGGTCAAAAAGAACTCTGTGAAGCTGTTGCAGGCTTACGCAAAATAGAAAGTGGTGCTATTTGCCATAAGGGCGAAAGCATCGTTGGTCTTCCTGCTAAAGCTATTATCGATAAAGGTATTTCTATGAGCTTCATTCCTGAAGACAGACTTGGTATGGGCCTTGCACCTAACTTCTCTATCACCGATAATATGATGCTTAAGACCTACAACGATAAGAAAGGTCCTTTCGTTGATAGAAAAACTGCAAGAAAAAATGCAGATGCATTGATTAAAAAACTAGAAATAGTAACACCTTCAACAGAAACTCCCGTTAGACGTCTTTCCGGTGGTAACGTTCAAAAGGTATTGGTTGGTAGAGAAATAGAATCAGGCCCCAACGTCATTATTACGGCATATCCCGTTCGTGGACTTGATATTAACTCTTCTTATGCAATTTATAATATTCTTAACGAACAAAAAGCAAACGGTACGGGTATCCTATTCATAGGTGAAGACCTTGACGTTATGCTCGCTCTTTGCGACAAGATTATGGTTCTTTGCCACGGTAAAAACATGGGTATAGTTCACGCGAAAAAGGTTACTAAAGAGCAACTCGGTCTTATGATGACGGGCTCTCTCGACCTTACCGAAGTTAACGCAATAAAAGAATACGGCAAAGCTAAAGACAGCCATCTCACCGAAGAAGAATGGGAAGAAGAAAAAGTAAAAACAGAAGGCAAAGGAGATAACGCAAATGAGTAATAACGTTAAAGCAAAACGCGAGCCCCTTTTCCATATAGTAAAAAGAACCGATTTAAAAATCGGCTATAAGATTGGTATTTATGCAGGAGCAATTTTAATCTCTTTGTTTCTAGGTGGTATTATTAGCTCACTTGCTTCAAAGGGTGACCCATTCTCATTCTTTGCTTCTCTCATAGACGGATGTTTCGGAACGCCTAGAAAAATTTGGATTTTCCTACAACAAATGGCGCTCATTCTATCCGTTTCTATGGCGCTCGTTCCCGCTTTCAAAATGAAGTTCTGGAACCTAGGTGGTAACGGTCAAATATTGATTGGCGGTCTCGCTGCAATCGCTTGTGCATTCTATATGGGTGGCAAAGTTGACGACACCGTAATTATCCTAGTTTCCGTATTCGCGAGTGCTATTGCCGGTGCAATATGGGCAGTTATCCCCGCTCTATGCAAAGCATTCTTTGATACTAACGAATCGCTTCTTACCCTTATGCTCAACTACATTGCATCAGGACTTGTTACGTTCTTCATTGCACTCTGGGTTAAAGGTGGTTCGGGTGTTCTAGAGCCTCTTGCATACGGTAATCTTCCCGACATAGCAAACCCCTACTTGCTTATCATTCTTTTCGGAACGCTAATTACTGCAATTATCTTCGTATATTTACGTTACAGCAAACACGGATACGAGCTTGCCGTTGTTGGCGACAGCGCTAATACTGCAAGATACATAGGTATAAACGTAAAAATGGTAGTTATTAGAACTATGATTCTTTCGGGTGCTATTTGTGGATTGGT
>JAFXIQ010000054.1 GCA_017533005.1 Clostridia bacterium | reverse complement strand
GTTCACTGCCCAATCGGCAAGAAGTCATTTGGCGATGAAAAGCTAATGGAAAACTTCACAACGCTAATGGACGCTATCGTAAAAGCAAAACCTGCAGCAGCAAAAGGCACTTACTTGAAGAGCGTAGTAGTATCTTCAACAATGGGCCCTGGCATCAAAGTTAACTACAAACAATAATAAAACGATTGACATTCTGTGATAAATATTATAGAATGTTAACGAACTTAAATCCTTCCCAGACCATTTGAGCCGCAAGGCGTAACGGTTCGTCCTCAAATGCAGAAGCGAATTAGAGCATTAGTAATTAGTCTTTTAGTTATGAGCTCCGTTCCTTTGTCTGGGACGGAGCTCTAATCTTAAAGGAGGTAAAAATGGCAACAAACGCAATTAGAGAACAAAAAGAAAAGCAAGTAGAAGAAATTAAGGCTCTTTTAAGCTCTGCAAAATCATTTGTTCTAGTAAACTATTCAGGTTTGACAGTTGCTCAAGACACAGAACTACGTACAGAGTATCGTAAGAACAACGTTAAATACCATGTTTTCAAGAACAGACTTCTTAAAATCGCTCTTAATGAACTCGGTTACACCCAATTTGATGATGCTCTCAATGGCCCTACAGCAATCGCACTAGGCATTGAAGATATCGCTGCTCCCGCAAAAGTAGCAGCAACAAAAGCAGCAGCATTCAAGAAGATGGAACTCAAATGCGGTATGATAATGGACGACAAGCTCTTCCTAGATAAAGATGGTTGCAAAGTTCTAGCAACACTACCCGCAAAAGAAGTTCTTATCGCACAACTACTCGGTATGCTACAAGCACCTATCGCAAGCTTTGCTAGAGCTATCGACGCAATCGCACAAAAACAAGCATAATCATTTATCGAAATTAAAAGGAGAAAATAACAATGGCAGATATCAAAAACATTATAGAAGAAATCAAAACTCTTACAGTTCTCGACCTTAACGCTCTAGTAAAGGCTCTAGAAGAAGAATTCGGCGTAAGCGCAGCAGCACCTATGGCAGTAGCAGCAGGTGGAGCAGCTCCCGCAGCAGCAGCTGAAGAAGAAAAGACAGAATTCGACGTAGTTCTAAAAGCAGCTGGCGCAAACAAGATTGCAGTTATCAAAGCAGTTCGTGAAGCAACCGGTCTTGGCCTAGTTGAAGCTAAAGGTCTAGTTGACGGCGCACCTAAGACTGTTAAAGAAGCTCTTCCCAAAGACGCAGCAGAAGCTCTTGCTGAAAAACTTAAAGCAGCTGGCGCAGAAGTCGAAGTTAAATAGTTTTTACTTCCAAAATCACAAATTTAGACTAGTTTTCCACAGTTAGAAGACTAGTCTAGATTTCGTTTGTTTCTAAACGAAACAAAAATGCACAAAAAAAGACCATAACTTTTCGTTATGGTCTTTAATTTTTTTATGAATTATTCAGCGATGACGTTCAATTTTATTTTAGCCGTTACTTCGCGATAAAGCTTAATTTCGCAGTCGTATAAGCCTAGTGATTTTATGCTATCTTTGATGGTAATTTTCTTTTTATCAATAGCGTAGCCGAGCTTAGCTAGAGCGTTAGCGACGTCTTGGTTTGTGACGCTACCGTAGAGTTTGCCGTCACCGGTTTTTACTGCAACGGGGATAACCATATTGCTTAGTTCTTTTGCGCGTGCAACAGCAGCTTCTTTTTCTTCAGCCATTATACGCTCTTCTTTAGCGATTTTTTGGCTGATTTCATTGAGTTTTGACTTTGTTGCTTCTATAGCCATTTTCTTTGGAATTAAGAAATTTCTTGCATATCCGTCGTTTACGTCAACGATAGCACCTTTTTTTCCATGACCTTGAACGTCAGTAAGAAGTATAACTTTCATATATCCTTTCTCCTTGAGAGTAGTTGTTGATTATTGTGATAATCTTAACATTTATTTATATTACTGTCAATGCACTTTTTGAATAATTTTCGCGACAAGTGTAATACTAATCTTGGGAGAAAATTATGAATCAACTTAAATGCACTACGATAAATTGTAAGAACAACCTTAAATCACATTGTAACGCTAGCGTAATCGGCTTGAACGATAAAGCTCAATGTATGTCGAAAATTAAAAGAGCAGGGGGAGCGCTTGAACAAACCTTCGCTGAGCTTGAAGCCGCCGATGATTTTTTGGCACAAGCACCTAGCATCGTGCAATGTGACGCAGAATGCGTTTATAACGAGAATCATCGTTGTCACGCAACTAGTATTTTAGTAAAAGATACCCTTCTTATGAAAACTCGTTGCGAAACTCGTATTAAACCTAAAGACTAAACGAGAGTAACGGTAGCATAGCTAGCGATAGCTATGTTTTCGCCGATTTCGCCTACTTTCTCATTGGTTTTTGCGGCAATCGAAATATTTTCGTAACTTATTCCCATAAGCCTTGCGAGTTTAACGCGCATAAGGGGAATGTAATCTGCGAGTTTAGGAGCTTCGGCAATGATTATAAGGCTAGCGTTGTTAACGATATAGCCTTTTTTCTTTATAATTTCCATTGTATTCGAGAGCAATATAGCAGAATCAATATCCAAATATTCCGGAGCGTTATCAGGGAAATGCGAGCCGATATCGAATTCACCGCTAGCAGAGAGTAGGGCGTCTATAAGCGCGTGAATGACAACGTCACCGTCCGAATGCGCGAGCGAACCTAGGTGGTATTCAACTTCGATTCCACCGAGCATTAATTTCTTGAAAGGTATCAATCTGTGAATATCGTAGCCTATACCTACGCGCATATTAGCACCTAAATAATCGCCCATAGTAGTTAATTTTCTGTTGTCGTGGCTACCGTCAACGATAGAAACAGGGGCTACGAAACGCGCGTATAATTCACTCTCGTCGGTGGCACTTTCATTTGGCGCGAGCTTTGTGAAACAGCTTTTTAACTCATCTGTCAAAAAGCCTTGCGGTGTTTGTACGAAGCGCAAATTATCGCGCTCGAAACCATCTACGATTTTATCGTTTTCTACAAGTCTAACGCTATCATTAACGGCTAGAGCGGGAACGCCTGAGCCGTTAATTTCTACAGATTTTGCTACTTTTTCTATAATTTCTTGCGAAACAAAGGGGCGGGCGGCGTCGTGTATGAGTACGCCCGCAGCACTCGCTAGTTGCAATCCGTTCTTTACTGATTCCGTGCGAGTATTTCCGCCTATGGCAATCTCGAACTTTGTTTTATCTAGTCCGTTTATTGCCGATAATACGAAGTCGATTTCTTCTTTTTTAGTGACGACTATTATTTTTTTCACGAAGGGTAGGGTGTAAAAAGCCGTAATGCTACGCTTTAGTACGCTCATTCCGCCTACGTCGAACTTTAGTTTATTTTCACCCATTCGGGTGCTTTCGCCACTTGCACAAATTATAACGTCGAATTTCATTCTTGTATAACCTCGTATAGAGCGTCGGCGTCGGACTTCGAAACGTTTCCGGTAGGTACGGAAAGCACTTTGAAGAAAGCGTCTTTATCTCCGAAACGTATGCCGATAACGTCACCTACTTTGACGTCTTTAGCGGGTTTAGCCGGTTTACCGTTGATGGTAACGCGAGCTAGTTCGCAGGCTTTGTTGGCGACGGTTCTACGTTTAATTATTCTTGATACTTTTAAAAATTTGTCTAGTCTCATACAAGCATTATAGCATAGGGGAGTGCAGTTTGACAAGATATAAAGCCACGTTGCGCACATATGCGTAGCGCATATATACACGCAAATAAATAAAATTATAATATTTTATAAGATAATGCGTAAAAACAGTTGACATGCTTGACTTTTGGCGTTATAATGCTAAAATCGACAATTATGCTGATAAGTATGCACCATTGATATTTAGTGTAGCAAAAATGGGCAAAAAGTCGAGAAAAACGACAAAAACTAACAAAATCGCAAGACTCGTTAAATTTTTGTCAATAGGTAGCAAGCAGCTCGTAGAGAAATTAATTCTCTCACCACTCAAAATTTTTACAAGGAGCGTAAAAAATGTCTCAAAGAACTCACACTGTTAAGCGCGGGAATGTAGAAAGACAATCTTTCGGAAAGATTAAAGAAACCATTAGCATTCCCTATCTTATTGAAGTCCAAAAGAACTCATACGAAGCCTTTTTGAAGCAAGGTATTCGTGAAGTTTTTGATGACTTCTCGCCCATTACCGATTACAGCAACAAGCTAGAACTCGACTTTCTAGAACACACTCTAGAAGGCGACTGCAAGTATTCGGTTAAGGAATGTAAGGACCGTGACGCAACTTACACAACGCCACTACGCGTAAAAGTAAGATTAACCGTCAAAGAAACCGGCAAAATGATGGAACAAACCATATTCATGGGTGACTTCCCCAAGATGACGGAGAACGGAACTTTCATTATCAACGGAGCAGAACGCGTAGTTGTTAGCCAACTCGTAAGAAGCCCTGGTGTTTACACCGACAAAGGTATACCTGACAAGAACGGCATACTACGTTACAAGACCACCGTTATTCCTTCAAGAGGCGCATGGCTAGAATTTGAACAAGAAAATACGAATACGTTAGCAGTACGTGTTGACAGAACTCGTAAGATTTCTGCAACGCTATTACTTCGCGCACTAGGATACGGCACCAACGAAGAACTCCAAGAGCTCTTTGCAGGTGACCCTATGATTATGGCATCATGCGAAAAAGACGGCGATATCCAATCAGTCGAAGCTGCTAAACACGAAGTATATAGAAAACTTAAACCCGGCGAAGTTCCCACCCCAAGTGGTGTAGAAGCTCACCTACAAAACATTTTCTTCGACCAAAGACGTTACGACCTAGCAAAAGTAGGCAGATACAAATACAACAAACATTTGTCACTAGCTAACCGTATCGAAGGTCTAGTCGCAGCAGAAGACGTTGTAGACGCATCTGGCGAAGTTCTAGTAGAAGCAGGACAAAAGTTCACCAAGGAACTTGGTTTACAAATCCAAAACGCTGGTATTAACTCAGTTTTCGTTATCAAAGAAGAAAAAGACGCAGACGGCAACGTTAAAGAAGTCGTTAAATGCAAAGTTATCGGTAACAATACCGTTGACCTTTCAGCATACATAGGATGCGATGCTAGAGAAATCGGCATTACTGAATTTGTTTACTATCCAAACCTTCTACCACTACTAGAAGCTAGCGCAGGCGACGTTGACGCACTTATTGCACTATGTAAAGACAACGTTGACAGCCTTGTTATGAAGCACATTACAATCGATGATATCGTTGCAACGGTTTCATACAACGTCAATATGCGCTATGAATTCCATGAACCGGACAATATCGACCACTTGGCAAACCGCCGTGTTCGTTCAGTCGGTGAACTTCTACAAAACCAATTCCGTATTGGTATTGCAAGACTAGAAAGAGTTGTTCGTGAGAGAATGATGGCACAAGACCCCAACGAAGTCACACCCGCATCACTCATTAACATCAGACCTGTATCTAGCGCAATTAGAGAGTTCTTCGGTTCATCACAACTTTCACAATTTATGGACCAACCCAACCCCATTGCAGAACTAACGCACAAACGTAAACTTTCTGCACTAGGCCCGGGCGGTCTTAACAGAGAACGTGCAGGTTTCGAAGTTCGTGACGTTCACCACTCACATTATGGTAGAATGTGTCCTATCGAAACACCTGAAGGACAAAACATCGGTCTTATCACGTCACTATCTTCATACGCAAGAGTTAACGAATACGGCTTTATCGAGGCTCCTTATCGTAAAGTTGAAAAAGTTACCGATGAAGAAGGCAACACCTATTCAGTTGTTACAGACAAAGTTGAATATCTAGCAGCTGACGAAGAAGACAGATACGTAGTTGCACAAGCTAACGAACCACTAGACGAGAAGTCAAGATTCGTTAACGAACGTGTTACCTGCCGTCATAAAGACGACATTAAAGAATACAAGAGAGAAAAAGTAGACTACATGGATGTTTCACCACAACAATTGGTATCCATAGCTACATCTCTAATTCCTTTCCTAGAAAACGACGACGCTAACCGTGCATTGATGGGTTCTAACATGCAAAGACAAGCAGTTCCACTACTTCGTCCGGAATCACCTATCGTAGGAACGGGTATGGAATATAGAGTTGCTCACGACTCAGGCGTATGCGTACTTGCAAAAGAAGACGGTATCGTTAAGAGCGTATCTGCAGACGTTATCGAAGTTGAAGGCGAAAGTGGAATAATCGCGTACGAACTACAAAAATTCCGTCGTAGCAACCAAGGCACTTGCATTAACCAAAAGCCCATTGTAGTACATGGACAAAGCGTAAAAGCAGGCGACACGTTGGCAGACGGACCTAGCACGGATAAAGGCGAACTCGCACTTGGTAGAAACATTCTTATCGGTTTCATGACTTGGGAAGGTTACAACTACGAAGACGCTATCCTAATCAGCGAAGAACTCGTTAAACACGACGTATTCACTTCAATTCACATTGAAGAATACGAAATCGAGAGTCGTGACACCAAGCTAGGTGAAGAACAAATCACTAGAGATATTCCTAACGTAAGCGAAGACTTACTCAAGAATCTTGACGAAAACGGTATCGTAATGGTTGGTGCAGAAGTCCGTGCCGGTGACTACCTAGTAGGTAAAGTTACACCCAAGGGCGAAGCTGACTTAACTCCGGAAGAAAGACTACTCCGTGCTATTTTCGGTGAAAAGGCAAGAGAAGTAAGAGACGTTTCACTTAAGGTTCCTAACGGTGAAGGTGGCGTAGTCGTTGACGTTAAAGTATTCACAAGAGAAAATAAAGACGAACTATCACCCGGCGTTAATAAACTCGTTAGAGTATATATTGCACAAAAGCGTAAAATCGGCGTTGGCGATAAGATGGCAGGCCGTCACGGTAACAAGGGTGTTATTTCACGCGTATTACCCAAGGAAGACATGCCTTTCCTAGAAGACGGAACCCCACTACAAATCGTTCTTAACCCTCTAGGCGTTCCTTCACGTATGAACATCGGACAAGTTCTAGAAGTTCACTTAGGACTAGTTGCTAACATGCTTGGTATTAAGATTGCAACGCCTGTTTTCGACGGTGCAACCGAACAAGATATCAAAGACATGTTTATGGCTAACAACATAGTCAACGAAAAGGGCGAGGTAGACGGCAAACTCCGTGTTTACGACGGAAGAACGGGCGAACCCTTCGAAAACCGCGTAACCGTTGGTTACATGTATATGCTTAAACTTATCCACCTTGTTGATGATAAGATTCACGCACGTTCAACAGGTCCATACTCACTAGTTACACAACAACCTTTGGGTGGTAAAGCTCAATTTGGTGGACAAAGATTCGGTGAAATGGAAGTTTGGGCACTAGAAGCATACGGTGCAGCTAATATCCTACAAGAAATCTTGACTGTTAAGTCGGACGATATCATGGGTAGACAAAAGATATTCGACAGCATAATCAAGTCGTCTATTGCAGCACCTCCAGGACTACCCGAGTCATTCAAGGTTCTCAAGAAAGAAATGCAAAGCTTGTGCTTGGATATGAAGCTATTGAACGACCAAGCAGAAGAAGTTGTTCTACCGGAGAACTACGAAGACGAAAGCACTTACGAAGCACCGAAGGTCCATACGGAAATGAAAGATTTCGACCTAGACCTAGAAGGAGACCAACTTGGTTCACTCTATGGTGCTAACGATGAAGAAAGCATTGGTGACCTATTGAGCGGACTTGGCGTATCAAAAGCTGACGACGACCTAGTAGGCGGACTATCAATAGACGGACTATTCGACGACGATGAAGCAGAAACTGATTTATCATTAAGCAATAATAAATTAGACGATGATTTCAGCGGAATGACGGAAGACGTGGAAGCTCTACTTCAAAACGCACTTTTAGGCGATGAAGACGAGGACAACTAGGAGGTAACTAATAATGATAGAAATTAACAACTTCGATTCAATTCAAATTTCACTAGCATCTCCAGATACGATTAGAAGTTGGTCACACGGCGAAGTTACTAAGCCTGAGACCATCAACTACAGAACGCAAAAACCCGAAAGAGACGGTTTGTTCTGCGAAAAAATCTTTGGACCAACAAGAGACTACGAGTGCTATTGTGGTAAGTATAAGAAAATCAGATACAAAGGCGTTATCTGCGACAAGTGTGGCGTAGAAGTTACTAAGTCAAAGGTACGTCGTGAAAGAATGGGACACATTGAACTTGCTTCACCGGTATCACATATATGGTACTTCCGTGGCGTTCCTTCAAGAATAAGCGCTATTCTTAATATGAGTCCCAAGCAAGTAGAACAAGTCATTTACTACGCAGCTTTCGTAGTACTTGACCCAGGTTCGACTAGGTTCTTCAAACAACAAGTTATTAACGATGAAGAACGCATGGACGCAGTCGCTGAGTTTGGCGAAAATTCTTTCAAAGTCGGTATGGGAGCAGAAGCACTTAAGATGCTACTTCGTGAAATCGACCTAGACAAAGAGAGCGAAGAACTCAAAGAAGTTATTGCTACTTCACAAGGCATGAAGCAATCTAAGGCAGCTAAACGCCTAGAAATCGTAGAAGCTTTCAGAATTAGCGGTAACCGTCCTGAATGGATGATTTTGGACGTTCTACCCGTAATTCCACCGGAACTACGTCCTATGGTTCAATTAGACGGTGGCAGATTTGCTACCAGCGACTTGAACGACCTATACAGACGCGTTATCAACCGTAACAATCGTCTTAAGAAGATGATTGAATCCGGCGCACCCGATATCGTTATTCGCAACGAAAAACGTATGCTACAAGAAGCTGTTGACGCACTAATCGACAATGGTAGACACGGCAAGGCTGTTACAGGCCCCGGCAATCGTAACCTTAAGTCACTATCCGATATGCTACGTGGTAAACAAGGTCGTTTCCGTCAAAACCTTCTTGGTAAGCGTGTTGACTACTCTGGCCGTTCAGTTATCGTTGTTGGACCGGAACTCAAACTATATCAATGTGGTCTTCCTAAGGAAATGGCACTTGAACTCTTCAAGCCTTTCGTATTCAAGAAACTCGTTGATATGGGCATTTCACAAAACATCAAGAGCGCAAAGCGTGCTGTTGAACGTGTAAAACCACAAGTTTGGGATATTCTAGAAGACGTTATCAAAGACCACCCGGTAATGCTTAACCGTGCACCTACGCTACACAGACTTGGTATCCAAGCTTTCGAACCCGTCCTAGTAGAAGGAAGAGCTATCAAACTTCACCCACTAGTATGTTCAGCATTCAACGCTGACTTCGACGGCGACCAAATGGCAGTACACGTACCGTTGTCAGTAGCAGCACAAGTAGAAGCAAGATTCTTGATGCTATCCACTAACAATATCCTCAAGCTTTCAGATGGTAAGCCAATCGTAAGCCCCACGCAGGATATGGTTATCGGTTCATACTATCTAACGCAAGATAAAGAAGGCGCAAAGGGCGAAGGCAGAAGCTTCATTTCAGAAGACGAAGCTATTATGGCATATCAAGTAAAAGATATCGACCTACAAGCTCGCATCAACGTACGTCGTTCTATCACTATAGACGGTATGACTTATAAGAAACTCGTACCTATCACCGTAGGTAAGATTTTCTTCAACAGAGCAGTTCCACAAGATTTAGGATTCGTTTCAAGAGAAACCAACGAACAAATGCTCGATTACGAAATCGACTTCCTAGTTGGCAAGAAACAACTATCACAAATCGTAGAACGTTGCTTCAAACAAAAAGGCTCAACCGAAGTCAGCAAAGTTCTTGATAAAATCAAAGCATTGGGCTTCAAATATTCAACAATCGGCGCAATCACGACGAGCGTATTCGATATGCAAATCCCCGGTGACAAGAAAGAAATTCTTGCTAAAGCCGAAGAAGACGTTATCGCAGTTGAAAAGCGTTTCCGCCGTGGTCTTATGACGGAAGACGAAAGATATGAAGAAACTATCGGTATCTGGGCAAAAGCAACCGACGACGTTGCAAAGAACCTAGAAATGAACTTCCGTAATTTCGACAAGTTCAATCCTATTTGGATGATGGCAGACTCTGGCGCACGTGGTAGCATGCAACAAATTAAACAGCTATCCGGTATGCGTGGTTTGATGAACGACCCGACTGGTAAAGTTATCGAAATCCCCGTTAAGAGCTCGTTCCGTGAAGGACTATCCGTTTTGGAATACTTTATTTCATCACACGGTGCTCGTAAGGGTGGTGCAGATACGGCACTTAAGACGGCTGACTCGGGATACCTAACGAGAAGACTTGTTGACGTATCACACGACGTAATCGTAAAAGAAGAAGACTGTGGCGACACGAGAGGCTTCACCGTCAAGGCTATTTACGACAACAAAGGAAGACTCCTTGAGGCGCTTAACGAAAGACTTGCCGGTAGATTTACCATCAAAGACGTCGTTAACCCCACGACTGGCGAAGTTATCGTTCCCGCTGATACGATGATTACCGAAGATAAGGCAAAAGAAATCGAAAAAGCCGGCGTAACGGAAGTCAGCATTCGTTCAGTTCTCACCTGTAAGGCAAAACAAGGCGTATGCGCAAAATGCTATGGTGCTAACATGAGTAGCTGGAACCCCGTTAAGGTTGGTGAAGCAGTTGGTATTATCGCAGCACAATCAATCGGTGAACCGGGAACACAGCTCACGATGAGAACCTTCCACACCGGTGGTGTTGCATCAGCATCGGACATCACGCAAGGTCTACCGAGAGTTACCGAGCTATTCGAAGCTCGTAACCCGAAGGGCGAAGCAGCTATTACCAAGATTAAAGGTAAAGTTGCTATAAGAGAAGAAGGACAAATCAAAGTCGTTACGGTATCCAATCCTGAAACCACGATTGACTATAAGATTCCTTATCAAGCAAAGATTATCGTTAAAGACGGCGATATGATAGAAGCAGGCGACCCGCTAACTGTTGGTTCCGTTAACCCACAAGATATCCTACTTACCAAGGGTGTTCGTGGCGTTCAAGACAGCATGATTAAAGAAGTTCAATCTGCTTACAGAACGAACGGTGTTTCTATCCAAGACAAACACATTGAAGTTATCGTTCGTCAAATGCTACGCAAGGTTAGAATTACCGAGCCTAACGACACTAAACTACTTATGAACGAACTCGTAGACTTGAACCGTATGGAAGAAGAAAACGAAAGAGTTCTTGAAGAAGGTGGCGTTCCCGCAACGGCAAAGCGTGTTCTACTAGGTATTAGTAAAGCAGCGCTTGCAACAGACTCATTCTTGTCAGCAGCATCCTTCCAAGAAACCGCAAGAGTATTGGCAGAGGCAGCAATTCGTGGCAAGGTTGACAAATTCGTTGGACTCAAAGAAAACGTTATTATCGGTAAGCTAATTCCTGCAGGAACGGGCATGAAACGTTATCGTAACGTATCGCTTGAGAATGTAATAGACGCAGCTCAAAGCCAAGAGCGTACGACGGAGAATATTTTCAATCTAGATTTAGACGACGAAGATATTAACGAATAAAATTAACTAAACTTTACTATCAAAAATCGGAAATAACATTTTCGATTTTTGATTATAGTAAGGTAAAGATTGAATAAGGCGCGAATAAGCGTTAGATGTATTATGAAAAGATTATTTACTTCAGAAAGTGTAACAGAAGGACATCCAGATAAAGTTTGCGACCAAATCGCAGATGCAATTCTTGATGCTATTTTTGCTCAAGACCCACGTAGTCGTGTAGCTTGTGAAGTAACTGCAACTACCGACAAAGTTTTCATTATGGGAGAAATCACGACTTCAGCAGTCGTAGATGTTGAAAAGGTCGCTCGTGAAACCATCAAGAAAATCGGTTATGAAGAAGACGGCGTAGGCTTTGATTATCGCACTTGTGAAATTGTTACCAATATCAACAAGCAATCTGCAGACATAGCAATGGGCGTTGATAGCAGTATCGAGCATAAGGAGTCAGGCTCAAACTATGACACGATAGGAGCCGGCGACCAAGGTATGATGTTTGGTTATGCTTGTAACGAAACCGACGCATATATGCCCCTTGCGATTTACTACGCACACGCTTTGACCAAGAAGCTCGCTGACGTTAGAAAGCAAGGACTTGTTGACTATCTCCGTCCCGACGGAAAAGCACAAGTTACCGTAGAATATAACGACGGCGTAGCAACTCGTATAGAAGCCGTAGTCGTTTCAACCCAACATAACGATAAAGTTGATATAGAAACTCTTCGCAAAGACGTCAAGAGCCTAGTTATTGATGCAGTTATTCCCGCTGATTTGATTGATAGTGAAACTAAGTATTACATCAATCCTACGGGAAGATTTGTTATCGGTGGCCCTGCAGGCGACTCGGGACTAACGGGAAGAAAAATTATCGTAGATACTTACGGTGGCTATGCAGCTCACGGTGGTGGCTCGTTTAGTGGCAAGGACCCCACGAAGGTCGATAGAAGTGCGACTTATTTTGCTAGATACGTTGCAAAGAACGTAGTAGCAGCAGGGCTTGCAGATAGATGTGAATTGCAAGTAGCGTACGCAATTGGTAAGGCTAATCCCGTTTCGGTTTCAATAGATACCTTTGGTACAGGCAAGCTCACCGATGAAGAGTTGTCTTTAGCACTCACCAAGGTATTCGATTTTAGACCACTTGCGATTATCGACAAGCTCGGTCTTGCAGCTCCCGTGTATGCAGATACCGCTAGCTACGGACATTTTGGCAAAGCACACTATAATTGGGAAAAACTCGATAAGGTTGACGAGCTAAAAGCTCTCTTGAAATAATGCTTTTAAAAGGCACGGTTATAGAAATAATTTTCCGCAACGAGGAAAATGGCTATACAGTATTTGATATGGATGCCGACGGCAGGCTTGTAACTGCTGTCGGCATTTTTCCCGAAATTCTAGAAGGCGAAAGCCTAGGACTTATCGGAGAATTTAAAGAAAACTCGCGTTACGGCGAGCAATTTGAGGTTAGAGAAGTTGTTTTTGAAACCCCTACGGATATTGCGGGAATATACAATTTTTTATGTAGTGGACTTTTCCGTGGCGTAGGCGAAGTGACGGCGAGCGCAATCGTCAACAAATTCGGTTTACAAACGCTAGAAATAATAGAAAAGACTCCCGAGAGATTAAAAGAAGTTGCGGGAATAGGCAAGCAAAAGGCGCTTGACATAAAAAAGGCGTTTCAAGACACCGTAGAAATGCGCAACACCATTTTGTTTTTACAGAAGCACTCTATACCTATGAGCCAAGCCTTGAAGATATATAAGGCATACGGCTCGAAAACCGAAGAAAAGCTACAAGACAATCCATATTCACTAGTTCAAGACATAGATGGAATAGGATTTTATACTGCGGACAAAATAGCCGAGAAGCTAGGCGTAGATATGGATTCTGATTTTAGGATAATGGCGGGGATAACTCACGTTTTGAACGAGAGTGCACGTCATTACGGCCACACGTGTTTACCACAATCTATGCTTGTAGAAGAAACCAAGCGTTTACTTGCTAATTTTGAAGAAGACAGAATAGTAGCGTGTTTTCCCAAGATGATAATAAACGGACTTATCAAAGTCAAGAACCTAAAAGGTAGTGACGTAGATGAGCCGATAATAGCGTTAGCTATAAACTATAATACGGAGAATTCTATATCGTTGCGACTAGCGAAGTTATCACTTGAAGCCAAAGATTTAGATGTAGACCCGGATAGGGAAATAGAAATTTATGAGAAAGAGAACGATATCTATTTGCACGAAATGCAAAAAGAAGCCGTTCGCAACACCGTAACCAAGGGTTCAATGGTAATAACAGGTGGCCCGGGTACGGGTAAAACCACTATAATTAAGTGTATTCTTGATATTTATAAAACCAGGAAGCTAAAAGCTCTTTTATGTTCGCCTACTGGTAGAGCGAGCAAAAGGCTTTCGGAAGCTACGGGAGAAGAAGCCAGCACCATACACCGTATGTTAGGTTTCGATATGAGTAGTGGCAAACCCAAGTTCTGTCACGATGAATACAATCCTTTACAAGCCGATGTTGTCATAGTAGATGAAATCAGTATGGCAGACATATTTATTTTCAATGCTATGCTCAAGGCTATGCCAAAGGGCGCAAGGCTAATATTAGTAGGGGATAAGGACCAACTTCCCAGCGTATCTGCAGGCAATATACTAGCCGACGTTATCGAATCGGGGCTTTTCCCTGTGGTAAGCCTGACGGAGATTTATAGGCAAGATGAAGGTAGCTTGATAGTTAGCAACGCCCATAGAATAAACCGTGGCGAAATGCCAGTTATAGACAATAGGTCGGGCGACTTCTTTGTGGAGAACAAAGAGAGCGCTAGCGAGTTAGTAGACTCTACCGTTAGTTTGGTATCGAGAAGACTCAAAAAATATTTTGGTATATCAGAGCGCGACATTCAAGTACTTTGCCCCGTCAAAAAAGGACTAGCAGGCGTCGAAAACTTGAATAAAGTTATTCAAGACGAAGTAAATCCCGATGGCAAGTCGATAGAAATAAAAGGAGTAACCTTCCGTGTAGGCGATAAGGTTATGCATACGGCGAATAACTACGAGCTAGAGTGGACGAGAAACGCAGGCTATGTAGAAGAAGGTCAAGGCGTATTTAATGGAGAAATCGGCTACGTTGTGGATATAATCCGTGGGGAAATCGTGGTAGAGTTCGATGATGGTAAAATCGTATATTACGATAGAGCTTCACAGGAAGACCTTATGCTTGCATACGCAGTTTCGGTGCACAAAAGCCAAGGTTCGGAGTACCCCGCAGTAGTACTTGTACTTGCTAATAGTGGTGGAAACATAATGAATAGAAACCTATTATATACAGCAGTCACAAGGGCAAAAAAAGTGGTTGTAATAGTAGGCGCGTATAGAACTATAGCGAGAATGGTAAATACCGATTATACAGCAAAGCGTTGGACGCTTCTCAAGGAATTTATCTTTGATAACGTTAAGAAGTTGGGGTTATTAGGATGACTTTCATAGAGAAAATAAAAGCTTTTTGCAAGAAAATCGCAGACTATTTGTTCATAGACGATTATTCTTGTATAATATGTAGGAAAGAGCTTGACGACGAGCATAGGCATTACGCACTATGCGACGATTGTTTAGCGCGTTTACCGTTTAAGGCAGAGGGGAACAAGTGCAATATTTGTGGCGACTATATCGAACAAGGCGTGTATTGTAAGCGTTGTCAAGTCGCAGCCCCTTATTACGATAAGGCCTACGCCCCGTTTGACTATGTCGACGATATTAGGAAGATTATTATCCACTATAAGGATAGGAAACAGTCTTATTTAGGCAAGTACATAACTAGATTTCTAGTCGACTACAGTTACGTAGTTTGTATCAAATGCGATGCAGTGGCGTACGTACCTAGCGACAAGAAGAGCATAAAAAGACGTGGTTTCGACCATATGCAAGCAGTTGCCAAGAGATTTTGCGATGAGCGCGAATTACCACTTATAGACGTCATATCTAGGAAGATAAAAATAAAAGACCAAACCAAGTTGAAATACGAAGAGCGCGTAAACGCTGTAAAGGACGCTTTTGAGTTAAAGGACGGCGTAGATGTAACGGAATTGCAAGGCAAAACCGTACTTTTATTAGACGACGTATTGACCACAGGAGCAACGGCGTCGGCAATAGCAAAAATATTCAAAGAAGCAGGTGTGCACGAAGTTATCGTGTTAACGTTAGCAAGGTGAGCAATGAATTATTACGAGAGAAGTTGTAAAAAAATCGAAGAACTACGTGGAAGAAACGACTACCTTATTTTATCAATCGAGTCGTCTTGTGATGAAACTGCCGTAGCAGTTGTACGTGGAAGAGAAGTGCTGGGCTCCGTCATATCTTCACAAATAGAAATCCATAAGAGATTCGGTGGCGTAGTGCCGGAAATCGCATCTAGAAACCACGTTTTGGCTATAGATAATATAGTAGATGAAGTTCTCGTTCAAGCAGGGGTAACGCTAAAAGATATCGATGTTGTAGCAGTTACTTACGGAGCAGGGCTTTTAGGCGCGCTACTTGTAGGAGTAAGTTACGCTAAATCGTTAGCTTACGCGCTAGACGTTCCACTTATGGCAATCAACCACATAAAAGGCCATATTTCCGCTAATTTTATTTCAGCTCCGGAGTTAGAGCCACCTTTCGTATGCTTGCTAGCTAGTGGTGGACATACGTATATTTTAGAAGTAAAAGCTTTCAACGATATGGTTATTCTTGGTGAAACCCAAGACGACGCCGTAGGCGAAGCCTTCGATAAAGTCGCTCGCGTTCTCGGACTTCCATACCCGGGTGGCCCACAAATCGAAAAATTGGCAAAAGAAGGCGAGCCGACGTATAAACTTCCACGCGCATTTAAGGGCGAAAAACACCTTAATTTCTCATATTCAGGACTAAAAACGGCAGTTATAAACCTAGTCGCAAACACCAAGGCTCGTGGCGAAGAAATAATTCCCGCTAATCTAGCACGCTCGTTCCAAGACGAAGCCGTAGGCGTATTGGTGGATAACACAATGCTTGCATTGGAACAAACCGGACATAAAATCGTAGCTCTCGCAGGTGGCGTAGGCGCAAACACAGCCCTTCGCGAAAAATTGACCGAAGCCGGCACAAAGCGTGGCATAAAAGTGCTTCTCCCACCTCGTGCGTTATGCACCGACAACGCCGCAATGATAGGTGTTGCTTGTTTTGAAGAAATCAAAGCGGGGATGTTACCCGCCGACCTAACCCTTGACGCCGACCCCGCTCTCTAATAACGGCGGATAAACTTCGCAATACTTTGTCAACGCCACGCTTTCACGCTAGTCATTTACGTTTTAGTAAACTCCTAGCTCAAAGCGTGGCGTTTTCGCGTATTGCTTGTTTCTCCACCGTTATTACATAACGGCTGGTGTAGGTCGTTGAGATAAGGTGTAACGTTAGTCATTTACGTTTTAGTAAACTCCTAGCTCAAAGCGTGGCGTTTTCGCGTATTGCTCGTTTCTCCACCGTATATATCTTTTTTGCGTTCTACTCGT
>JAFXIQ010000053.1 GCA_017533005.1 Clostridia bacterium | reverse complement strand
TCCACTCGCAATACAGGTACATCACGCTGTCTGCGACGGATATCACGTCGGCCTGTTCGTCGAGAAGCTCCAAAAACACATTGACCATTTTGGCTGAAATATAAATTCCAATTTATCGAGTTGATATTTTTTGTGGGGAATTTTTTTGTGAAAAATTTTCAAAAGTGTAGCACACTATACTTAACCCTGTTAAGTCGTGTGTTTGCAAAGCAAAAAGAAAAGGATAGCAAAAAATTTTTGCTATCCTTTTATAGTTCCTAAAAAATCCCTATGGGAAGAGCGCATAAGGGCTGTCCTTTTTATAATTCAGTTTCCCTTGAAAATCACTATCTAAAATGGTATAATATTATTTAGTGAGGTGTTATATGAAAAAATCCACAAAAATTGCATTTATAATCGTTATAATCGTTGCCATTATCGGGCTTTCCGTAGGCTATATTTGGGAATCGCACGTATGGAAAGAAATCTATTATAACTTTAAATTTAATCAATTCGAAAAAGAAAATAAGACCGTTGAAAAAAATCAAATCGTTTTCGTAGGCGACAGCATAACCGACTATTGCGACCTTGAGGAATTCTACCCCACCTTAAAAGCATATAATAGAGGTATAAGTGCAGACACGACGGACGGTTTATTGAATAGAATGGATGAGAGTATATTCGACTTGGAACCCAAGCTCGTCGTGCTTCTAATGGGTATAAACGACCTACTCGGTGACGATATGCGCTCGGAAGAAGAGATTGCAAGCAATATGGATAAAATCTTAACCGAAATACAAACTAAAAGCCCTAACACCAAGATTATCTTGCAAGCTCCGTACCCCGTATCGGCAAAAAGCGCTTATGGTAGAGTCGCTAACGCCAACGGAAAAGTTAAAAAACTCTCCGCTATGTACGAAGCTATAGCAAATGCAAAAGGTATAACTTACGTTGACCTATATGACAACTTAATCGACCCGAAAACCAAAGAGTTTGACCTAGATTACACTAACGACGGACTACACCCTAACGGCAAAGGATACGAAGTTATCTCTGCCGTTCTCAATCCCGTTATTCAATCAGTTCTCGCTCAATAATTAGTATTTGGGTGCTATAAAACACGAAAATGGTAGACTAAACACGTAAAAGGAGTATATGATGGACGAATTTAAAGACTTAAGAATTGTGGACAATTTCTATCAAACTTCGGCATTCTTTCCTATGCCCACAATAGAGATATCTACTCTTGCAGAAGACGGCTCAACAACCATTGGTAGCTACTCGTTATGTTTCCCGTACTACATCGCGGGTAAAGATTACTATGCTATGTTACTAGAATGTCGCAATAGTAGTAATACCGCACAAAATATTCTTCGTACCGGCAAGTGTGCATTGAACTTCCCCGAAGACAGCAAGAAGCTCTTCAAGGAAGCAGTCCGTCTTGGATTCCCCGGAGAAACAAGCAAAGAGAAAATGGAAAAATGCCCTTACAATCTTATTAAGGGTATGGCTAGCGAAGACGACGGCGCACGCCCACTTGTTATGAGTGAAGCATATCAAGTATTCGAATGCACTTGGGACGACAGTCTAGAGAATGCATTTGAAGACAAGGCTAAAATCGGTCAATTAGAAGGCGTTGAGCCACCCTATCGTAGCTTCAACGGTATAACGAGTAAATTCGGTTGTCACTTCATATTGAAAGTTGATAAAATCTTAATGAAAGAGCGTTATTACAACGCTATCGTAAACGGCGTAAAAGCTAGCTCCTTCCCACGCGTTCCCGTTGACTACGGTTATCGCGACAGCACGAACTTCTGGTACACTAAATTCAAACGCCCTATCGCTTGTAAAATCCCTGCCGGTAAAGAAGCCGACCTTAACGGAGTGCTCTATGCAGCTAACCGTATGGACCCAGATATTAAGTTCTCAGAAGACGCTTGCAAGACGCTCGTAAAAGTTCCTAGAGTGTTCTTAAAGCTCGTTCTACAAGGTTGTGTCGATTGGGCAAAGGAAAACAACTGCACGCTAATTACGCCCGTAGAAATGCAAATTATAAACGATAAGAGAAAGCAAGAAAAGAAACGTTAACCATTTACTTCTTCTAAAAATAAAAAATAAAGGCTCGCAATTTTGCGAGCCTTATTCATTGTTCATTCAATTACGAATTGGCGTATTCTTTATAAATCTTTTTGAGCTTTTTAGCTTTAATCGTAATGATATCTTTAACATCGTCTACTAGAGTGACTTTGTAGTTTTCTGGGTCTGTGTCGTAGATATCGGTAGGAACTACTAGTGCAAAATCACTGTATGCTACGCTTTCTTTTTCTGCAATCAAGCTCTTCTTGAGTTTTTCGTATAGAGTCGTTCCTTTGTTGTCAATGGTGCGCTTTAGGTAGTCAAGAGCATCTTGTTTGCCTTGCTCGGTTGTGAAGTCGAAGTTAGGAGCAGTACCGTCTGCAAATGGCGTTGCGGAAACCATAATTAGGTGGATACCGTAAGGAGTATATCCTATTGCAATTTTGTTTGAATCGTTCATTGCATCGCCAACCGTGGGATTGCCTGTACCAACAACGTCTTTTGCTAGGTTCAAGAAACCTTCATAGAAAGAGCTGTCTTTATCGTTAGCAGGGATTAAGTAACCGAGTGAGTTATTCATAATACCACCGTCGTCGTTGTAACGATACATATAATCTTCGAAGATAGCGAGCTTTTCTTCTTGTGTGGTTGCTGCTAATAAGTCTGCTTCTAGGTCTGCTATAACTGTGCTAGCATTCTTTTCTGTGCCAATGTATGCGATTGAGGGGCAAACTTTACCAGCGTTGTCTTTTTCGTAACTGCATTCGGTGCCTTTGCCGTTATCGTGATATTCGCATTCGTATTCTGCATCGTAGTCGGGGTTGCTTTCCTTGGTCATAACTAGGTTATAGAGATAGTTGTGGAGAGCTTCTACGTCTGCATCTTCGCTACCGGAATTGTCCTTGAAGAACTTTTCTTGTTCAGCGTTGTATTTGAATAGAATTTGGTATACGTAGTAGTAATCGTCTAGATTTTCTACTTGTGGGTAGTAATATAGCGTTTCGAGATTGGTACCGATTTTTTCTACGAAGGTCTTGCGAAGGTCTTCTGCATCGCCTTTGTATTCGCTCTTTGCAGTTGTGTATAGGTACTCAAATTCTGCAAGGATTTGTTCATCGGTAACGGTAGCGCATTTTTGATATAATTCTGCTTGAAGTGCTGCAAGAACTTGACTTTCGTAAGCGGTCTTGTAGAAATAAGTCATATTCTTGTTTGCGCTATTGATGTTTTCGATTGTTATACGGTATGCTTCAACCATGTGTTCATCTGAACCAACTTTGCTCTTAAGAGCTTCGTATTCAGCGTTGATGTCACGAATGTTTTGTTTTGCTCCAGCTGCAACGATTTCGCTTTCCGTTGCGTAACGAGAAACTTCTACTTCGCCAATTTCAATCTTGTCGTCAGCTAGTTCGGGTTCTTCTTCCGTCTTGGTTGCGCGTGGTGCAACGAGCGTGTATTCGTGTTCTAGAGTGTGAAGTTCTTCGGTAACTTCGCCGTCTTTTTGAACGTTCTCTTTGAACGTCAAAACGAATTTCTTCTCAATAGTCGTTCCCGTTTGTTCGGTAGTGTTTTGGCTACCTTCTTCTATAGTAGTAGATGAGAAGTCGGTTGTGTAATAAGTGTCGGGTGCAACGAATTCTTCACTCATCGTGCCGTCTTTGTAAACGACTTTTATCTTGATTTGCGTCTTGTCAAGCTCATCACCAACGTAATATTCGTCCTTTAGGAAAGCCTTGGTGCTGTCTGCGAATATTATTTCTTTTACGTTAGTAGCTTCTATTTCTTCTGCTACTCTTACGACATATTCTTGATAAGATGTTTTTCTAGCGCTTTCAAGTTGGTCGTCAATGCTCTTGTTTACGGAGTAAATTGATGCATAACGTTCTGCTAACGTTAGTACGTCTTCGGGTTTAGCATAGCTACCACCACCGACTAGTATGCTTTTAGCACGATTGGGGTTAACTTTTGTAGCATCTCCACTAGCTAGGAAAGGCATTGCTTCTGCAACTAGATATTTGTTCTTAATTTTGTTCTCAATCGCATAGTCTAATGCTTCTTGAACAGAGTATTGGTAATAATACATTAGGTAGTAAGCGTAGCTGTTGAAATAATCCATAATTTCATTACGGCTAACTTCTAGCGTAACACCATTCTCGTGTTTTACAGTTGCAAGGACTTCGTTGCTAACTCTCTCTTCATTTTCAGAAATGAAGGTACAAGCAGGTAGTGAAAGCACTGCTATTGCTACAACGATTATCAATGCGATTAATTTAACGATGTTCTTTTTGCTCATTATAAGCTCCTTAAATAAGGTAATTATCCATAGATACTGATTATTATACTATATTAATATACAAAATGCAAACGTTTTTTGATTGCGAAATATAGTCGCAAAAAATTCTTATTCTTCGCTCGCGGTAGAATTGCTTTCTATCAAGAATTGTACTAGCAAAATCAGTCTTAAATCGACGTTTTTACCCTTGTTATCGAAAATTATGCTCGGTGGCTCGCTCGGCGTAAGCACGCACTCTTTAGAGAATATAGAAATAGCCCTGAAAACCCCTTCTTTCCTATAAACGGATGCGTCGTAAAAGAATAAACCCATACCTTCTTCGGTCGCTACGATTCTCTTGACTGCGATTTTTTGTGCTAACGTTTTGATTAAGCCGATTTTTATCAGCCTTAAAACTTCCACGGGTGGTTCGCCGTAAGCATCTTTTAATTCTTCAACGAGTTCGCGCTCTTCTTCTGCGCTCGCGAGCGTGGCTACGCGCTTATAGAAACGCACCCTGCTCTCGGCAGACGGCATATATTCGATGGGTAAAGTAGTATCGCCCGATATATTTATTTCCACGTCACGTAGGTTTTCAACCTTTTTGCCTTGCAATTCTTTTACGCTTTCGTTCAAAAGCTTGCAGAACATATCGTACCCGACCTTTTCCATATTTCCGTGCTGTTCTTTGCCAAGAATATTGCCTGCACCCCTAATTTCTAGGTCTTGCATAGCAATTTTGAAACCACTACCTAGTTCGGTATGACTAGCAATAGCGTCTAGGCGCTTGGTGGCGTTTTCGGTGAGAACTTTTCCTTCCCTAACCGTGAAGTACGCGTACGCGAGGTCGGTAGAACGGCCTACACGTCCACGAAGTTGATACAAGGCCGATAGCCCTAAATTATCAGCATCGATAACTATAAGCGTGTTTGCATCGGGAATATCAATACCGTTCTCGATTATCGTAGTCGCAATAAGCACGTCGTATTCCTTGTCGTAGAACGCCTTTATTCTATCTTCTAGCGTTGTGTCGCCCATTTGCCCGTGCGCATACGTCACGCGTACGTCTTCGCCTAACACGTCGCACACTTCGTTATAAAACTTCTCTATACCACGAACGCGATTGTATAGCACGAATACCTGTCCCCCGCGAGCTAGTTCTTTCTGTACGGCATCTTTCAATAGGTTGTCCGTGTACTCAACAACGTAAGTTTCTACGGGAAGCCTGTTTTTAGGCGGTGTTTCTAGCGTGGAAATATCACGTATTCCCGTAAGCGACATATGAAGCGTTCTCGGGATAGGTGTTGCAGATAAAGATAGCACGTTAACGTTATTCTTTAATACCTTGATTTTCTCTTTATGCTCCACGCCAAAGCGTTGTTCTTCATCCAATACGAGCAGTCCAAGGTCGTGGAATTCTACGTCTTTACCGAGCAATCTATGCGTTGCAACAACAACACTTGCTTCGCCCGATTTGATACGCTTTAGGCTACTTCTAATCTTATCTTGGGATACGAAACGCGATAGAAGCTCAACTTTTATCCCAAATTGATTTAGCCTTGAAATAAGGGTATTGTAGTGTTGTTGACATAGTATTGTCGTAGGTGACAAAAAGGCCGCTTGCTTTCCGTCCATTATGGTTTTGAATATAGCGCGAATGGCGACTTCGGTTTTTCCGAACCCTACGTCACCACAAAGCAGTCTATCCATAACCTTACCCTTTTCCATATCTTCTTTTATCTCGTCAATGGCTATGAGTTGGTCATCGGTTTCCTTATACGGGAAGCTCTCTTCGAGTTCCTTTTGCCAAATGGTATCGGCTTGATAACGATGACCTTTGACGTGCATACGTCTTTCGTAAAGCTTGAGTAAGTCTATCGCCATAGCTTTGACGGATGCTTTTACGCGCTCCTTGAGCCTTTCGAATTCTCTTCCACCTAACCTATTGATTGTGGGCGTTCCACCACCGGTGTACTTGTCGAGATTATCCATTTGGTCAACGGGCAAGTATAGCCTATCTCCGCCTTTGTATAAAACTACGTAGAAATCCTTGACTCCGTTTTTGGTTTCTACTCTTTGTACGCCTTCCGATAGGCCTATGCCGTGTTTCTCGTGAACAACGTAATCGCCTTTTACCGGTAGCACGAAGTTTTGTCTTTTTCTTGCTTGCGACTTCTTGCGAGCTTCCGTCTTTCTCACGACGTCTTCGGTGCCAATGACAACGACTTTTGCCGTCGGCAAAATAAAGCCCCTAGACAACGGCGCCGTCAATATATACAAGTCGTTGCTTCCGTCAGGCTCCTCGGTTATTCTTCCCATCAAGTCTGCTTCTCGGAAAAGGTCTGCTAGCGTATGCGCCGTATCTTCACTGCCTGCGTACACGTAAACCGTCGAGCCACCCATAAGCGCGTTCTTAACGTCGCGAACCATAATCGAATAATCGGTAGAGTATCTTGATAAAGGTAAACTCTTAATCGAAAAAACTGCCTTGGGCTCAAAAATAGGATTGGACGAAGTTATTTGTTGGAAACCAAGAAGCGTAAACTTCTTAAGCTCGCCGTAAATATCTTCCTTATTCAAAATGCTGTTAGCGTGCTCGGGAAGCGCTTCCCCCGCTTCTATGAAGTTCTTAACGCGAGAAACGTGCGCATTCTGAAAAAGCTTAAGCTTATCATCAATGGCTTTCGGCTCGTCAAGCACGATAATTGCATCGCTCGGCAAGTAACTAAATATGCTATCCATATCCTTTTTTAAGAATGGAATTAGCCACGTAAGCGACGCGTCGGACGGGTTAACGGAAAGCATTTCTATGCACTCGCCTATCGTGTTCGCGAGCTTTTGTTTTGATTTCTTCTTGATTTCATATAGGCGTTTTAGGGCTCTTTCTGCTACTTCTTGGGATACTAAAATATCGCTTCTAGGATAAATCGAAACGCGCTCCACTTCTTTTACAGACAACATACTGTCGGGCGCAAACTGTCTTATGCTCTCGATTTCATCGCCAAAAAACTCCATGCGTATAGGAAGTTCACTATCGGTGAGCCATAGGTCAATAATGTCGCCTCTACGCGAATATTCACCGATTGCCGTTACGACTTCAACTTGATTATATCCACCCTTTGTGAGAGTGTCGGCAATAAGCTCGGGGTCTAATTCATCGCCAACCTTTAGCGAAAGCATATTTCTATAAAAACTCGCTTTCGACGGATAATACCTATTAAGACCTTCGCTCGAAATAACTGCACCCACCGCAGTACCGTCTAGTATTTTTCCTAGAGCGCACGTTCTCTCGCTCAATGAATAAGATGCGTTGACTTTGCTGTGCATCAAAACATCGTCGCGCTCGGGTATGAACACGACTTCGCCTTGCGCATAGTCTTCTAGTATGCGCTTTGCGTTCGTTGCGGAAATTCTATCGGGCGCTACGTATAAAAAGAACCTTTTTAGCCCCACAGCCATTAGATATCGCGCATTTTGTGTAGCATAAAAGACCGCAGTTGAGAGATTACCCCCTATCGCGGTCGATAGCGCGCTATATTCGCCCCCGAGTTTCTCAAGGGAAAATTCTTTTGATAACATTCAGTTTTCTCTTACTTTATGATTATTTCAAGTCTATCGCTAGGCTTAATATTTGTTACTGTTACTGCGTTGCCGTCCTTATCGCAAGCATACTCTTCGCCGTTTATAAAAGCTTTTGCTTCTTTTACGTCAACGTCGAAAAATACCTTATATGAACGAAGTTCGGGAATAAGCGCAACGTTACCTTGAACGCTTTCCTTTACAAAGCTATATCCGTCTTCCAATACGTTCATTTTGAAAGTGGTAGTTGCGATATCGCCATCTTGATATTTCATACTGATTCCATCGTCTTCGTACAAGGTATATTCGCCTTGTCCTACGAATGCGAGAATTTCAAAGCCCGTGGGATTAGAGCTGTCGTTACCTGTATAAACGTTCGACATAGGTATTATTGCACCACTCTTTGCAAAGACGGGAATGGAGTTAATATCTCTCGTTACGATATGTTTGCCACCTTGTAACTTTTCTCCAGTATAGATATCTGTATATTCGCCTTCGGGTAGCCAAACTTCTACTTTCGCTTTGCCGTCCTTATCCATTGGCGATGTTATCGGAGCTACGATTAGCTCGCTACCAAAGTGGTATTCGTTAGGAACGTTGAAGGCTTCTTCTTTGTCGGGGTGCGCGTAATACATAGGCTCGCAAATAGCTCTTCCGTCACGGTAATTCAAGTAATATGCCGTGTAGATATAAGGAATAAGTCTATGTCTAAAGCGTAATTGTTCCTTGGTTTGTTTTTCTACCGATTTGTGATTCCACGGTTCTTTAGATAGATTTATGGAAGAGCTGTGCAAGCGCATAATCGGGCTATAGACACCAAACTGTATCCATCTCAAATATAGCTCGTCATTTTCGGGACTACCTAGTTGGTGTCCCCCTATATCGTGCGACCACGTTGTATAACCACAGTTAGCTGCATTTGCCGTGAAGTATGGTTGGAACTTAAGCGACGGCCAAACTACCAACGTATCTCCCGAGAATCCTAACGGATATCTATGCGAGCCAAGTCCTGCGTATCTAGATAAAATCAACGGTCTATTGCCACCTTTCGCATTGTCTAGATAGTGGAAGTGGTTACACGCCCATAGTGGGTCGTAACCTTTTAAGCCACTTTGCTTGCCTTGTTGCCAGTCTATCCACCAAAAAGCTACGCCGTCTTCTTCGTAAGGTTTGTGAAGATACTTAAAGTACGCGTTCATAAAATCGGTGTTGGTTATATCGAAATTTATGGTTTTCTTCTTAGAAGTATCATGGCCGAGAGCCTCTGCCATTTCTTCGTATTGATTTTCGAACCATCTAACACCACTAGCGGGGTGTAGGTTCATAGTTATTTTTAAGTTTTTATCTTTGAGTTCATTCAAAAACGCCTTGTAGTCGGGGAATAGCTCGGTATTCCAAGAATATCCCGTCCAACCCGGCCAAGATAGGTATTTGCCGGTCTTTTTGCTTCCTTCTTTGAAAGATTTGTATCCGAATCGTTTATTAACCTTTACCCAGTGCCAATCCATATCGATGGTTGCAATGGTAAAAGGTATATCTTCTTCGATAAATCTATCCATTAAGTCTAGGTATCCTTGTTGCGTGTATGCGTGATAACGCGACCACCAATTTCCTAATGCGTATCTCGGAACAAGCGCTTGTTTACCAGTGATATCATAGAAAAGTTTAAGCGTTCTTCTGTAGTCCTTGCTTGCAAAAATATAGCTATCCTTACCTTTATTACGTGGAGCTATTTCGCCGTTGTCTAGAATATAAAGGCTGTTATCATCCATAACGGCAACGCCTTTTTTACCTATAACTCCCTTATCCATTTTTACATGGCCTGCTGTCATATCAAGCGTTCTTGCCGTGCCCATAAGGTTGTCGCTATTGTCGCAAGGAAGATACTCTCCGTCAAGCAAAACTTGCGTTACGCGCTCCTTTCTCTTGTCGAAAACATAAGTCGCTTTTTCAGTAATGATTTCTATCGTTTTAGCCGTAGTTTGGACTCCATATTTACATTCGCCCAAATCTCTAAACCATACTTGTTGCGTAGCATAGTCCGAAAACTCCCCTTTCTTATCTACTTCTACACGAAGTAGCTCGGGAGCTATAACGGTAAATCTATATTTGCCGTCTATATGAACTTGTTTTTCGTTCGCTAATGGGCGAAACTCTGGTATCAAATGTTTATCAAACATAGCTTCCTCCTTGTAGTTGCTATCTTAATTTAAACGACTAGTCTGCACTCTCTATATCGAAATTCCACTCGGGAATAAACTCACTACTAGCGCTAGACTCTTCTTGTATAAAAACGTCGCTAAAGCCTAGGTTTTCTGCGTGCTTAACCACCATTTTGTATTCTATCGGTAGTAATGCCCTATTCAGTTCTTTACAATCACTCATCGGCGTAAACTGACTCATAAGACTAAGCGTTACTTCCGTGCCGAATTCTTTATATATGGTATCAAGCACTTTAATCGAATTGTCTACGTGGTACGGCAACACCAAGTGCCTTATTATAACACCCGAGCGCATAATGCCATTCTCATCGTACTCGTTGGGTTTTGCACTCAACATACTCTCTATCGCTTTAAGCGCTTTCTCGGGATAGTCTTCTCTATGCGAGAGTCTTTTCGCGAGCTCCCTATCCATATACTTGAAGTCGGGAAGATATATATCTACGTAGTCGTGCATTTCTTCTATAACTTCGCGCTTCTCATACCCCGAAGTGTTGTATACGATGGGGATATTCGGTCTATATAAATCGAGAGTTTCTTTAATCTTATGCGAATAGTGCGTGGGCGTTACGAAGTTAATATTATGAACACCGAGCTTCTCGAGCTTTTTAATCTCTTTTTGTAGGTCGTCCGAAGTATATGCAACGCCACGCGGTACGCGACTTATCGCTTTATTTTGACAAAAGTCGCAACGCATAGTGCAACCACTAAAGAATATCGTGCCACTACCTTTCGTACCACTAATCGGGGGCTCTTCGTAGTAGTGTGGCGCAATTCGGTTAATCAACATAACGTTCGGAGCAAGACAAGCACCGAGAGCTACGCTTCTATCCACATTACATTCGTTAGGGCAGAGATTACAAAGCATATCAATAGAACGTTCCCGTGTAAATGTAGGTTAATAACCCGCAAAGCGCAATCACAACCACTTGTCCGACCACATAAATAAACAAAGAATGTCTGCCTGGGTAAGTTAAAAACGTATTCCACTTGCCGTCTAGTTTAGGAAGTAGCGATTTCTTCTTGGGATATAAAAATGCAGATAGTCCCGCGCCTAGCATAAAGAATCCACTAAACGGAAATAGCGGGAAATAGTCAGCAGTCCACCATTCTCCTCTTACAAAGAAAAATAGTCCCGTCCAATCTGACGTTGCAGTAACGCCGGAGTGATTTCTAGCGACTTCTACAAGCGTTACGTTATTGGTGTAGCTTATTGCAAGAAACGCTACTGCGAGCGCGAGCATTACTCCACCGCGTATATAATTATAGCCCTTGAATTTTCCAAATACTAAACGGAGAATAAGCTCTATAATCGCATAAAAAAGTATACAAACCGACATACAATGCAATACGCCGAAAAGTATAAATATTTCGCCTAAACCGAACGACTCTTGTCCGTAATAGGTAACCACGGAAATCGCAACTGCAACTACGGCGAGCTTAAACCCACGAATCAAGTTGTTTTTGCTGAAACTCGTGCACATTCCCGACACTAAAAAGAAAATGAACACGAATACCGGCCAACCGTACACTCTCAATTCGCTGTGCAAATAATCGCTAGCAAATTCAGCCAAGCCAAAAAGAAAATCACTGCCACTCATTACCCATTGGTAATAAAAGGCACTGCCCATATCGAACATGGTATGGTCCCATACGACTAGAAGTATAGCAAGCCCTCTCAACGCATCAAGCTCCCATACTCGCGACTTAAGTCTTTGCATGCGCCTTTCCTTTGCGCTCATCGTCGTATCAGCCATTCTTATACTCCACCTTATCTCTTATCGCCCTGCCGTTAACAAGCTTGTAGACTTCAAACCTATCGCTATACTCGTGAATAAGCGTATTCTCTTCGACTGCCGATAGGTATATATTAGGCTCTTCTTTCTTCTCGAAAACAGGCTCTTCAAAAATTGCTTTTTCTTCGGGCTTTTCTTCTTTTTGTCTACTAAATAGACGTTTTTTGGGAACCCATTCTCCTCTTTCCTCGGATTTTTCTTTATTCTTCTTCTCTTTCTTTTTCTTCCAAGGCTCGGTGCCGTCGTCTCCAGTTACGGCTTTTTTGATGGGCTTAACAATTAGGTTCCTTATGAATATTATAAGCGCAATAACAACCGTTATTATTGCGCCCGTGAGATATAAATATTCATATAGACCTTGATTATTCAAGGGGTCGAAATGATAAATTAGGTATAGTATTCCACCTAAAAGTGCGTACACGGCCGGTACCCACAAGCCTGTGAATACTAGAACTGACGCGAGCACTTTTACGACTACGCCTATTAAGTAGAATATTGCGCGAAATACGGAGCCTAGCGCAATACCCGTCATACAACCCCTTGCTCTACTCATAATTATTTCTTAATAACTTCTAGACCACCTAGGTATTTTCTCAATACTTCGGGAACGGTGATAGAACCGTCGGCGTTTTGGTATTGTTCAACGATAGCGGGAATAACTCTGCTTGTAGCAAGACCTGAACCGTTCAAAGTGTGAACGAAAGCTGTTTTACCCGTAGAAGTATCACGGAAACGTGTGTTGTTTCTTCTTGCTTGATAGTCGTTAGCGTTAGAAACAGAGCTGACTTCCTTATAAATTCCCATACTTGGAATCCATACTTCTATGTCGTACGTTCTTGCCATAGATGCCGAGCAGTCGCCTGCAGCAAGTTTAGATAAACGATAGTGAAGTCCTAGCTTTTCTACTAGACGGCAAGCTTTTTCTACTAGCTCGTCGAATGCCTTCGCGCTGTGAGCAGGGTGTGCGTATTGAACCATTTCAACTTTGTTGAATTGGTGGCCTCTAATCATACCGCGCTCTTCTGAACGATAGCTACCTGCTTCCTTACGATAACAAGGTGTGTATGCGAAGAACTTCATAGGAAGTGCGCTTTCGTCAAGGATTTCTCCGGAGAACATATTAACTAGAGCTGTTTCTGCCGTGGGGAGCATGAAACGATTATCTTTTCTATCAGCTTCGCCTTCTAGCCAATATACTTCATCAGCGAACTTGGGGAATTGTCCAGCACCAAAACCACAGTTGTAACCGAGTTGGTGTGGGGGTAAAATAAATTCGTAGCCGTCAGCTAGATGTTCATCAATAAAGAAGTTCAAGAGCGCCCATTCTAGTCTTGCGCCAAGATTGCGATAAATCCAGAATCCGTTACCTGAGAGTTTAACGCCTCTTTCGTAATCGATAAGTCCGTTCTCTACGCATAGGTCTACGTGATTCTTCATTTTGAAGTCGAACTGTATGGGTTCACCAAACACCTTAACTACTGCATTGTTTTCCTTTTCGCCTGCTAGTAGGTCGGGGTCGGGCATATTGGGTAGACGCGTGATAAAGTCAAAGATTTTTCCGTCAAGTTCTGCAATAAGCTTGTCGCCAGCTGTAATTTCATCGCCTAGCGCGCGCATTTCTTGGAAGATACCGTCAACGGGTTGACCGGCTTTTTTAAGCTTGGGTATTTCTGCAGAAACTTTGTTTCTCTTGGCTTTCAAGGCTTCTATTTCTTGGAGTTTAGCGCGTTTTGCTTGGTCCCAAGAAAGTAGCTCCGTGAAGTCTACTACGTGTCCTTTTTTCAAAAGGGCTTCTGCTACAAATTGTGGGTTTTGCCTAATAAGATTAAGGTCTAACATATATTCCTCCGTTTGTTAGTTCGATTTTATTAAATAGTCGTATATAAATCCGCCGATGTCGCCATCCATGACGGCTGTTACGTTGGTGTTTTCGTACCCTGTGCGATGGTCTTTTACTAGTGTGTACGGGCAAAATACGTACGAACGTATTTGTGAGCCCCATTCGATTTTTTTGATTTCGCCTTTTATGCTCTGCGCTTCTTCCATTTGCTCGCGCTCTTTTAGCTCGGTTAGCTTGGAAATAAGCATTTTCATAGCTGTTTCCCTGTTTTGGATTTGGCTTCTTTCGCTCTGACACCACGTTACAATGCCCGTTGGAATATGCGTTATTCTAACTGCAGATTCCGTCTTGTTAACGTGTTGTCCACCTGCTCCCGAACTGCGACAAGTGTCGATTTTAAGCTCTTCGGGCGCGATTTTTATCTCTCCGTCGTCTATGATTTCCGGCATAACTTCTAACGAAGCAAAAGACGTGTGTCTTCTCTTGTTCGCATCGAAAGGACTGATTCTAACTAGTCTATGAACGCCTTTTTCCGCCTTCAAAAAGCCATAAGCGTTCTCTCCACTTATCATAAACGTTACGCTCTTGATACCGGCTTCATCGCCGTCTTGCAAATCTATAACCGTTACGTTATAGCCCTCGCGCTCGGCATATCTTCTGTACATACGATAAAGCATTTCCGCCCAGTCTTGAGCTTCCGTACCACCAGCCCCTGCGTGCAAGGTTAAAATGGCATTGTTTCCATCGTATTTCCCGTTCAAAAGCGTTTCTAAAAATAGCGCTTCGCTGTCCTTTTCTAGTTTGTTTAACTCGTCTATGATTTCTAATCTCGTATCTTCGTCTTGCATTTCTTCTGCAAGTAGCATAAGCTCGGTTATGCTATCTACGCGCGCGTTAAGCTCACTCGTTGTGGCAAGCTTTTTTTCTATCGCAGAAATGCGCACGTTGACGGTGCGCGCCGTTTGAAGGTCGTTCCAAAAACCTTCTTCATTCTGCTTTTCTTTAAGCTCCGCGAGCTCCGTCGCAAGCTTGTCTACGCCGATTGCTTCGGTAGACGCTTTTACCGACGTCGCGAGCTCGTTAAGCTTTTGCTTTTCACCATAGAAATCAAACATTAGTTTTTACCACAACAGTTCTTGTATTTTCTTCCTGAACCACAAGGACACGGGTCGTTTCTTCCGGGGGCTTTGTTATTGTTAACAACAGTGATTTTTCTTTGTTGCATAGCAATAAACGCGTTCTTTCTCTCGATTACAGCTTCAATATCGATTTTCAAAAGAATTACAGCTGTTAGGTTTTGAATGTCTTCTATCATTTCATCAAACATTTCAAAGCCTTCTCTTCTGTACTCCATAACGGGGTCTTTTTGACCGTATCCACGGAGCCCGATTCCTTTTTTGAGTGCGTCCATATTCGACAAGTGATTCATCCAATGCTTGTCGACTTGGTTTAATAGCACGTTTCTCTCCGTTCTGCCGAAGTCGATTGATTCGCTCTCTGCACGAGCTATCTTGGCTTCGTATTGTTCAACGGCTTTTTCATAAACGGCATCTTCTATCATACCGATATTCATATGTGAAACGAGCTCTTCTGTGATAAGATTAGTGCCCTTATCAAGAAGTTTCAACTCAAGAGCAGCATTGAAGCCGTTGTAGTCTACGCTAGTTTCGTCTTGTTCATCAAAGTCTATGAAAGAATTAACGATTTCGAATGCAAGGGGTTCGATGTACTTCAAAATTTGTTCGTGGACATCCTTGCCTTCTAGAACTGCGTTTCTTTGTTCGTAAATTAATTGGCGTTGCTTGTTCATAACGTCGTCGTAGTTAAGAACGTATTTACGGCGTTGATAGTTGTTCTCTTCACAACGTTTTTGTGCGTTTTCTATCACTCTTGAGAGCATAGGTAGTTGAATTTCTACGCTGTCGTCTCCACCTGACATGCTAGAAACGATGGCTTGCATTCTATCCCCACCGAAAAGTCTTAATAGGTCGTCTTCAAAAGACAAGTAGAAGCACGAGCTACCTTGGTCGCCTTGACGACCACTACGGCCTCGCAACTGATTGTCGATACGGCGTGATTCGTGTCTTTCCGTTCCGATTACGCGTAAACCGCCACTTTCTTTTACTTCTTCTTTTTCCGCGTCGGTCTTGACTTTATACTCGGCAAGAAGTTTTGCAAAAGTTTCACGCGCTTCGATTTCTTCTTCTAATGTGACGTTATTAAATGCCGTAGCTACGCTGATTAACTCGTCGGTATAGCCCTTGGCTTTCATTGCGCGTTTTGCCAAAAACTCGGGGTTGCCACCTAGCAAAATGTCCGTTCCACGACCTGCCATGTTGGTGGCGATAGTAACGGCGCCTTTGCAACCTGCTTGCGCGATGATTTCGGCTTCTTGCAAATGATTTTTAGCATTCAAAACGTTGTGGGGTATGCTCTTTTTAACAAGCAAACGACTCAAATATTCACTAGTTTCAACGTTGGTCGTACCAACTAGGACGGGTTGTCCTTTTTCGTGGCACTCGATAATATCTTGAATAACGCCCTCGAACTTCCTTTCTTTATTCATAAAGACCTTGTCGGGTTGGTCGTCTCTTCTCGAAGGTACGTTGGTAGGCACCGGAACAACGTCAAGTTCATAAATTCCACGGAATTCAGCTTCTTCCGTGAGCGCCGTTCCCGTCATACCCGATAGCTTGTTGTACAAACGGAAATAGTTTTGGAAAGTAATAGTTGCGATGGTTTTATTCTCTTTTTTAACGGAAACTTTTTCCTTGGCTTCTATCGCTTGATGCAATCCTTCCGAATAACGTCTGCCACTCATTTTACGACCAGTAAATTCATCGACTATAACGATTTCGTTATCTTCTACGATGTAATCCTTGTCGCGGTGCATTAGAAGATTAGCACGAAGCGCCGAATTTATCTTAACCGATATATCAGCGTTAGCTGCATCGCCTAAGTTTTCTATGCGATAGAATTTCTCTGCCTTTTCTATACCTTCTTCCGACAAATAGACGTGATTTTCTTTTTCGTCAAGAATATAATCTTCTTCTTCAAGTCTCTTAACGAAACGGTCTGCTACTACATAAGCTTCGCCCGATTCGCCTGCCGGAGCAGAAATAATTAACGGAGTTCTGGCTTCGTCGATTAAAATGCTATCCACTTCGTCAACGATAGCGAAGTTGTGACCACGTTGCAATTTTCTATCAAGCTCGACTGCCATATTATCACGTAGGTAGTCGAAACCGATTTCGTTATTGGTAGCATAAGTTATATCTGCTAGATACGCGGCTTTTTTCTCATCGTGCTTCATATCAGGATAAACACAACCTACGGTTAGTCCTAAAAACTTAAAGATTTTACCCATCCACTCCGCGTCACGCTTTGCCAAGTAATCGTTGACGGTTACGATGTGAACGCCTTTACCAGATAGCGCGTTGAGATATGCTGGTAGCGTTGCAACTAGCGTTTTACCTTCACCTGTTTGCATCTCGGCAATTCTGCCTTGATGAAGCACGATACCACCGATTATTTGCACTCTATAGTGGCGCATTCCTAGCACTCTCGTAGAAGCTTCTCTTACAACAGCAAAAGCATCGGGAAGAATGTTATCTTCTTTTTCTCCGTTCTTAAGTCTATCTCTCAAGACGTCGGTTGTTCCGCGAAGCTCATCATCGCTCATCGCAGAATATTTATCGGCTAAAGCTTCAACCTTATCGGCTATAGCACCTAGTTTTTTCAGCTGTCTAGCCGTTTCGTTTTTGAAAAGAAAGTCTAATAGACCCATTCAATTCACCTCATACAATAATTATTTTATTTTTAATAAACATTTAATATTTACAATTAACTGTTATTATAGCACAGCGCGCGCGTGTTTGTATAGAGGTTTTTGTAAATATTTGTCAGAATTATGGAAAACCTTATAAAATCTCGCAATCACGATTGCGCTTTTTGCACGAAAACACGCGCCGAAAACCATCATATTTTAGCGTAAAAATTTCACTATTTTTCAATAAAAAAGACGCTCTCGAGAGCGTCTTTTTTCGTTATTTTTCACCGTCTGTATCGTCGTTTGTTTCCTTGTTTTCGGGTGCTGTTTCTTGTTTTTCGGTATCCGTTTCTATGGGTTTTTCGACATTTGCTTCGTTTTTGTTTTCTGGCTTTTCTTCGAGCTTTTCGGGAAGAACTATGACGGCGGGAGTTTGCGGTTTTTCTTCCTTAACAATGAAGTCTTTGGGATTGCCGAGAGGGTTGGTTTTTGCACGTACGGCATCTTCCTTTTCTTTGGCAATGCGTGCTTGTTCAGCGCGCTTTTTCGCAATATATTCGTTGACTTCTTCAACGGACTTACCTTCGATTAGTAGGTCGATTTCGTCACCATAGATGGTTTCGTGTTCGAATAACAACTTTACCATTGCGTGTAGTGCGCCGATATTATCTTCTAGAGTCTTGTATGCACGAGCATAGTTATCGTCTATAATCTTGCGAATTTCTTTGTCGATAATCGCTGCGATTTCATCGGAATATGATGCTTGCGTTTGATAATCTCTACCGATAAATACTTCTTGTTCGCCACCAAAATACGTGTTGGGAAGCGATGGCGACATACCCCATTCGGTTACCATCTTACGAGCCGTAGACGTTGCTTGTTTGATGTCCATTGATGCACCCGTAGAAATATCTTGGATAACGATTTCTTCTGCAGCACGACCACCTAACGTCATAGCAATAACGTCGTTTAAGTGGTTCTTGGTTACGTGACTGTCGTCGCTCTTCGGACGTGAAATCGTGTAGCCTGCAGCCCAACCACGTGGAATAATGCTAACTTCTTGAACTGCATCGCAGTACTTCATAAGTCTACCTACGAGAGCGTGTCCTGCTTCGTGGTAAGCCGTTATTCTCTTATCCTTTTCGGTTATTATTCTAGACTTCTTTTGTGGGCCTGCAATAACCTTATTGATTCCTTCTAGAATATCTTTCATAAGAATAACCTTTCTGTTGTCACGAGCTGCGAGAATAGCAGATTCGTTCAATAAATTAGCGATGTCTGCACCGGAAAAGCCCGATGTTAGTCTTGCTAAATTCTTGAAGTCGATATCGGGGGACATCGGTTTGTTTTTAGCGTGAACTTTGAAAATAGCTTCTCTACCTTTAACGTCGGGGATATGAACGTAGATTTGTCTATCGAATCTTCCTGGACGTAGAAGTGCGGGGTCTAGAACGTCAACACGGTTGGTTGCTGCCATAATAACGATACCATCGGTTTCTTCAAAACCGTCCATTTGAACGAGTAGTTGGTTCAAGGTTTGTTCTCTTTCGTCATTACCACCACCAAGACCTGCGCCACGCTTTCTACCTACTGCGTCGATTTCGTCTATGAAAACGATACAAGGTTGGGTCTTTTTTGCTTGTGCGAATAAATCTCTAACACGGCTAGCACCTACGCCAACGTACATTTCTACGAAATCGGAGCCCGAAATTGAATAGAAAGGAACTTTCGCTTCGCCTGCAACAGCCTTTGCAAATAGCGTTTTACCAGTACCGGGGCTACCTACTAGCAATACGCCTCTAGGTACTTTTGCGCCTACGTCACGGAATTTCTTGGGATTCTTCAAGAAATCTACGATTTCTTTTAGTTCTTCTTTCTCTTCTTCTGCGCCTGCTACGTCGTCGAATTTAACCTTGGTATGTGCCGTTATGCGAGCTTTGCTTTTGCCGAAATTGGCAACGCCACCTGCACCGCCTTTTCCACGCATTGAAATGAAGAAGAAAATTGCTATTCCTGCTAAAAGCAACAAGCTCAAAGCAGGGAAAATGTAAGAAGTAAAGCTTCTTGCATTGGGGTCGTTAAGCCAAATCGTGGGCATATCGTACGGTTTTCCGCTATCAATAGCATCTCTTTGATAGTTTTCTAGAGCGAGTACGAGCGCGTTACGATTGGTAACGATACAAGTTGCGTCTTTATAATCTCCCTTCTTGAAACTAGCGATTTTTTCTTCATCGGTAGTAGTTTTGTATAATACGTTTACGGCATAGTCGCCCGTGAAATAGATACCACTAACTTCACCTGCGTTGATTTTTTTGGTCAATGCGTCGTAGGATAGCACCTCTGCCTTGTTTCCCGAAGTGGAAAGCAATACTGCAAGTAGTACGACTATAACTATAACCGCGATTAAAACAAACCAACCTTTCTTGCTAGAACGTGGTCTGAATTCTGGAGTTTTGTTATTATTTGGGTGTTTATTATCCATTATTTACCTTTGGCTCCTTGGCCGATATAGAATTCAAAATAAAACACTTATGGCATTTTACTTGTTCAAAATTATAACACAGCACCACTATATTTGCAACGAGTTATGTGATTTTTTTGTGTCGGTACAATGACATTATCGTAACATATTTTGAATTTTGGTTAAAATCGTCATAATTTCTCTAGCAATTCGTTCACTCATTCTTTCCACAAACACGTAGGGAGTTGCGAGCAATTCGCTCAAATTGTCTTCGCTTCTCTTTGCTACAACGCCTAATATTCCTATGTCTCCGACCTTTTTGAAGTTCTTTTTCAACGCACCTCCTGCCGTTATTCCACCGTTTACGACTTTAACGGTGCCGACGTCGCGCGCATCTCCCACGCAAGCATCGACTGCAATAATAACGCTCGTGCGATGTACGCGCTTGACGTGCTCTACGTATTGCTCGTAGTTTACCCCGTTGACAGGGCGCGCAAGCCCTCCGTAAACGTAGGCCAGTGCATTGTATCTTTCTCTCAACAAATCGCCGACAAGCGGACCTAGCGCATCGCCCGTTACCGATGCCGAGCCTATACACAAAACTACTGGTAGTGCCATAATTCCCTCTTTCTCTATGTTATGCAAGGGAAATTATTTCCATTACGGCGATTTTTAGACTAAAACCACCACTACTCAAAGTATATTTAATTAAATATTTTTTGCCACTTGATTTTCTCGCAAGCGCGTGCTACAATATTATATATATTTTTTAGTAGCGGGCGAGCGCGCTTGCACGGAGGAATTATGAATATAGGAATTATCATCGATATCGTTGTAGTTGCTTTGGTTCTTGTTATGACCATTGTCGGTATCAAACGTGGATTCGTTAAAACCATTATGGGACTAGCTACTTCGGTTCTAGTTATCGTTATTGCAGTACTCGCAGTAACCCCTCTAACGAACGCTATCGTAGAAGGTACCGAGCTCGACGACATGCTCAATGCCGAGCTAGAAAAACCACTATCCGAAAAGCTACCTAACGCTTACGCAAAGGTTTACTACTACGACACCGATGGCGATGACGTTAAAGAACTCGTTTACGAAATCGACAGCGAAAGACACCCCTATGACGAAATCATGGGTTCTTCACTTCTTAAGTTCGTTGGCAACCTTGCTAAACCACTAGTTGAAGATAAAGTCGACATGAACGATTCGGAATCTTCGGTATACTTCATCGACGCTATTACTAGCTCGATAACCGGTTACGTTTTCTTGGTAGGTATGTTTATCGTCTTGCTAATCGTAGTAAGATTACTAATGGCTATTCTCATGAAACTACTCAAAAAAGCCGTTAGCCGTCTGTATATCGCACACTTCCTTGACAAAGTTCTCGGTGGTGTATTTGGACTTGCGGTTGGTGCGCTAATCGTATTCGTAGTATTGACAATACTACAAATCCTCGCTCCTATGGAATTTATGTCGGTCGTAAACGCAGAACTTGCTAAAACAACTCTAGTAAGCTTCATCATGGACAACAACTTCCTATATTCGTTCATAGCAGAAAAAATCGACGTTTCCGGACTACTAGGAAATATAGGCAAATAATTCCTACGCTCTAGGAGGTAATTACGATGAGATTATCAAGTAGAATTATGACGCTAATACTAGGCATCATTCTCGGTGTGGTTCTAACCGTGGGTGGCGTTGCTCTAGGTGGATATATGCTCGTTTCCGGTGAAGGCACCATGGGCAAAATCGACGATAAAGTAGAATTTGTCGAGTTTGATGAAGAAATTCGCAACCAAAGCTTGCTTCAATACGGCTCCGCCGCAATAGAAACGGTTTCTAAAATCAACGAAGTTCCTATCGGCGAATTGGAAGATGCTCTCGGTATCGACGTGCTATCCTCAAAAATTTCCGAATTCACTGGCGTTAGCGAAGAAACTATCAAAGATTCAAAAATCGGTGATTTGGGAACGACTATGGGCAATAGCCTAACCGTCAACAATCTATCCGATAAATTCGGCTTGGAATTCCCCGACAGTATCCCACTATTCAACGATGAAGAATTCAAGTCAAAACCCGTTTCAGAAGCTTTTTCTGGTATTGACGATGAAACTTTAGATAAATTCATTTCTATAACCTATGATGCGGACGTCGAAAAAGACCCCACTCTAGTTGCAAGCTCACCTATCCTACAAAAGCTAGGCACAACCAAGATTTCCGAGTTGAGCAACAGCATGGACGGAGTAATCGACTCAACGAAAATCGGTGAAATCATAGACGTCGAAACCGAAGGTCCCAACAAATCTTCCGCAGTATTGATTTACTTAAAAGACGTTGAAATCCAAGGTCTTAACCAAGCAATTAAAGATATGACTATCGGCGACGCTATCGGCGATACGACAAGCGCACACATCGTTGTTCAAAGGTTCGCAGGTTTAACGCTTGACCAAATGGCTAATAACGACGATGTTAAAACCATAATTGAAGACCTTGCTCTTGGCGAAGTTATCACGATTACCGATGCCGACGAGCCTATTCTTGTCGCTCTAAAGGATACCAAAGTAGGTAATCTAAACGACCGCGTAAAAGAACTTACTCTAAAGGACGTTTTCAAAGAATATGACGTTGGCGTGCTATCACTAATTTCTCCCGATACGTTGATTCCTAACATCTCTAAAGAATTTTCATCCGTAGTAGCTAACGCATCTCTATACACTCTACATCAAATCGGTTTGTTCAATTTCAACGAAAAGGCTCTTGCAGACTTCGGTGGAAATCAAATTCTTTACCAAGAATATCTACAAAAAGTTAGAAATAGCGCTCCCGATAACGTTGTTAAAGCTTTCGCTAGCGGTTCTTTCGATGCTATTAAGACTAACTACATCCACGTTAAATTGAGCGCAAACGCTGACGACCATACCGCTTTCGTAGGAATGAACATCGTTAAATGCGTTGACATCGACACCATCGCACAAACCGATACAAGTGGCAACTACGTTATCACAAAAGACGTTCTAAATACCATTGTCGCTAACGGAACGAGCCCCTACCAAGCTCCCGTTCTTCTTCTCGATGCAGGCGTTAAGATTTCCTTAAACGGAAACGGTGGCGAAGAAAACGACTTTGACAGCGTATTCAGCGTAATTGCAACGTCTATGGACAGCCTAGTGACGTTTGGCGCTACCCCCATTAACATCGTCAACTCAATCGGCGGTCATATGTTCTTCATGGGTAACACCGCAGGTACTGCAAACTTCAATTTCAAACAAGTTAAATCCAGCTCGACTTCACCTGCTGTTGATAACATTTCTTTATCGATAATTTAATATGAAATTAACAATTAACTCACAAACCAAAACTAGCCTTCGTGAATACCTTGTTCGCGAAGGCTATTCTTTCCCTTGCGGTGGCAAAGGGCTTTGTGGTAGATGTAAAATTATTGCCCCCTCTCTTACGGAGACGCCTTTAGATTTGCGCTTTTTGAGCGAAAACGAGCGTGCAGACGGCGTTCGCCTTGCTTGCGACAAATACTTCGAAGGTGAATTAACCATAGATTGTACGCTAGCTAAAGCTAGTACGATTACAAAAATCGACGAGCCTCTCGTTTTTTCTATTCTAAACGACCAAAATACGATTATCGGCATAGCCGATGGTGACACTCTTGTAGAAACTCTAGTGCTACCTGCTCCCGACGTAAACACTCGTGATTTGCGCGCAGTTGTGGGTAAAAACGCTATCGAGCTCTACGAAAAATATAACGTTGCAAAAGCCAACGTGTTGCTTATTTCCGGCACCCCCGAGCGCGTATTCGCCATAACCGAATTGCGCGAATTTAGCACTTATGGGGAGAGCTACGATGCTAGCGAATTTATGCTCCCGGCAGAAGAAGTCTTCGTACTTCCCACCCCAAACGAAACTATCGGTAGTAATTTAATATTGAACTTGCTAGATAGAGAAGAAGGCTCGTTGATAATAGACGGCTCCACCTACTCTTTAATCAAGGATAATTCGGTATTTGTTGCACGCGTAACAAGCGAAAGCACCGAATTAGGACTAATTGCTCACGAAGCCACTATCGCCTATTTTAACAGCGAATTTGGCGTAAAAGAAGTGCTTTCCGTAAATAAAAACATACCCCTTGCTACGCCTATCCTTTCTCAAGCTGAAGAAGTCGCGCTACGCGCACTCGCTTTCCCTAGAGTGCGTACGGCAATAAACAAACTCGCAAGAAAAATCGTTGTTCTGGACCTTGCTAACGACGCTACTTGGCAAGATTTATTTTCCGAGATAAGCCATAAAGATTGATGCGCGCGTTTCGCTAGCAATAGCGCCTTCCACGTCGTATCCGTCCGCTTTTAACTCGTCTAACACCACGAAAAGCTCTATTTGCAACTCTATCAACCTATTAAAAGAACATCCCCTTGTAACGCTACTCGTTATCGAGGGGATTTTTTGTGCGTCGTCTAGTTTTTCCAAGTCACGCTTACTGCCACTCTTTAAACTCAATACGTAACTAGCAACCCTGCCCCTTGCTCGTTGCAAAATATTCTCCTGCATTTCTATTATAGAAATAGCTTGTTGAGCTTTTGCATTATTACCTCTTAACCTAGCATTGTACGCTCGCGCGAGCTCGCACATATATTCTTCCATAATAAAACCCCTGCGCCATTATATGCGCAGGGGCTCCGTTTGGTTACCGTGTACTATTTTTTCTTACCGTGAAATGCGAGCAAAAACGCCGAGTGTAAACACACGAGTACGCTTCCAGCATTATGCACGAGCGCACCACTAACAGCATCAAGAATACCGAATAGCGACAAGAAAATGGATATGAAGGATATCGATAGCGACATTATTATATTGATTTTAATAGTCTTAAATACGCGCTTGGATAATCTCATTAGGAAAGGAATTCTCTTAACGTCACTAGTCATAAGCGCAACGTCGGCAGTTTCTATCGCAACGCTACTGCCCATAGCTCCCATAGCAACCGAGCAAGTAGCAGACGTCAATGCAGGAGCATCGTTTACACCGTCACCAACCATCATAACGCCATCTTCCGTGCTGTTCAAATTAAGCACGTATTGCGCCTTGTCTTCCGGCAAAAGCTCTGCTTTATATTCTTCTACGCCTATTTCTTTAGCGACGTTTCTCGCGGAAATAGCGTTGTCGCCGGTGAGCATGACCACCGAGTATCCGTCGTCTTTAAGTTCGCGTATAGCCATATTAACACCGTCACGAATGCTGTCGTTGAGCGCTATAAAGCCCGCAAGTTCTTCATCTATTATAACTGCGATTACGGTTGCGCCTTTTGACAATAATTCTTCTCTTTCGGTATCCGTAACGTCGACTTCGGATAGCTTAACTACGCGTACGTCTTTACCTGCAACCGTCGCCCTAACGCCTTTTCCAACTATACTTTCGGTGTTTTCTACTTCAAGAAGTTCTCC
This sequence comes from Clostridia bacterium, assembly GCA_017533005.1. Lineage (GTDB taxonomy): Bacteria > Bacillota > Clostridia > Christensenellales > DTU072 > RGIG6449. The sequence goes on along the minus strand of JAFXIQ010000053.1, from coordinate 24,353 downwards.
GTCGTAACTACCAACTATAGCTTTTCCTATTGGGTGTTCGCTGAAGTTCTCTGCGCTAGCTGCATAGCGTAACAAGCTGTCTTTATCTAGACTTACGGCTTTCACTTCACTAACTATTAGATTGCCTTCCGTGAGCGTTCCCGTCTTGTCAAAAGCAATTTTCTTGACCTTTGCGAGAGCTTCTACTGCAACGCCACTCTTGATAAGTATACCTTTTTTGCCGGCGTTTCCTATGCCTGCAGAAACTGCTATCGGAGTAGCAAGCGTCAACGCGCAAGGACATACGACTACTAGAATGGTTATAGCGCGACTAACGGCTTCGATTACGGATAGGTGCATTGCAAACAATGCGATAAAAAATATAACTATACTTATTACACACGCCGACGGCACAAGATATGACGCCCACTTATCTGCGTGTTGCACGATGGGTGCTTTTTTCTTCTCTGCGTTTTTAACGTAGTCGATAAGTCTATTGAACGTGGTATCTTCTATTCTCTTGGTTGCGCGGATTTCGATAGCGCCCGACAAGTTCCTTGTTCCCATATAAACTGCGTCGCCTATGGTTACGTCTTGTGGAGCGTTTTCGCCGGTTATGCCCGAAGTGTCAACTGCACTACTGCCGAAAACCACTTCTCCGTCAATAGTAATTATATCGTTAGGACGCACCAATACCACGTCACCGACTTTAATATCTTCTACTTTGACTTCAATATACCCCGTGGGGGTTTTTAGATTAGCCGTTAAAGGCTTCATTTGAATTAGCTCTTTGACAGCTGAACGCGACTTGCCAACGGTAATTTGTTCAATAAACTTGCCTAAAGCCATCAAAAATGCAACTTCACCACTAGCAAAGAAGTAGTTTTCATGGTGTCCGTGTACACCTTCCGTTACGCCTGCAATGCTTAAAAAGCCCATTATTATGCTAGCCGTCATCGCTAAACTAACCAATAACGCGCTAGTAATCTTACTTACGCCTTTTCTTTTAATAAGGTTTTTGATAGCGCCACGATAAATAGGAATACCACTCAAAATAATGGAAATCCAAGCCGTGTCGAGTAGTCTAAACCAAGGATTTACTCCATCGTAAACGTGCGTCGCGGTTAACACATAGCTCAAAACGACTGCAACGAAACTGACTATAAGCTTAATGAGTGCAGTCTTGTTAGACGTATGCTTGTGGTCAACGCCACAACCACAATTTTCTTCTTTATGTTCTTTGAAATCCATTCCACAACTGCAACCGGCGTCGCCGTCTTCGTGTTCGTGGTGATGCGCCTTGCACGTACAACGCTTATCTTCATCGTTCGCGTGTTTGCCACAGGTACACATTTTGACTTCACCTTCTTCGTGGTGATGCTCATGACAACAACATTTTTCGTGTTTTGGGGCGCTAGCTTCGGTTGTTTCGGACTCCAATTTACGCATTTCTTCTTCGCGGGCTAGACGCTCGCGTTCTTCCCTTTCTTTGCGCTCACGCTCTTCTCTTAACGCCTTGCAATGTGGGCATTCTTTAATTTCGGTCATAGCTATTCTCCTATATAAATTTTTCTACTATCTTGCTGAAGCTATCGAGTATATCGGTGTCGCCTTTTTCCATAGCGTCCTTTACACAGTGGCATAGGTGACTCTTGATAATCATTTTGCCTATATTCTTGATAGCGCCTTCTACGGCTAAAATTTGAACGAGCACCTTTTCGCAATCAACGTCTTCCGATATCATTTTCGAAACGCCTTTGACTTGCCCTTCTAATCTACTCAATCTCTTTAGTACGTCTTCCCTTGTATCAATATGCATTTTTCTCTCCTTTTATACCCCCAGGGGGTATCTAGGGTTATTATACATTTCGATAAATGCCTTGTCAAGTATTTTCTTTATTATTGCACAAACTTAACTTGAAAAGAATTTATTATACTATGAAGTGTTTACTTGTCATTAACGGTTTATCCGGAAATTCAAAAAAGCTAATACAGAAGAGCGTACTTTTAGACGCGCTCAAGGAGCGTTATTCGATAATCGATACTCATATTATCAACCAAAACGATGGATTCTATGACGTTAGGCGTGCGGTTGTTGGTTACGATGCGCTTGCTGTTTGTGGTGGTGACGGCACGCTAAATCGCACTTTGAACGCACTCCGTGACACGGAAATAGAATTCATTTACTTTCCTTGTGGCACTTTGAACGACACGGCGCGTTCGCTCAAAAGCTACGAGGGGCGCAAAATCGACGTGGGCGAGTTTAACGGAAGGCTTTTTTCTTACGTTTCCGCAGTGGGCTCTTTTACGCCTATCGGTTACAACTCAAAACCTGAAGATAAAAGGGTTTTCAAAAGACTTTGCTATTACGTTGACGCCTTTCGCGAGTATAAGCTGTGGCACGTTGATGCGGAAATATCCACAGACTCGTTCGCAACGAGTGGAGATTTCACGCTCATAATGCTCATAAATTCTAAATCGTGTTTCGGGTTTAATTTTAACAAATTATACACGCCGACGAACGGTAAAGCGCACCTTCTTCTTATCCGTACGCCCAAAGCGCCTTTCGCTCTAGTTAAAATGTTCTTCTTGTTCTTTAGAGCGTTTTTCATAGGTTTCAAAAAAGAAGTTCACGGCAAGAATATAATTTTTAGAGAAGTCCAGCACGCGAATATTAAGCTCAAAAAACCTTTGCCCTTTTGTCTTGACGGCGAATTGGAGATGGGAAAATTAGAAAACGACTTCGTTATACACAAAAACGCTAGACAAATTTACGTTGTACGCAAGTAGTATTTGGGGGTGAAATGCGTTCACACCACAATATGTAGTGTAGTGCGTATTTTGCATAATTTTTCTGTTGTTTTTTGCATTAAAAGCATAAAAAACGCTTTACTTATTTATTTTTAGCATATATAATATATAAGCATTTTGTATGCAACAACCCTTGCTCCCTCGGGAGCCATAAGTCCAAAAGGAGGTAATAATATGAACAAATACCAGTTGTTATTCATCATCGATAACGGTATTGAGGAAGAAGCTAAGGATGCTATCGTTACAAAGTTTAGCGACCTTATCGTATCCCTCGGAGGTACAGTCAACACTGTTGATAAATGGGGCACAAGAAAATATGCTTATCCTATCAACTACAAGACTGAAGGTTATTACGTTTTGATTAACTTCGAAGCAGAATCAACCGTTCCCGCTGAAATCGACAGACAAATGAGAATCAATGATAGTATTGTCCGTCAAATGATTACAAGACAATATTAAGGAGTAAACGATGAACAAAGTTATATTAATCGGTAACTTAACGAAAGACCCCGAATCTTCAACAACTTCTAACGGAGCAAAAGTCTGCAGATTTACTATCGCTATCAACCGCAACTATGCAAATGGCGACGGTTCAAGACAAACGGACTTCCTCCCTATTATCTGCTGGAGAACACAAGCAGAAAATTGTGGTAAGTTCCTTAAGAAAGGAAGCAAAGTAGGTCTTTGCGGTTCAATTCAAACGCGTAGTTATGACGCACAAGACGGAACGAAGAGATACGTCACGGAAATCGTAGCAGATGAAGTTCAATTTTTATCAACCAAGAACGATGAAATCAGCATGAGTGACACCCCTGACCTTCCCGAAGTAACTCAAAAAAAGAACAAGATTGAAGAGCTAAAGCCCATCAGTGATGGTGATTTGCCCTTCTAATAATTAGGAGAGAAAAATGGTTAATAAAGATAATGCAACTAAAGCAGCTCGCCCCGCTGGCAAGCGTGCTCCCAAGAAAAAAGTATGCCCCTTCTGCGTTAACAAAGTAGAAGATATCGACTACATCGCACTAGCAAAAGAAATGGAAAAGAGCAGTGAACGCTCATACAAAGACGGTGAAAAACGCACCCGTTACATCACCGAAAAAGGCAAAATTCTTCCCAGAAGAATGAGTGGTGTTTGCGTTAAGCACCAAAGAGCTCTCGCAGCAGCAATCAAGAGAGCAAGATTCATGGCACTTCTTCCCTACAAAGGAGAATAATTCCATTAATTAACAAAATCGACCACTACGCAAGTAGTGGTCTTTTTTTATTAATTCGCTACTCCCGTCGGAGGGATTTCTTTTTGTTCGTTCTTCATCTAAACTAACGCGTTATTGCAGTTTAGAAACATATTCTTTTAGTTTCTTTAAATTGTATTTTGAATAAGCCCTGGAAAGCAAGAAAAAAGATATCATAACAAAAACAGCAGATACGGGTATGCAGATAATTGCGTAGACAAGGGTGCTTTTAAAGAAGAATAGTATAACGTTAACTATGGTTAATAACAAATGTGCGCCACCCATAACGTAGTTCTTTATTCTAAAATAGGGGAACCCTACAAACAATCCTAAAATGGAAACTAGTATTGTCAAAAAAACACTGTAACCAATAATATAAGATTTTAAGCCGATTTTTTTATAAAAAACAGAAGTCACTCTTTCTTCCGATGAATAGGCTTTGTTCAAAAGTGGAAAAGCTTCTGCTTGGTCCTTTTCATTGAAATAGTCAAATGTACCTGCGAGTAAAGACAGTTTATTAGACTTAATAGAGCTTTCTTTGATTTCTAATTGCTCAATTTTTTTATAATTTTGATAAACAATCTCAGCTTCTTCATCGGTTAGCAATCTATCTTTTGGTAATTCTTGTAATACATGTTTCTCCATAAGCACCTCCTTTTATAGTCTAACATACACTATTTATGCTGTCAAGATAGGTTATCTTTCTCCATAGGATATCACTAAGAGGCAAAGACGGCCATTGGTCAGCACGCCAAAAGCTCAAAGTGGTTGTGTAAAATTCGTTTAAATTGACCTTGTGATGCAACATCTATTTAAGCGAATAACTTTACAAAATAAAAGCCACCCTCGGTCGTTTACCTTGAGTAAAGTCCCGTCGGGTGGTTTTTTATTTTGCTCGCTTTTCATCTAAACTGCGTGTCTTACCTAAATGTTATTATAGTGCGAGACATCTCAAACAATCAAATATAATTAGTAATCAATAAACGGGAGTGGTTCTTTAATTTTCTAATTTTAAGAAACAATCAGTTATTGCTGCTTAGTAGAAGTGCACGAGCATTATTAGAATATGGGCTTTCTTGGTTTGATATTGACAGGTATCTCAAAGGGTGGTACAATATGGCTACTAAAATATACTACCAAAAAAAGGAGGCACTATGAACACAAAAGAAACGTTAAAAAAAATAGCTAATCAATTAACCATGTGTTTTTATAATGGGGAAAATGACAAATTGCTGGGAGTAAGGATATTAATATTCTTATTTACTGGTTTAGCGGTGCTATGGTTCTTCATTGCCGAGTGCCTCTACATCTTTTTGATGGCCATGGTCCAATCCGTTGGAGCAGAGTATGAAAAATTCATTAAGGATGAAGAAAGATCAGCTCTTGTAAGAGTAGCTTTTATGTGTTTAGGATATCCACTTTATATGATAAACTTTATTTATCCTGCGTTTATGATTATAGGAGTATGGCTTATAGATTTCATCTTTAATTGCTTTGCATTTATAACAAGCTTAGGTAAGTCGGGCTGGAAAACAATAATCTATTATAAATAACTATTTTTTGAAATACATCAAAATAGCAAAAACGAAAATTGGGTTATATGAGAATCAAAACCTAAAAGACCGTTATCCTATGGACAGCGGTCTTTTTCCTTTGGTTTTAAGATTAATTAGTATCTTTTAAGCCCTGTTTTGTTCCTAAATAGAGCACGTCGTTTGCATCGCCATAAATTAGAGCATCTGAATAAATGGGAATCGTGTCATAATCAATTTCATTTTTTTGCAGTACCATAAATAATGATGTGAAATAGTAATTATTGCGTTCAACGGCTTCTTTATCCTTAAAATATATTAGTAGAACGAAATCTTCTCCCTTGCCGTCGTTAGAAAGCCCCACGATAACGTTTTTTATATCGGCTAGTATTTCTTGGCTATGTGATTTTATTATATCTACAAGAGTTAATGCGTTCAATCTACTATTTTGGTCTTTTATGGAAGAAGCCATGCCCTCTAGTACTAGAGTAACAAGTATAAAAGACTCTTCGGGCGTTGAACTACCTTGAACGCCATAATCGTTGTCTTTCAAATTTGTACGAGCGTCCTTATAATCTCTTGGCATTTTTACACAAGAGGTTAAAGAAAGGAGAGCCAACGTTAAAACAAGTATGGTTGCGGTAATGGTGATAAAATTTTTCATACCAATAAATCTCCAAATATCATTAATAGGATTATATCAAGGGAAATATTAAAAATCAAGGGAAACATTAAAATTTCAATATGGAAGACTTTACTAACAACGTCGTTTTAGGTTATTTGTTTGGAAAAACGCCTTACGAAGGAAGCGTTGCTATTAGGCAAAATTTTAATGGTGGTGAAACTGACTATTATCTTCGTATTATTATAGCGAAACCGAGCCTATAACGAGTGGTAATTATTGGCACCATGTTGACGGAGTTGTAACCATTTGGTAAAATCAAAATACTATTTGAGCGAATAGCATAACAAAATAAAACCTCCCTCGGTCGTTTACCTTGAGTAAAGTCCCGTCGGGAGAGTTTTTTATTTGCTCGTATTTTATAAAGAAATTCTTCTTATTTAACCCGGTTCAGTACAACTCTTTAACAAGGTTAGTATTGAATTTATAATCTTATTATGATAAAATCATTTTATTAAGTAAAACAAGACTGTATGGAGGATATATGCGCTTTTTGGCAACGATAGTTTCGTATATTTATATTGCAATAGCGTTTTTGTCTTCCGTTTTTTCGTGGGGAAGTTCGGAAATGGTTCCGTTTAAAAACGATTATACAATTCCCGAAAGTATCCCCGAATATCAAACGATTTCTATTAGCGAGAAAACCGAATGGCAAGCTAAATGGATTTGGGATAGTAAAAACCTAACCGAAAAAAACGTTTGGATGTGTTTTAGTAAAAAGGTTGCCCTTGATAACCTTCCCGAAGAGTTGATTGCGCATATCTCTGCCGACTCAAAGTATTGGCTTTATATAAACGGCGAACCGGTTATTTTTGAAGGTAGTGTTAAGAGAGATAACGGCTTTGGTTACTATGATAGCGTTGATATTGCACCTTATCTTAAAGAAGGTGAAAACTCAATTTGCGCTTTAGTGTGGTTTTGGGGTAGTGAAAAGAACTATTCCTATAACAGTAGCGGTCAAGGAGGTTTTATTTTTGAAGCAGTAGGCGAAGGTGTCGCCATACTATCAGACAGCAGTTGGAATGTGAAAAAGCACTCCGCTTACGTCAACAGCCTATTTAATCAACCTAACTATAGGCTTCCCGAATATAGTATTCATTACGATGCAAGGCAAGATATAGGAGATTGGACAAACGAGGGATATGACTTTTCCGCATGGGAGAACGCGACCGAATACGCTATAGGCGGAGAGGGCGCTTACGGCAAACTCTATTCAAGAGGAATACCCCTCTTAAAAGACTATGGTCTAAAAGACTACGAAAACTCCAAAGACTACGTAAACCACGCCGTTAAAAAGCTTGGTGGCGAAAAAATCACGGTAAACATACCCTATAATGCGCAATTTACCCCTTACCTCAAGGTAATAGCACCTGCAGGAAAGAAGATTCGCATAATAACGGAGAACACTTTAATTACGGGTGCAGTTTCCACCACCTATATAACTAAAGATGGAGAGCAAGAGTTTGAGGCGCTCGGTTGGATTAACGGCGAGCACGTAACTTATAAAATACCGCGTGGCGTTACCATAGTCGCATTGAAGTACCGCGAAACGGGTTACAACAGCAATTTTGCAGGCGACTTCAAGTGCGAAGATGAGTTTATGAATACGTTGTGGCAAAAGTCCCTCCGCACCCTATACGTTACGATGCGCGATAATTATATGGATTGTCCCGATAGAGAAAGAGCACAATGGTGGGGCGATGCTACAAGCGAAATGATAATGACGATGTACTCGATGGACTCGAGCTCCTACCTCCTTTATCAAAAGGGCGTCGAGGCTATGCTTTCGCACGTTGACGACACCAACGTTTTACAAACCGTAGTGCCGATAAGCGGTGATTATTTTGAGTTGCCCGTCCAACAGCTTGCAGGCATAATTGGATTCCTTACCTACTACGAATACACCGGTGATAAGGCCTTTATTGAAAGGGTTTACAATGCTTCAATCAACTATCTAAAGCTATGGGAAATGGATGAAGATAATCTCGTTAAGCATCGTGAAGGCTCGTGGGATTGGCCGGACTGGGGCAAAAAAGCGGATATGACCGCTATCGAAAACGCATGGGTATACTACGCTCTTACTGCGACTGAAAAGATGGCGGAAATTATCGGAAAGGCAGAGGATATATCGTTTATTGCGGGAAGAAAGCAGGCTATTGCATCCGGGTACAAAGCTCTTTGGACGGAAGATGGTTACAAGAGTAACGACGTCAAAAAGCCCGACGACAGAGCGAACGCCCTTGCCGTTTTAGCAGGTCTTGCAACGCCCGAGCAGTACCCGACCATCCTAAACGTTCTTGTAACCACAAAAAATGCAAGCCCTTATATGGAGTATTACGTATTGGAAGCTTTATGCGCAATGGGTAAATACCAAGAGGCAAAAGAGCGTATCAAGGATAGATACGAAGGGATGGTAAACGAAGATTACTCTACTCTATGGGAATTTTGGAATGCTTGGCAAGGCACCAAAAACCACGCGTGGAGCGGTGGTCCGCTCGTTATTATGAGCAAGCATTTTGCAGGCATCACGCCGTTAGACGCCGGCTACGAAAGGGTTAAAATAGCACCCCAATACGCGCTATACGATAGCCTAAACTGCACCGTACCGAGCGTAAAAGGGCTTATAACGTTAGATTATAAAAAGGTTGACGGCAATTACGTTATTAACGTAACGACTCCTGAAGGAATTGCCGTAGAGATACACGCACCGCAGGGCGCGGAAGTAAAGCTAAACGGGAAAGCATACGAAAATCATCCCGCGAATTAAAGTAATTTAGTGGGGGAAGTTTAGCACCGTATTTATTATTGCAAAAATATCTACGGGTAATGTGATAAAACCACAAATAGCGACCGTTATAAATTGTGCTTTGTGGCTCATGCGCGTAAAAAGCGCGAATACAGCAAGACCGAGGAGTGCGCCTAAAACGTTTAAGATCCAGTCGGAAATATCATAACCGCCCCATCCGGTAAACAGTTGTAATATTTCGATAGCCATACTGACAGCTGCAGCGATTAAGACGGCAGTCAGTTTTTTTATCTTTAGATATCTAAATATCATCGTCATTGGCGCAAAGATCAAAACGTTAAAGATGGTTGCTATAGTTTCGAGTGGAGCGCCCTCCTTTAAGCGTTCAATGGTGTATTTAAAAGGTATCGCTTTGTAGGCCAAGCGTTCGCGTATAGTCATGGCGCGATTCATTTCGATATGCATACTTGCGTTTTCGTTGCACTTAAAAACGATTACCCAAATCAGTAAAATAAAGTACAAAATCAAGATAGCAACGAGAAAAGTGTTTCTTAATCTTTTGCGTTGAGCGTCAATTTGAACTTCCGTCATCACGTCCCCCTTGTCCCATTGATTGGGATCAACAAACAAAGATAGTATAGCATAATAAAAGCCGTAGGTCAATATTTGTCGACCATAAATAGTGCGCAATAAAGACGTATGAATTTTTTATGCGTATTGCACTAATTTTATTATTGTAGCACAACAATAATTAATATGGGCTTTAACAACGTTGCGCTTAAAAATTATATGGCTTTTAAGGAGCTTGCGTACAACCGTAATATTTCTTACGGTGACGTTACCGTGGGCAAAGGTCTTAAGTACGCGGGCGGCAAGCACGACAGCTTCGATATTTATCGCGCACCCGGTAACAATCAACCGGTTTTAATCAACTTCCACGGCGGAGTTTAGGCAGTTTTCTTCTCTTAATTCTTTATAATCTCATATCTATACTATAATTGATTATTATCTAAAAATGTGATATTATAGTAAATATAATTGATGTACCAAGAGGTAATATATGAAAAAATCCATTTTACTTGTATCAATTCTTGTTATCGTATTAGCATTCAGTATGGTGCTGATTGCTTGTAACGACAACTCAACGGACGGCACCGACAATACTGATGCGGAAATTATGGCAATTTACGACACTTACGTAGCCTATGCCCAAGAAAACGGTACGACTCCACTATCGTACGAAGAATGGCTAGCAACCATTAAGGGCGAAAAGGGAGAAAATGGCGATATCGGTCCACAAGGTCCCAAGGGTGAACAAGGAATTCAAGGTGACAAGGGCGAAACTGGAGAAAATGGACTTACACCACTGCTTAAGATAGGTGAAGATAATTATTGGTACGTTTCGTACGATAATGGCACAACGTGGACATCGCTTAACGTTAAAGCAACTGGTCCCAAGGGGGAACAAGGAATTCAAGGTGAACCTGGTAAAGATGGTGTTGATGGAGACGCTAGTTATACTCCAAAAATCACTATTGATGAAAATGGTAATTGGTTTGTAGATGGTGTCGACACTGGCGTAAAAGTAGAATACGTTCAAGAAAAAGTAACAGTTACTTTCCATACTTACGGCGCCACAATACTTGACGAAAAATATACCAAAGTAGACGATAGCACTTATACTATTCAAGTTAACAAAGGAGATACTCTTACCTTACCCGTGCCTAAAAAAGCAGGATATTATTTTGACGGTTGGTTCTTGACTGATTATGAAGAAGAAGACATAATTAGTGAAGAAGAATTTGCTAATTTGGGGTGGTATAGTAGCTGTTGGAACAACTTTATGCCAATAGCAAGAGACCTTGATTTGTGGGCAAATATAGATAAGGACCACTCTTGTCTAAGTGATGATGGCGACCACGTTTGCGACAAGTGTTACGAAACACTTGATTGCGTTGATAATGACAACGACCACATCTGCGACAATGCTAAAGAAGTACTTACTACTTGCTCAGACACTAACAACGACCACGTTTGCGACCTTTGCAAAAAGACTTTAACAACCTGCCTTGACAATAACAGTGACCACAATTGCGATATTTGTAATATTAAGTTGGAAACTCTTTGTGTAAACGAAGATGCAGATGACCATATATGTGATATATGTGGATATGTTATGGAACAGTGTCTGAACTATATAGACAACGAAACGGGGCTTTGCGAAAAATGCGGTGGTAACCCATTATTTGAATACACTTTGAAAAATGATGACACCTATGAAATAAGTGACATCGTCTTGCCCTTAGATTTCCTTGTGTGTCCTTTGAAATATAATGGTAAAGCCGTTACGAGTATAGGAGACTATGCATTTGAAAATCTTCACTGCCCTACCTTGATTATTTCTCAATCAATTACTTATATTAGCGAAAAAGCCTTCGAGGGCCTGGAAGTAAGTTATTGGATAATAAATCTTTCTTCCGTTGAATTTTCTTTGGAAGGCGTGACAATAATAGACAGTTACTCCCAACTTTATGAGGGTGATGCTATTGCGTGCTTGGATGGGTATAAGGTATTTTCTCTAGATAATGGAAGATTTTTTGTTGGCTACGATTGCCATGATACGAACGGACAGGCCGTTATCCCTCAATTTGAAGGTGAAATAATTTTAGATGAATGCGCCTTTGCCTTCTCGAACGTAACCTCGCTTGTTATAGGTACTAACGTAAAGGAGATAGATAGGGACGCTTTCGCGTGGAGTACTATTACGGATATTTATTATATGGGAACCGAGGAGCAATGGAATGAGATTTGCACCTTTGGTGGAGAAATTGATACAGAATATAGCAAAATCAAAGTACATTTTAATCACGTAATAGAAGCTCATACTTGTGTTGATAACGACAATGGCCATTATTGTGATATTTGTGGCGCAAAGATTGTTGATTGCATTGACAATAACGGCGATCACGATTGTGATATATGCAATATTAAGTTAAAATCTCTTTGCCGAGACGAAGATAGCGACCACAAATGCGATATATGCGAAGAAACTTTAACTACCTGCATTGATGAAGACTTCGACACTATTTGCGATTACGATAATTGCAATGAAACAGTATAAGCTTTGTCGCTTATATGACTAATTTTTAAGACTTTTTGTAGAGGAGAGTAAACACTTTCCTCTACTCTACTTCTTATGGTATAATAAAACAAACTACAACTCTAGAGAGAAAATATGACTAAATCACGCACGAAAAAAATATTAACCATAATTATAGTAGTTCTTGTATGTCTTGTCATTGTGGCAGGCGGAATAAGCATCTGGCTCTGGGAATGGGCAAAGGACGTTTATTTCATAAACAAAGATATGAACGTTAAATATCAGCAAGAACACCTAACGTATTTGCGTGAAGAATTCTACACTAACTACGTCAGTTCGGGCGAACAAAGACTGTGCGATTTTAATCTAGAAGAAGCACTAAATAGTGGAGTTAAGTATAACGAAATGGCTTTTTTGGCTACCCATAATAGCTATCAGCGTTTGGTTAGTAGCGCTACTCTAGATTATCAAAAGCCTTTTAAAATACTCTCGTTTGGACTCAAAAAATTCAATAAAAACGACTTCGAAAACGATACGCTAACCACACAATTTGAAATGGGAATAAGGAGTATCGAAATAGACGTGGAAGCAAGAGTTGTTGACGGCGATATAACCTTTACCGTAATGCACAAGCCGGTTATGGATAGCGCGACTACGTGCTACGACTTCGAGGGCGCACTCGAAGAAATCGTTATGTGGTCCGACCACAACCCTAATCACCTACCTATCAGTATTATTATTGAAGCAAAGCAAGACGTTGCGCCTGTAGACGGATTAAAAATATTGTCCTTAAAACATACCGACGCCTTTGACGCTCTACTAAAATCTAAACTCGGCGATAAGCTCATTACGCCCGGAGATATGCTTGGCAAATACGCGACGTTCGAAGAAATGCGCGTTAACGACGGCTGGATGCCAGTGAAAGATATGCTAGGCAAAGTACTGGTTATTTTACACGAAAATAAAATCACGCAAGGCTACGTAAAAAAGGATGCAACGCTTAAGACACAAGCAATGTTCCCGTCCGTATTGTATAAACAAAGACACAGAGATTACGCGTCAATCATTATAGACAACAACCCAAAGAAAACAGTCAATCGCGATGAAGAACTGCAAAACGATAACTTTATCGTGAGAACGCGCGCCGATAGCTACCCAAAAAGTAGCGACAAGAGATACGCACTAACCGAGCAGGTGAGAAGTCAAATAATAACCACCGACTACTGCCCAAGAACGGTGAGAAATTCCCAACATACTTATTCCTTCGGTGGTTATACGGTAAAATTAGTCAAATAGTAGTTAGCCGAAATATTTTTTAAAATCTTCTAACGTAATAAGAATTTTGTAAGTGCCACTATTTCCGTTGCGCTCGATAAATCCCCTTTTCTCGAGCTCGTCTACGCACTTACTAGCTCTCATATACCCAAGATACAACTTGCGCTGTAACAAACTTACCGACACGGTCTTTTCTTTGAGAAAAACTCGCATCGCTTTATACAACGTAGTTTCTAGCTCTTTGTCGCCTGCGATTTTTCCCCACAACTCATCTTCGAACGAGTGGTCGTTATTAGCTATCACGTAACGGCGTACCGCATCGATTTCTTCTTCGGTTATGTACGCGCCTTGTATGCGCTTCACGCCCGTACCCATTCCACCGTTAAATAGCATATCGCCATTGCCCATAAGGTCTTCTGCTCCGGCAACGTCCATTATTACCATAGAATCTATAGAAGTAGCCGTAGCAAGCGCTATTCTCGCAGGAACGTTGACTTTAAGCATTCCCGGGATTACGGTTGTGGTCGGTCTTTGCGTGGTCACCACCAAATGTACGCCCACGGCGCGTCCTACTTGCGCTATCTTCGCAATAGCATCTTGCCACTCTTTTTCTCTTCCCGTTATGCTTGCACATTCGTTAACAATAAATACTATTCTTGCGAGCTTGCTTCCTCTGCCACTCAAAGCATTATAATCTTCTATATTCCTTTTGCCGATTACTCGGAGCAAGTCGTACCTTCTCGTGATTTCTGTGGTTAGCCATTTAGCACAATCCACGGCGTGCTCGCTATTTCTTATTACGTCAGGAAATAGCATATGCGGAACGCCCTTGTACTTGGCAAAATCTATACCGTCCACGTCTACAAGCGCAAGCCTTACTTCTTCCGGTGAATGCTTGTAAATCAAGCTCACTATCATCGCGTCAAGGAGAGTGCTTTTGCCACTACCGATAGCTCCCGCTACTAATAAATGTGGGAGCTTTGACAAGTCGCAAATCTCTACGCCGTCTATAGATTTTCCTAACGCAATTTGTATACCGCCCTTGCTTTTCTTGAACGTATCGCTCTCTATTATAGACCTAATCCCTACTAGCTCGGTGGAGTCCGTAGGTATTTCTATAGCAACGGTGGTTTTGCCGGGAATTGGTGCTAGCAAGCGCATTCTCTTCGCGCCTATCATTATTTGTAAATCGGGCTTTAGGTTCCTAACCTTGTTTATAGAGACGCCCGAAGCAAGACTTATTTCATATTGAACATATTGCGCGCTTCTTCTTACGCCTATCACTTTTGCTTTGATAGAAAAGCTCTTTAGCGTGCTTTCGATTGTTTCTATTACGCGTGTGTCAAACTCTTCTTGCTCGGTATTTTCTCTTTCTTTATATTCGGTAAGAAGCGTGGTCGGTGGGGCGTTATACTCGTAACTAGCGCTATATAACGGCTCTTCTCTTTTGGGCAAATTAAAGCTTCCAAGAAAAGCATCTTCCGTCGCGCTTTTAGTCTTAACTACGTTATCTTCACTCGCTTTCTTTGTGTTGTCGGTTAGCTTTTTCTTGAGTTTCTCGTTCTCTTTTTTGAGTCTTTCTAACTCGTCTAACTCTGTCTTAACTGTACTCGCACCTACCATTTGCGCAAGCCTTTCTTCTATGATTTTTCTGATAACGTCTTCTTGACTCTCTTGCTTAATTAGCTCCAACCCTCTTAACAAACGGCTATAAAACATCTCTGTGTCGGTTTGCCTTTTGTCATAATAGTTGCGATTGGCGTTCTTAATTGCATCTACGGAATCTTCTCGCAAAATACCAAATTCACGATAGAGTTTTTCTAGAATTGCTAAATCTTCCGTACTAAATTCGTAATTGTTGTAATTAATGATTATGAACTTGATTTCCCCTTTTTGCCTTCTCTTTTCCGCAGATACAAATTCGAGCGCAGTCGCGCACTCTTTATTAAATTCGCCACTCGGTAAAAAGAAACCTTTGACTATATCTCTTCCTGCACAGCATACGAAATACTCGACTTCATCGAATATTCTTCCTATTTGTTCCATACTTAAATAGTTTCCGTGGGCGTGGTAATCGGAATAATACGCCTCTCCGTAAACTTCTTTTTGCTTGTTTATATGCTCGGATAAGTGCTTGGCGAAGTCTGCTGAATCTTCTCTATAGCAAAGGAAAAATCTATTCGGCATTTCGTACCCCTTTAAAATTTGTCTTTTCGGCAATATAAATATTAAATCATATTGTGCTTGTTGTCAACGCCAACTATTCAAAAACAACCTTATTGACAATTTATTATAGTAGTGTTAATATAATAGATAGTCGCGTGTGTGCGCGTTTAGGAGGTTAGAATGAGTTCTTCAACAAAAGATGTTTTTATCAGTTACACCACTTGCGATAGAGACGTAGCTATGGATATCGTAAACTATCTGGAAAGCAAAGGCGTAAGTTGCTTCATTGCACCACGTGATATCACCCCCGGTGCAGGTTATGCTTCTCGCCTTACGCAAGCTATTTCCGAATGCTCTATTTCCGTAGTCGTTTGCTCTGACGCTATCAATGCATCCAACCATATGTTGAATGAAATAGACATTCTAACAGAAAAGAAGAAGCCTTTGGTGCCCTTCGTTATAGAAGATTTCAATTTGAACGACGATTATCGTTACTATATGGGACGTTCTCAACGTATTATTGCCTACCCCGGCAATCCCAGCTTCGTGTTCGATAAGCTCTTGCAAGCATTGATGCCGGCACTTCCACACCCGATTACCCCCGTAGCTCAACCCGCACCCGCTCCCGTTGTAGAAAACGTCAAGTCCACTAAGGTCTTCGACTACCTACCTAGCCGTGGCATTATGATTAACCCCGGAGATACTTCTAGAAACGTTAGCTTCAGAACCGATACCTTCATAAATATGTTCGGCGGTATCTTCGAAAAGGTTGTAGAAACTGCAGGAATTCAAGAAGCTACTAAAATCTTCCACGATACAGGTTACGTTTGTGGCAAAAACTTCGCAACAAAAATCAACAACCAATGGGACCTATCCACTAGCGGAGCAAGCATCTACGACATATACAAAGATAAATTAAAGAAGTGGTGCGAGTTTGATTCCGACGTAGGTTGGGGAAAATTTGATATAGAAGTCGATTTCAACAACGTTATCGACGGCAAATTCGGTACTCTTACCATCAACGAGTGCTTCATCGTTGACAAACAAAAGAAACGCGATATCTGCGCATTCGTTCGTGGATACTGCGAAGGCGTTATCGAAACGCTACTCGATTGTGGAGTTTTGCTCAAGTGCGTATCTTGCCCAAATAAGAGTCACTTCAGCTCACTTTGCAAATTCGACATCTCTATTCTAGAAAAATAAGGACATTATAATGAAAATTCTTTTTGTATTCACAGGTGGCACTATCGGTAGTACTTACGATGGCAACTACATTTCAACCGATAACAAAAAACCTTACGTTTTAATCGACGCCTACGCAAAAGCTCATTCCATTGACTTCGAATACGACATTGTTGAACCCTACACGGAATTGAGCGAAAACAACACGGGCGCGCATATTAAAGCGCTCATCGACGTCGCAAAAGCTAACGTAGATAACTACGATGGCATCATAGTAACTCACGGCACGGATACTCTACAATATTCGGCAGCAGCCCTATCCTATGCTCTCGGTTTAAACTCTAACCCCGTAGCGCTAGTATCCAGTAACTTCCCGCTAGAAAATCCTAAAGCTAATGCTATTCCCAACCTTTTCGGTGCTATTAGGGGAATTAAGGCAGGCGTAAAAGGAACCTTCGTCCCCTACCAAAACCCCGGCGAAGAAATTATCCTTCACAGAGGTACAAGGCTACTCGCTAACGACGTGTTTTCCGACAAGTTCTATTCGGTAATGAATAGATACTACGCCGTGATAAAAGACGACGGCTCTCTCGTGTTAAACGAAGCTTATAAAGAGAGCGTAGACGCGCTTGACGCGCCCACTGCCGACATCGCTGAACAATGCGATTTTGTTGCTCGTGTCATCCCATACCCCGGAATGTTGTATCCCGAAATCCCAGATTGCGTAAAATTCGTACTAATCGACAGCTACCATTCGGGCACGATAAATACGAAGTCTAGCCACGCAAAAGCTTTCTTCGAAAAGCTCAAAGATAAGAAAGTATTTTTAACGGGTATGCTCAAAAAAGTCTCTTACGACAGCACGAAAGTTTTTGGGAACTTCGGTATTATCCCTATCGATAAGCGCATAACTCCGATTTCTGCTTACGTTAAACTTTGGTTGTACGGCGACACACTCAACCCCGAAGAATACCTATCTGCTTCACGCGGTGGCGACGTATTCTAATACTTTATAAAAAACAAACGGCTCTCGTTGAGAGCCGTTTTTTACGTTAATAATTTTATATTTCGGGAACTTCTTTTTTTATGCCGTTAGTTATAGTGTATGCCTTACCACCGGCTGTTAAACTACCTTGTAACTCTTCATTAACAAATACCAGTGCTGAATTGTCTTCTACTGCATAGGCTGGCTCTTGATAGTTTTTACTTACTTCTACAAATTCTTCACGTAAATTAAAATGCGGTGTCATTATGCCTTTTAATACGCCTAGTCCGTCTCGAACGACGTATTCGCCACCACTTATTTTTTCGCTATCGGTATAAATCTTTTCGAACCAACAAATCGCGCCTGCAGATAGCCCTGACAAAATCACGCCCCTATTGTACGCGTCTAGAATAAGTTCTTTCATTCCCGTCTTTTCCCACACTTCTAGCATATAAAGAGTATCCCCACCACCAATGTAAATTAGGTCGGCTTTTTCTATCTTTTCCTTGATATGCTCCATAGGAATATCTTTTTTCGTTAAAAGCGCAATATCTGCCTTAATATCAAAATTCGACGTGTACGTCTTTCTAAACGAATTGAAATACGGCAAGCTGTCGTGCGATGCAGTACCGATAAAAAGCGCGACTGCGCGCTTTTCACCTGCCCTTTTCTTGGCTAAATTTGCTATGTATTCATCTATTTGCAACGTGGTTTTGGTTTTTATTTCGCCACCACCTATGGCAACAATAGTTCTAGTCATCTAGGCTCTCCAACTCTACGAAAACGTCGTCTTGAGCGTTGATTGTTGTGATGCCGTCTTGATATCTAAAATATTTGCCTTTTAGCTCTTTTAGACGCTCCGTGGTAATGCCTGCGCTAGGTGCAGTATTACCCTTGGTGTCAACAGCCGGAGTACCGAACTTCGAGCATAAGTACCATTCTCTTACGCCGTTGTGGCCATTCGAAAGCTCTGCGTAGTTGCTAGAATAACTGCTCCAATCGGGTTTGATTTCTACGTATGCTGCAATTTTTAATAGCCTGTTTTTGATTTCTTTGCTCATTGCTAGATTCAAGAAGCTTTGGTCGTTATAGTAGTATTCCATTACGATGCCGTTCGCTTCTAGCTCTTCTAGACAGCTAATCGTTGCATATGCAGTGTTTTGTCTGCAAAGCTCTTTCCCCGACCAACGAATATGACCCTTGGGTCCAATGTAATAGTACGTTCCGTCGTTAAATGGGATATTCATTGAGAAGTACGTGTCCATCAAAGTGTATCTATTGGGAAGTTGGTTGGGATCAAGTTGTCCGACTGCAGCCATTTCCGTGAGCAGGAACAAACCACTAGCAGCGACTTCGCCACCCATCGAGTGTGCTATAACGTGGATTTCTTGGTCGCCCATCGTGTCCGGTAAATAGCTCATTGCGCGTAGATATTCACCCACAAAATGCTCCGAAACCGTGTATTCCGATGCGTTTTCTATCCACTTTTTATTTTGGTCTTG
Organism: Clostridia bacterium; assembly: GCA_017533005.1. Lineage (GTDB taxonomy): Bacteria > Bacillota > Clostridia > Christensenellales > DTU072 > RGIG6449. Next base: position 5,161 of record JAFXIQ010000053.1, on the reverse strand, counting down.
ATAATATTGACCTTCGTAGGTGGCTGTAGAAGAATCGGATAGCCAAATCTTACCTTCTATTGCAGGAGGTGACATATCCGTTGCAAATCTATGGTATTGGAAATTCGCTACGTTGTAGCCTGCGCGAATCCATAGATAAAGCATATTCGTTCTATCGTATTCAACGTCGAATTCACTAGGAACGTCAATGTCGGGATTCAAGAAGAAGTCTTCTCTATTGGTTGCACCATCAACAAGCATTCCGTGGATATTGATAAGCGTGGGCTTGTTAGGATCAACAAGCGCAGCGCCTTCTTCAGAATCAGCGGGAACTTCTATAGGTCTTCCTTTCTCTTCATCCCATTTTATCCAGAAAAGTCCTTGGTCTGCTAACGCAGGGTGTTCGTTTTCATCGTAGAAAACTTCGTTTTTGTAATCAACGTATTCATAATTTTCGGGATATAAAGAATCGTCTGCTACACGAACTTTTTTCCAAGTAGTATCTTCAGGTTTAATTATATTAACAACTGCTCCAACGGCAACTGCTATAAAAACTGCAAGTACTAGCACAACTACTAATTTTTTCATGGTTATTTCTCCTAAAATATCTACTGAAATTCTATCACACACGCGCGTATGTGTCAATATGCATTTCTAGGCGTTGACTACTTTTATTGACAATTCGCAGTCGCTGTGCTACAATCAATTTATGGATATAAGGATTCTTTTAACAAAGCTTTTTAGTTTCCGAAAAGATAGGAAACTCAATCGTTTAGGTGTAACAGCGCACAAAATCGTGCGCGATTTGACGTATATCCACGACGACGATAGCTTGAAGCTAGACGTCTTTCTTCCCAAGCAAGAAGGGCCTCTCCCCGTTATTCTCAATTTGCACGGTGGCTCTCTCGTAACCGGCAACAAAAACGTACGCCGTCGCTTTGCATCGTATATGACGGGAAAGGGCTTTGCCGTTGTAAATATTTCTTACGGAACGGCTCCTAAATATAAATTCCCTAATCAAACGAAAAACTGCTTGCACGCACTTCAATGGATAGCTGATAATGCTTTTGAATATGGTTTTGACACCGAAAGAATCATTGTTTGTGGCGATTCTGCCGGTGGATATCTCGCCTGCCAAACAGTTACCGCACTAACTAATCACGAATACGCTGACGCGCTAGGATTTACGCTACCGAATATAAAGATTAAAGGGGTGCTTCTTTTCTCAGGATTATACGACCCGCTCTTGTCGTTAAAAGCAAAATATCCCTTCAACGCACAGTTTTCACTAGCAAAAGCTATATTTAACATTGATTACGAAAAGGCAAATCCCCTAGAAAACTGCCCTTTGTACGACTATATTTCCCCCATTCCGTATATCACGGAAAACTTCCCACCCACGTTCGTAGCGCACACCGTTATGGATAAAACCTGTAAAGGTCAAGGAAAACTTCTAGTAGACGCATTACAATCGCACGGAGTTACCGTCCACGAATTCAAAGCCGTTCACGAAAAATGTAAACACGCTTGGCACTTGTATCAAGGCGACAGCCGTGCCGAAGCCTGCCTTGTTAGCGCATCGTACTTCATTCACTCGGTCTGCGCAGACGAAAACGTAATGAGTGAATATATAGAAATTTAACTAAAAATAAAAAATCCTAGCAACTCGCTAGGATTTTTCTTTGTTAATTTATTGCTTCTCTTCTACTTCGTAAGCACGGCTTTGATACGGCGCACTCCACTCGATGACGATTGTTCTTTTTGGATTTTGAAAACGCCCAAATCTTTGGTGTTGACAGCATGGGGACCACCACAAATTTCTTTGCTGTAAGTGCCGATTGAATAAACTTTTACAATCTCACCGTATTTATCACCAAAAACACCTATCGCACCCGCTTTTCTTGCAGCTTCTACGCTCATTTCTTCACAAGTTACGGGGATAGCGCTTGCTATAACGGCATTGACTTCGTCCTCTACTCCCTTAACTTCTTCGGGCGTTAATGCGCGTGGGAAGTTGAAGTCTACGCGTAGTCTTTCGGACGTGATGTTGCTACCCTTTTGCATAACGTTCTCGTCTTGCAAAACTTTACGAAGTGCTGCGAGCAAGATGTGTGTTGCCGTGTGGTAGTTGGTAGTTGCTTCGTTTTGCTCGGTCAAACCACCTTTTGCTGCTTGCGCTTGTGCCTTAGATAGTTCTTGGTGCGCTTTGAAAGCTTCATTAAATCCCTTTTCGTCAACGGTTAATCCTTTTTCGTTAGCAAGCTCGATGGTGAGTTCTAACGGGTAACCGAAAGTGTCGTATAGTCTAAATGCTTGTTTGCCAGAAATCTCGGTTTCGGGAACGTAATTGGGGTCTTTTAGGGACATAAACTCGTTCTTTCTTTGCATCCCTGCAATAATTTTATCGAACTCTTTCATGCCACCTGCAAGCGTTACTTCGAACTTTTTGATTTCCTTTGTAATTTCTTCTAGAATATATTCTTCCTTCTCAACAAGCAACGGATATGCTTCGTCATAAATCTTTTCTATGAAGATTTTTGCGACTTCACACATCTCGGTTGCAGGAACGCCTAGGTTCTTGCAGTATCTAATAGCACGGCGAAGTAGTCTTCTTAAAATATAACCAGCGCCCGTGTTAGACGGTGTGATTCCATTGACGTCGCCAATTAGCATAACTGCAGTTCTAGTGTGGTCTGCAATTATTCTCATAGCTTTGGTGTCTTCTTCGTTAGTGCCGTATGCCTTTCCGGATGCACTCTCTAAATGTGCGATTGCACTAGCAAATAAGTCGGTCTTGTAACCATCGTCTAGTCCGTTCAAGAATAGAAGAAGTCTATCTAGTCCGAATCCCGTGTCTACGTTTTTATTTTCTAGCTCTTCGTATTTTCCACCTTCTAACTTCTTGTATTGCATATAAACGTCGTTGCCGATTTCAACGTATCTTCCGCAATCGCAATTTACGTCACAATGGTCTGAACAAGGGTTGTCGTGTCTAGGATAGAACCATTCATTGTCCGGGCCACAAGGCGTACCAACGGTGCCTTCTAACTCCCACCAGTTGTTAGACTTATCAAGGTAGAAAATATTTTCTTCTTTAACGCCAAGCGCCTTTAGGTAAGAAGCTGTTTCTTCATCGCGTGGAGCAGAAGCGTTGCCCTCGAATACCGTGGAGCAAATCTTTTCTTTATCAAATCCGAATACTTCCGTCAAAAGCTCGAATGACCAAGCCGTCTTTTCCTTTTTGAAGTAATCGCCAAGGCTCCAGTTGCCCATCATTTCAAAGAAAGTAAAGTGCGTAGCATCGCCGACGGAATCAATGTCAACCGTTCTAACGCAACCTTGAACGTTACATAGTCTTGTTCCCATGGGGTGCTTTTTGCCTAGAAGATAAGGCATTAGTGGTTGCATTCCTGCAACGTTGAACATAACGCCCGTGGTGCCGTCGCCGATTAGCGAAACAGCTCCTATGTTCGTGTGGCCTTTGCTCTCATAAAATTTAATCCATTTTTCTCTTAACTCTTTTGATGTAATCATATCGTCTCCAACATTTTAGTTATTATACATTGTCCATTAGGTAGATATTCGCCTTTTTGGGCATCTTTTTCATTGTATTTAAGCTCCGAAACAACGGGTTTTGCGCTCTTATATATCATATAAGGAATGGGTTCGCGAGTATGCGTTTTTACCGTCAAAGGCGTCGCGTGGTCGGGAAGAACGGCTATGACGTAGTCTTCGTTTGTAGATTTTAGGTAGGCGTTCAACTCGCCTAGAACGTAGTCTACGTACTCTATTGCTCTAACTTTACCCATCATATCGCCTTGGTGTCCGCATTCGTCGGGAGCTTCCATATGTAGGTACACGTAGTCGGCTCCGTTTTTGAAGGAATTCTTAACGGCTTCGATTTTTCCTTCCCAATTTGTTGATAGCGTTCCCGTTGCCCCTTCTACTTGCGGGCAGTCCATTTTTGCGCCTACGGCAATACCTTTCAAAAGGTCAACGGCGGAAATAACTGCGCCTTTCAATCCGAACATATCGGCAAAGCTTGTGAGTTTAGGCTTGGTGCCTGCTCCCCAAAACCAAACGTGTGTTGCGGGATTTTTGCCCTTTTCAATACGTGCAAGATTCACGGGGTGTGATTTCAACACGTCCTCACTTCTCTTGATTAGATCGAGAAGCTCTCCCCCTCTTTCTCCACGTGGTAGATATTCGCCAACAACTTTGTCGGTGATGTCGTGTGGTGGGGTTAATTCGGTTGCCGTGGTGCCGTTTGAAACAACTAGACAATGTCTATAGGAAACACCACTGTAGAAATGGTAAATATCGTTTCCTAGCGCGTCTTGAACGGCTTTTACAAGGGCTTCGGCTTCGGCTGTAGAGATTTCCCCTGCCGAGTAGTCTTTCATAACCTTGGTGGCTAGTTCGCCGTCGCCTGATAGCGTTACTAAGTTCGTGCGAATGGCAACGTCGCCGTCTTTAAGTTCCACACCGATTGATAGTGCTTCTAAAGGGCTTCTGCCACTATAGAACTTTTCTGGCGCGTATCCCATAACGGAAAGGTTTGCTACGTCGCTACCGGGCTTAAAACCGTCTGGCACGCTTTTAACGAGCCCTATCGAGCTCATCGTGGCTAGGTTGTCCATATTAGGTGTTTTCGCGAATTCGAGTGGAGTTTTGTTACCGAGCTGAACACTTGGAACGTCCGCCATACCATCGCCTAAAACCACTAGGTATTTCATAAAGCCTCCTTTCCCCGCTAAAAAAGAATAGCGACGTAATATTATGCCAATATTATATAGCAAAGAGTATAATTAGTCAAAGAAATCACACCACAAAGCATTGACAACTAGTTATAAATGTGTTATTATCTTTGAGCATAGAAAATAAATCAATGCAAAAACACCCATAAAAAGAAATGGAGAAGTACCCAAGAGGCCGAAGGGGCTCCCCTGCTAAGGGAGTAGTACTGTGAAAGGTAGCCCGGGTTCAAATCCCGGCTTCTCCGCCAGAAAAAACCTAAACCGATTTTGGTTTAGGTTTTTTGTTTACAAAGATGGTAACGGGATTTGAATTAAGGAGAAAATTGCAACGCAATTTCCCGCAAGGGTAAACAGTGGACACCCACTGTTTATCGGGTATGGTCGCACAGGCGAAAATCCCGGCTTCTCCGCCATTTGAAACAGTG
>JAFXIQ010000052.1 GCA_017533005.1 Clostridia bacterium | reverse complement strand
TCTATTCATGTATCTGGAAAGTAAGTGCATATTTTATATCTCCTTGCTCAAAAATTATAGCACAACAGCGTTTTTCTATCAAGCAAATACCAATTACTACGCCATTTTTGTTGATTTTTGGTAGCTATTTTGCGCGCGTTGCGCGCGCGTTTATTATTTTTATAGTATGAGTGTGAATTTCATTTGTGTATTAGCTACCTTATGTGGTATAATGTTCGCAACAATGTTTGTCGCGCGAGCACGACGGAAGGAGTAAAAATGAAAAATTCGGAAATCAAAGCTCAACTTTTGACTATCCCCAATCTATTGACTCTCATTAGATTTTTATCCATACCTTTCTACGTATGGTGTATCGCAGACCCAAAAACCTATCTCACCATCGGTGGATATAACTTCCCACTAATCGGTTTGCTTATTATGGTTTTTGCGGCTTCTACAGACCTTTTCGATGGTTGGATTGCTCGTAAATTCAATCAAGGTACCGCTCTCGGCGCTGCTCTAGACCCCTTCGCAGATAAATTTATGCACATTAGCGCTATACTCGCTCTCACAATCATGGGATTCGTACACTGGGCGTTTATCGTGCTTATCGCTTTCAAAGAAATCGTTATGATTGTCGGTGGTTTGTTTATTTTGCGCTACGGTCAACCAATCAAAGCTAATTACTGGGGTAAGGTCGCAAGCTTTACGCTCTCAATCGGCGTATTTATGTCGTTCTTCCACGCTTTCTGGGCTGAAAAAGTTTTCTACCTAGATTGGATTATTATAGGCATTGCTACCGTACTAACTTATTGCGCACTCATTAGCTACTTGAAACAAGCTCTAGCTATTATCAAAAAAGTCTTCGAAGCTAAAAAATTAGGTATCGACCCCAACGACTACTTCGCTGAAGAAGCTCGTAAACAAGCTATCGCAAACGGCGAAATCGTAGACGAGGCTACCGAAAACGCTGAAGAAGGTACCGAAACAACGACTGAAACTATAGAAGATTAATTCAAGAGGAATATATATGGCACTTTCAAAGAACTTTGAACCACAGAGTTTTGAAAACTCGATTTATGAAAACTGGGAGAAAAAAGGATACTTCACTCCTAAGGTCGACCCATCAAAAACACCTTTCTCAATAGTTATCCCACCACCCAATATTACGGGACAACTTCATATGGGTCACGCTCTCAATAACACCATTCAAGACATCATTATCCGTCACAAAAGAATGCAAGGCTATTCTACGCTTTGGCTACCTGGTACCGACCACGCTAGTATTGCAACCGAAGTCAAAATCGTTGATAAACTTCGTGAAGAAGGTCTTGAAAAAGAAGACATCGGCAGAGATGAATTCCTAGTCCGTGCTTACGATTGGAAAGCAACTTACGGTGGTAAAATCGTTAAGCAACTCCGTAAACTAGGCTCTTCTTGCGATTGGACGCGCGAAGCTTTCACTATGGACGAGAGATGCTCTAAGGCTGTTAGAGAAGTTTTCGTTAATCTTTATAGAAAGGGGCTAATTTATCAAGGTCATAGAATTATCAACTGGTGTCCTTCCTGCCATACGGCATTGAGTGACGCAGAAGTTGAATATACAGAGCAAGCTAGCAACTTGTGGCATATTAGATATCCTTACGCTGATGGCAACGGATATCTAGTTATCGCTACTACCCGTCCGGAAACGCTACTAGGCGACGTGGCTGTTGCAGTTAACCCGAACGATCCGCAATACGACGGCAAAATCGGTAAGATGCTTAAGCTTCCTTTGACGGATAGAGAAATTCCTATTATCGCCGATGAATACGTTGAAATCGGTTTCGGAACGGGTGCAGTTAAGATTACTCCTGCTCACGACCCCAACGACTTCGAAGTAGGAAAACGTCACAATCTAGAAGTTATCAAGATTATGGACGATAGCGGTATTATGAATGAGAATGCGTATGCTTACGTTGGTCAAGATAGATACGAGTGTCGTAAGAATATCGTTAACGACCTAGACAAGCTAGGCTTAATGGAAAAAATCGAACCATATGCACACAACGTTGGCGAATGCTATCGTTGCCACAGCACCGTTGAACCTATGGTCAGCAAACAATGGTTCGTTAAAATGGAAGGACTCGCTCGTCCTGCTATTAACGTAGTTCGTAGTAAGAAAGTTAAGTTCATTCCCGAACGTTTTTCAAAGACGTACTTCAACTGGATGGAAAACATCAAGGACTGGTGTATCAGCCGTCAACTATGGTGGGGGCACAGAATTCCCGCTTGGTATTGCGATAAGTGCGGTGAAGTTATAGTTGAAAAAGAAGACCCAACGGTATGCCCGAAGTGTGGCTCTACACATTTAAGACAAGACGAAGACGTACTAGACACTTGGTTCTCGTCTGCACTATGGCCATTCTCAACGCTCGGCTTCCCCGAAATGACGGACGACCTAAAATACTTCTATCCGACTAACGTTCTCGTAACAGCATACGATATTATCTTCTTCTGGGTAGCAAGAATGATTTTCTCCGGACTAGAACATATGGGCGAAATACCCTTCCCCGAAGTTCTCATTCACGGTATCGTTCGTGACGCTCAAGGAAGAAAAATGAGTAAGTCTCTCGGTAACGGCATAGACCCATTACTTCTTATCGAAAAGTATGGCGCAGATACATTGAGATTTAGCCTTTGCACCGGTGTTGCTCCTGGTTCCGATATCCGTTTCAGCGAAGAAAAAATGGAGCCTAGCCGTAACTTCTTGAACAAAATTTGGAATGCGTCTAGATTTGTTCTTATGAATATGGAAGGCAAAAAACTCCCACAAATCGGTAGCTTCAGATACAGTTATGCAGATAAGTGGATTTTGAACAAGCTCAACAACGTTATCGGCGAAGTTAATTCTAACCTTAAGAAATATGAGATAGGGCTCGCTGCAGGTAAGCTCTACGATTTCGTATGGAGTGATTTCTGCGACTGGTACGTTGAACTCACAAAGCCCGTTCTTTACAGCGATAACGAGAAGAAGAAAGGTGAAGCTCTTGCAGTTCTACGTTTCGTACTAAGACAAATTTTGAAGCTAATGCATCCATTTACGCCTTTCATTACGGAAGAGATTTGGAAAGAAATCGGCGACAGCGAAACTATTATGCTCGAGAAATATCCTTTCAAGGCAAGAAACTTCTCGTATACTAAAGACTGCGAAAAATTCGAAGGCATTAAGGACGTCATTAAATCTATACGTAACCTTCGTAGCGAAATGGACGTACAACCTTCTAAGAAACTAACGATTTACGTTCTAAGCAAAGAGGCAAACTACATCGATAAATGCAGTTCTTATATTATGAAGCTTGCTAACGTTCAAGCTATTGAGTTTATTAGCGACAAGGGCGAAGTTAAAGAGAAATGTGCTAACATCGTTAGCGACTTCGCAGAAATCCTTATCCCCCTAGGTGAACTAGTAGATATGGATAAAGAAATTGCGCGTCTAAACAAAGAGCTAGAAACCCTTAAGAAAGAAATAGCTCGCGGTGAAGGCATGTTAAGAAATCAAGGCTTCCTAGCGAAAGCTCCTAAACAACTCGTTGATGCAGAAAATGAAAAGCTCGCTACGAACAAAGAAAAGTTCGCGAAGCTAGAAGCTAGAATCGCTGAATTACAAGCTTAAATTTAATTACGATAAAAGGGCAACGGATTATAGTTTATCCCATAGGGATTTTACTGTAAGCGCTATCCTTTTGAAGAGTTAGGCGTGGCGTGATGCCACGCCTTTTCTCATACTATTTAGTTTTCTTCTCTTAAAAATCTGTCGAAGTCAGGCAAATCAATCGCGCCGACACAGTTGTAAATAATTTCTATTGTGTGAACATAGTGTCCATTAACCTTTATTTTTTCGTGAATAATCACCTTGTCCACGAAAGAACGTAAGATTTCAGGTGTTATCTCATCAAAATCGCTATACTTTTTAACGATAGCCATAAACCTTTGTATGTTGTCATATTGGGTTTTGGCTTTTTCTATTTCTGCCTTTAAGTAGTTGAGCCTTTCGGTCAACGCCTTTTGTTCGGCTTCATAATTATCACTCATTCTCATATAGCGTTCTTCGGAAATTTTTTCTGCAACCTTATCTTCATAAAGGCTTTGAATTATTTTATCAAGTTCTTTTATGCGCTTTTCTGCATTTGCTTTACCGTCAAGATACGATGCCAATTCTCGTTTGCTTTTCGCATCCGAGCAATTTTTAAGAATACTCATAAACTCTTCTTTGTTTTCGTTTGCAAACTTAATTGTGTACTTCAAGTCGTTTTTAATCAACTCCATCGCTGCGTGTGCCGTAATTTGGTGTGACGTACAAGTCCTTTTCTGTTGCTTGCGATATGAAGAACAATTAAAATATTCTGCTTGTTTAGTTGTTGTACAACGGCAAAGATACATTTTCTTCCCACAATCAGCACAATAGAGCATACCTGATAAGATATTCATTTCGCCCATATTTGTAGGTCTCCTTTTTCCTTGTCGGATTTTTTGTACAGTATCAAAAGTTTCTTGGTCGATTATTGCTTCTTGCGTGTTTTCAAAAATTACCCATTTTTCTTTCGGATTTACTAAAAACTTATTTGATTTATATGATTTCCTATAAGTCTTAAAGTTTATGGTATGTCCAAGATACTGTTCATTTTCAAGAATTTGTGCAACTGTTTTCGAACACCATATATTAGAATCTTCTTTTAATTTGAAAGGTGTTGGCAGTTTAAGTTTGTGAAAATGAACTACGGGAGTATCTATTCCGCGTTCAGTTAAAAGTCTTGCAATTTGAGTCGGTCCGTATCCTTTGATACAAAGAGAAAAAATCTCTTTTACGACAGCCGCACCGATAGGTTCTATTATCCATTTTTCCTTATTTTCGGGGTTTTTCATATAGCCAAAAGGTGGGATAGATGTAAGATGTTTGCCCGAATTACCTTTCGCTTGTTTTACGGCTTTAATCTTTCGACTACAATCTTTTGCGTACATTTCGTTTAGGATGTTCTTAAACGGAATAATGTCGTCATCGGGGTTAGTTTCCGTATCCATTTGGTCGAAGATTGCTATAAACCTTACGTCTGAATCGGGGAAATAGTACTTAGTGTAATATCCCACGAGAATATGGTCACGCCCAAATCTTGACATATCTTTTACGATTACGGTAGATATTTCGCCGTTTTCTACGTCGTTAAGCAAACGCTTAAATGCAGGGCGTTCAAAATTACTACCGCTAAATCCGTCGTCTATGTAAAAACGGATATTCCTAAACTT
>JAFXIQ010000006.1 GCA_017533005.1 Clostridia bacterium | reverse complement strand
TATGTAGAAGAATTCGTTAAGTGTGGTGCCGATTATTTAACTTTCCACCCAGAAGCATCTAAATGCCCATTAGAAACCTTGAAAAAAATTAGAGCGCTTGGTTGCAAATCGGGTATTGTTTTGAATCCTAATATACCGTTTACTGATTGGAAGTACCTAGTTCCGGAATGTGATATGGTGCTCGTAATGAGCGTATACGCAGGACTTGGTGGACAAAAGTTTATTGCGGAAATGCTTGATAAAGTTAGAGAAGTAAAGGCATATATTGATGAAAACGGATACGATATTGATGTTGAAATCGACGGTGGAGCAGGAGAATGGAACGCCGAAATGATAAGAGAGGCAGGTGCGAACGTTATAGTAGCAGGTAGTGCTGTTTATAAATCTGACGATCCAGCAAGAACAATAAAAATTCTTCGTGGCGAGTAACATAAATACGCACTCTAGCATATAAATTGGTAAAGGAGTGCTATGAGATTTATATGTATTAATTGCCCGAGCATATTGAAACCTATTTTAAGGAAAATAAGCAAACTATTCGAAAAATAAGTTTAAGGCACTCTCGAGAGTGCCTTTTGATTTGGATTTTTAATTTGAAGTAATCTTGTAAGATGCAGTATTAATACTGCATTTTTTAATTCCTTGACTATCGCGCGTGTGTGTAGTATAATAATCTATTATGAACAAGAAAGAAATTAAAATTTTAAGTTACATAGTTAATAATTCCGAAGTCGGCGAAGCAGTTGTTATGGACAAAGAAGAGCTTTTTGCCGAAATCAGTGCAGACACTATTGACAAGGGTGAGATTGACCGTATAGTAAAAACCTTGAGTGACGACGGGCTTATAGCGCTTAAATATACCGACGGAATAAGATATTGTATTGAACAGCTTTCTAGGGGAAAGTTGGTTATTGATGCAGAAGAAAATAGGGGAATAGACACTTCTATCAAGGTTTCGGTCGATTACAAAAAGATAGCGAAAACTGCTTTTGCGTGGGGCGCTATCGGTGGTGGAATAATCGCGCTAATTATCACTGCGATTGTCATAGGTTTATTTGAAATTTTGGGGGAATAACCTATGTTAATGACGCGTAAAGAAAAAGAACTTATGAAGGTTATTTACGGTGCTGCGAGCGAACGTGGGCAGTGCCTGATTTCTCCGATGGAAATATTATCAAAGATTCCGTACAAAGTTGATTTTCGCGAGAGCGACATAGATAAAGTAATGGAACAACTCAAAATCGACGGATATTTCGGATATGATAAAGCTAGACAAAAGGATGAAACTATTTATTGCATAGTTTTGAAAGAAAAGGGCTTGAGTTTCGAAAGAGATAGAAAGACCGCTCGTAAAAAGCTTATTATTCGCATAGCAACGACAATAGCTTTTGCGTTACTTGGATATTTAATAAAAGTCATAATTACAGCTGTAACAGGTTAAATGAGAGAAAAAAGAAGGTTTGAATTAGTATCAAAATATTCGCCTTGTGGCGACCAAGAAGATGCCATTAGTAAGCTTACCGATGGCATACTTTCTGGTGAAAGAACACAGGTGTTATTAGGTGTTACCGGTAGCGGTAAGACTTTTACTATGGCAAACGTTATAAATCGAGTACAACGTCCCGCACTTATTATGGCACATAATAAGACGCTTGCAGCGCAGTTGTGTAATGAATTTAGGGAGCCTTTCCCTAATAATAGGGTGGAATACTTCGTTTCTTATTACGATTACTATCAGCCCGAAGCCTACATTCCGAGAAGTGATACTTATATCGAGAAAGAAATGGAAGTCAATGACGAAATTGATAAACTTCGTCATAGCGCGACGTCATCGCTTGGCGAAAGAAACGACGTTATAGTAGTAGCATCGGTTTCGTGTATTTACGGACTAGGTGCGCCCGAAGACTACTATAGAAGCGTGGTTTCGATTAGAGAAGGCGAAAACATAGATAGGGATAGCGTAATTGATAAGCTGGTAGCTATTCAATATAAGCGTAGCGATATCGATTTCGTGCGTTCAACGTTTAGGGCGCGTGGCGATTTCTTGGAGGTTTTCCCAGCTAGCGCGTCTAATATTGCATTGAGAATTGAGTTTTTCGATGACGTAGTAGAAAGAATGGTGGAATTTGATATCGTTACAGGTAAAGCCATTAACGTAGTTAATCACGTTGCGATTTTCCCTGCATCACACTACGTTGTAGGTAGCGATAAGTTAGAAAAAACTCTTGAAGAAATACGCGAAGATATGATAGACCAAGAACGCTTTTTCACCGAGAGTGGTAAGTTAATCGAAGCCCAACGCATAAAAGAACGTGTGAGTTACGATATGGAAATGATGCGCGAAATGGGTTATTGCAGTGGTATTGAGAACTATTCTAGGTACTTCGACGGCAGAAAACCCGGTGAACCACCGTTTACCTTGATGGATTATTTTCCTGACGACTTCATAATATTTGTTGACGAAAGCCACATAACGCTACCACAAGTTCGTGGTATGTATAACGGGGATAGAGCAAGAAAAACCAACCTTGTATAATACGGTTTCCGTTTGCCAGCTGCTTTTGATAATAGGCCGTTGAATTTTGATGAGTTTAACAGTAGATTTAAGCAAATGATATGCGTTTCGGCAACTCCTGCCGAATACGAATTGTCACTTTCCAATGTTGTCGCAGAGCAACTTATTCGCCCGACGGGGCTAGTTGACCCCGAAATCACCGTTCGCAAGACGGAAGGACAAATAGACGACCTTATTTCAGAAATTAACGGCGCAATAGAAAAGCAAGGTAGAGTACTAGTCACAACACTTACCAAGAAAATGGCAGAGAGTTTGACTAACTACTTAAAAGAGCACCACATAAAGGTGCAGTATATGCATAGCGACATCGACACGCTAGAGAGAATAGATATTATAACCAAGCTTCGTAAAGGCGAAATCGACGTTATTGTTGGAATAAACTTATTGAGAGAAGGTCTTGATATACCGGAAGTGTTGCTCGTTGCGATACTTGACGCCGATAAGGAAGGCTTTTTACGTTCGAGAACTTCGCTTATTCAAACGGTAGGACGCGCTGCGCGTAACAAAGACGCTAGAGTAATAATGTACGCTGACGTTATCACGGGAAGTATGCGCGAAGCAATAGAAGAAACCGAGAGAAGACGCGCGAAACAGTTGGAATATAACCGAGTTAACGGCATAACGCCGAAAACAATTGTTAAACCGATTAAGAACACGCTTGTCATAAGCAAGAAAGCCGACGACGGCGAGCGTAAACTCACGAAGAAAGAAATCAATGCGGAAATAGAGAGATTGAGAGGACTAATGGCAGTAGCGAGTTCGACTTACGATTTCGAAACGGCCATTCAGTTGAGAGATAGAATTGCCGAGTTAAAAGGCAATAAAAGGGGATAAAAATGCGTAGCGATATATTTGTTAAAGGCGCAAAGGAAAATAACTTAAAGAATATAGACGTGAGAATACCTAGGGATAAACTTGTAGTTTTCACGGGATTATCTGGCTCGGGCAAGTCATCGCTTGCTTTCGATACCATATTTGCAGAAGGACAAAGAAGGTATATGGAGAGCCTTTCTAGCTATGCTAGAATGTTTTTAGGACAAATGGAAAAGCCCAACGTTGAATATATAGAAGGGCTTTCTCCGTCGATTTCTATCGACCAAAAAACCACTTCTAAAAACCCACGTTCAACGGTGGGAACGGTTACCGAGATTTACGACTATTTACGACTTTTATATGCAAGAATAGGCGTTCCACACTGCCCTAAGTGCGGTAAGGAAATAAAAAGCGTTAGCGTTGACCAAATAATAGAAAAAATCGTTGATAGACCTATGGGCAGTAAAGTACTTATACTAGCCCCCATCGTTCGTGGAAGAAAGGGCGAATACGTCAAACAACTAGAAGGACTTCGCAAGGACGGGTATATGCGCGTAAAAATTGATGGCGAAATCCGTATGCTAGACGAAGAAATTAAGCTAGATAAAAACGTTAAACATACTATTTCGGTAGTAGTAGATAGACTAGTCATAAAAGGAGATATGAATAGACGTTTAACCGATAGCGTAGAAACGGCTTTACGCCTAGCAGAAGGGCTAGTTATAGTAGAGAGCGAAGGAGAAGAATCGCTATATTCAACTAACTATGCTTGCCCTGACTGTAATATTTCTATTCCCGACCTGTCTCCGAGAATGTTCTCGTTTAATAGCCCGTACGGAGCTTGTGAAGCCTGTATGGGGCTAGGATTTAAACAATACGTAGACCCGTCTAAGATAATCAAGGATGAAAATCTATCGCTTGCAGACGGCTGTATCCACGTATCAGGTTGGAGTATTTTTGACTTTGGAAGTATGTCGTCAAGACAGATAAAAGCATTAAGTAATCGTTACGGCTTCTCTATGACCACGCCGTGGAAAGATTTGCCACAAGAAGTCAAGAGTTTAATTTTGTACGGCAATGGTGGCGAAAAAATTCCTATGGAATGGCAGTCAAAGAATTTCAAAGCTGAATACAGCGCCGCGTTCGAAGGAATAATCAATAACCTAGAGAGAAGGTATAAAGAAACGCAATCCGAAGGCGTAAAAATGGATATAATGCGCTATATGACCGAGAAACCTTGCGAAGTTTGTCAAGGTAAGCGTCTCAAAAAAGAAGTTCTCGGTGTAACTATCGGTGGAAAAAACATCGCTGAAATATGCAGTATGCCGATAGGAGTGCTTTTAGAGTTCAGTAAAACGCTAAAACTTAACGATAGGGATTCGCGTATAGCTGAGCCGATTATGAAAGAAATTAGAGCAAGACTAGGGTTCCTTGTTAACGTAGGACTAGGATATCTTACGCTTGCTCGTTCAAGTAGTACGTTATCGGGTGGCGAAAGCCAAAGAATACGCCTTGCTACACAAATTGGTAGCGGACTTATGGGCGTTTTGTATATATTGGACGAGCCGAGTATTGGACTCCATCAACGCGATAACAGAAAGCTCCTTAATACGCTTACCCATTTGAGAGATTTAGGTAATACGCTAATTGTAGTCGAGCACGATGAAGATACTATTCGTTCAGCCGACCATATCGTTGACATAGGTCCGTATGCAGGCGTTAAAGGTGGATATTTAGTCGCAGAAGGTAGCGCAGAAGACATAATGGCTTGTCCCGCGTCTATAACAGGTGACTTTTTAGCAGGAAGAAGAAAAATAGCGCTCCCTGATGAAAGAAGACCTATAACTGGTAAATATTTATCCGTCTATGGAGCAAGACAAAACAACTTGAAAGGTATAGACGTAGATATTCCCGTTGGCGTCATAACGGCAGTAACGGGAGTTTCAGGCTCGGGTAAATCTAGCCTTGTTAACGGAATAATTTATCCACATCTTGCTAACGTAATTAACAAATCGGAACATATAGAAGGCTGTTACACCTCGATTACGGGGACCGAGCATTTTGACAAGGTTATCAACATAGACCAAAGCCCGATAGGAAGAACACCAAGAAGTAACCCCGCAACGTATACAGGGGTGTTTACGCCGATTAGAGAACTTTTTGCGAAAACTCCCGATGCAAAAGCGCGTGGATATCAAGCAAATAGATTTAGTTTTAACGTTAAAGGCGGAAGATGTGAGAACTGTTCAGGCGACGGAATAATAAAAATAGAAATGCACTTCTTGCCAGACTTATACGTTCCTTGCGAAGTTTGTGGTGGACATAGGTATAACAAAGAAACGCTAGAAGTTAAGTATAAAGGTAAATCTATATTCGACGTACTAGATATGACTGTAGAAGAAGCCTGCGAATTTTTCGAGAATATTCCACAAATATATTCAAAGATTAAGTGCCTAAACGACGTTGGGTTGGGATATATTAAGCTTGGACAACCATCGACCACGCTATCCGGTGGGGAAGCGCAACGCGTTAAGCTAGCGACTGAGTTAAGTAAGAGGAACACCGGAAAAACGCTCTACATCCTTGACGAGCCGACGACGGGACTTCATATGGCTGACGTTGAGAAGCTTATACAAATCTTAACACGTCTAGCAGATAACGGAAAAACCATAATAGTAATAGAACACAATCTAGACGTAATCAAAATTGCCGACCATATAGTCGATTTAGGACCGGAAGGTGGCGATGGTGGCGGAACAATAGTGGCAGAGGGCACTCCTGAAGAAGTTGCAAAGAACCCCAATAGCTATACCGGAATGTTTTTGAAAGAAATATTCGATAAAGAGAATAAATAAGTTATAACAAAGCCATATTGAGGAGGTACGTATGAAAAAAATATTCGCAGTTGCTATTTTGATAGCCGTGATATTTTCTTGTTTGATTGCTTGTGAAAAGGATGGCACGGAAAAAAACTATGAAAAAACCAGTTACAGCTCGGCAAGTTATGCTGATTATAAGAAAGAATTAGATTTTGCTACGGAAATAATCAAGAAAGACTGGAGAGAAAATAGAAACGGTGACTACATCATCGAGAATAACTTATGTTCCGAATACGATATAACTGGAGCAAGGATTGTTTATGTAAAAGATGATACGCAAATTGAAGATTTTGTAAACGTCGACTATATTGTAGAATTTTTCGGATATGTTAATTACTACACAAATTCTTACAAACATGAATTATCAAGAGCAACAACTAATAACGTTATAGTCAATAAAGACGGAACGGGTAGCTCTGATTATAGAACAATATTGAAGTACGACAAAACAAAATTTTCATATGAAAATGAATTTATTGATAACGTCGTCTATGTTAACTATGATGAAATATATAGAATAACGTTGATTGACGAATATAATGTGCCGTTTAACGTATATAGTGATTACAATACGCAATTAGATTCAGCAAAAGAATTGCTAATAAACGACTGGGTAGCAAGTGCTAGAGAAGAAGGAAACGTCAAAAACAACGCATGTAACGAATACATTTTAACGGGTGCGCGTATCATTTATTTCAAGGAAGATAACGAATTGCAACAATTGAGTAGTTACGATGCAATTAAAAGTAATATAGGCGAAAATATCGATTACGTTATAGAGTTTTATGGTTTTGTTAATTTCTTTGGAGACTATGGTAACGAATTATACGATATCCCCTTGAATAATGCAAATGTTAAAATTGAAGTTTACGTAAAAGAAGATGGTAGCATGTTTTCCGATTATAATAGAATGCATTCCTATAGTTCGATAACTTATGATATGAGTTACAATTACGTTAAAAACGTTGTTAACGTTAAATTCGATCAAATTGAAAAGATAACAATAAACACTTCGAAATAAAAAGTTATTAAAAATGTAAAAGCGCCGATTTCGGCGCTTTTTGCATAAATAAATTTGTTTCATACAAACTAACAATATGTTTGTAATAATAATAAGAACGTTGATAATATTTTTGTTTCTCGTGGTAGGAATGCGACTTATGGGCAAAAGGCAACTTGGCGAGTTGCAACCGTTTGAATTTGTTATAACACTTGCGATAGCAGAGCTCGCTTGTACGCCAATGCAAGATATTTCTATACCGATTTTGTACGGTATCGTACCATTGTTAGTGGTATTTATGGCACACTTTTTTATTACGCTCATAGGCACGAACTCTATCAAATTCAGAAAAATAATAAACGGAAAGCCCGTTATAGTCATAAACGAAGACGGTATAGACTACGTTTCGCTCAAAAGACTCAATATGAACGTTAACGACTTGTTGGAGAGTATTAGAGGACAGCAATACTTTTCTATAGAGCAAATCAAGTACGCAATCATAGAAACCAACGGCAAACTTTCCGTGTTGGAAAACAGCGAAGCCGAAGAACCGACTTGTATACCCGTAACTTTAATAATTGAAGGTCGATATATGAATACGAATATGGATTTCGCGAATACTTCAGAGAATTTAATAGAAGATTTTTTACAAAGGAAGAATGTAAAAAGGCAAGACGTTTTGTTATTGACCAAAGAGAACGACAAAATTTTCGTTCAGCCCAAGCAGGGAAAATATTTTACGGAGAGGTTGACGTAAGGTGAAAACTCGACTTATAGTAGCAATTTGTGTAGCAATATTAGTGATAGCAGGAGGGGTTTTGGAAGAAATTTACATTAAAGATACCTTTTCTACGTTTAGTAAAAAGTTGGAAGAAATCTTATCTTCGCCAGATGAAACCTATACTATTGAAGAAGTGGAAACCGTTTACAAGTGGTGGACAAAAAGGCATAAGACACTAGAAATGACTATGCCACACGCACTTTTGAATGAAATTGAAATAACTTATGGTGAATTGATAGGTGCAGTTAACGCTGAAGACTATGACAGCGCTAACGCACTTTTGAATAGGATAAAAGCGACTTCCGACGCCTATATGGATACGCTAGGATTACGACTCGGTAATATTATTTGAGTTATCACTTTCTTGAGTGGGCTCGGCAGAAGTCTTGACGTTAGTTTCAATACTAGTGGGTTTATCTAACGCAATTTTTAGATTGGAATTAAAAATCAGTTTCTTTAGGGGGTAATATAACGCGTATAGCAACACGGTGTTTATTGCAATAACGATAGCTTGCATACCGACACGGCCACCAAGATAAGCGAAGAACGTCTTTTTGCCTTTGAAATACGCAAGGAAGATAGCAAGCGTGTTCAATCCGGCTGTACAAATTATAAAAACTAGTACGATGCTTATTGCCATCAAGATATAAGGATTAACCTTTTTAATCTTAAAAATTAGACCAGGAATCAAACCTATTAAACCACTCGCTAGTGTAATTAAGGGGAGCCAAGGCCCTTTAGGTGCGATTATACAACCTAGAGCATCGCTCAATACGCCTACGATAAATCCAGATATAGGGCCTAGGAATATGCCTGCAAAAAAGCAAGGAACGTAGTTGAACGAAATCGCGTTGGAGCCCATAAACGAGAACGTTATCGTAAATATATTAGTTACGACAGCGAGTGCTACGAATATTGCAAGATAAGCAATGCGTTTCGTAGTAAAAAAGCTTTTCATACGATTTTTGTTGAAAAATTCTGCGAATTTAGTGTTTTTTGACATTAAAAAGTCCTCCTATGCAGAGAGGACATTCCGAGTAGGGTATAAACCTTGGCAACGGACGCGATATGTTATCGCAGGACAAGCCTTTCGTTTGTGGACGACATCCCATTCCACAACACTTTACGCAACATATCTACTCTGCCATTTGATTTTACCACTAAAATGAAAGAAAATCAATACTTCATTGTAACTTTTTTCGTCTAAACGATGTAATTAGGTTTACGTCTACTTGACCGAGAGCGAACATTAACAAGCAATACATAACGCTAACTGCGCCCATAGATACGATAAGAGCAAAAATCATATTAATTCTTACGCATAGTTCGTGTAGAATTCCTGCAAAAAATATACAAGGAATGCTCA
The DNA here is from genome assembly GCA_017533005.1 of Clostridia bacterium. Taxonomy (GTDB): domain Bacteria; phylum Bacillota; class Clostridia; order Christensenellales; family DTU072; genus RGIG6449. The sequence continues at coordinate 37,189 of JAFXIQ010000006.1, read as the reverse complement.
CTAAAGCGACCATAATTAGCGTTTTTAAGAACCCAAAATCAAGATTTATTTTCTTATAGAGCACGTATAAGTTTCCCGATAAGGCTATAATTACGCATATTGCATTGGCAATAGCTACCGAGTATATTCCTACGTATTGGGGCAAGAAATATAGAGCTATAAGCATAAACACCGTACCGATTGAATAGGTGAAAAAACTTTCTTTTTCCATGCCTATACTGTTCATTGAGCTAGTGATTATCATATTTATTGGAGATAATAGCATTAGCCAACTTGCTACTTGCAAATACTTACCGGAAACGCTATCGGCGTAGAGCAATTCACAAATTTCTTTACCTAACGCCACGTAAATGCACATAAATACGCCACTTATAAGTAGCGCGAATTTCACACCATGGCTGATATGCTTATTGAGTGAAGTATAATTTTTCTTGACGTTTTCTTCGCTCATTTCGGGAATAAGCACTACTGCTAGAGAGTTTATTATGGCGTTTGGCGCGAGAATTAACGGGTTTGCCATGCCTGCAATTCTACCAACGGCAGAAGTAGCTTCAGCGTTGGTTAGCCCTGCGGAGATAAGTCGCAACGGGAGCATAATTGATAGAATGGTACCTATCAAATTACCGAACACGCGCATAAAAGTGAGTGGCGTAGCTGGGCGTATTAAGTCTTTTACGTTGGATATTTTGGTGAATTTACCACCTTTTTTGAAAAAGATTATTATGAGTGCAATTGCTACTAGCAAGTCGCTTAATGTGAATGCTATCGCGATGCCTTTAGCACCTTTTATACCTAAAACTATACCCGATAGAAACAGCAGAGTGAAAACAATGCGCAGTACTTCTTCTATGAGTTCGGTTAGAGAAAATGCCAAAAATTCCTTTCTGCCCCATAGCCAACCACGGATAATACAATACGCAGTTGTCGATAATATAGCTGGGAACATTATTTTCAGCATCGGCAGGGCTCTTTCATCGGATATTAACGGAGAAAGAATAGGGGAAGCGAGTTCTAGTACGATAAAAGTTAGAACTGCAATACCCATACTGATTGCTAGCGCCGTTGTGACCAAGCCGTATCCTTTGTCGTTGTTATCGAGCGCATTAACTTCGGCAGTTCTTCTTGACAATACCGTTGATAATCCGCTAGAAGTTAGTGCTGTAAAAAGGAAAAATACCGATAGCGAAATTTGATACAAGCCCATAACTTCTGCTCCGGCAGTGCGAGAAAGATAAACTTTAAATATAAAAGCGAGCGTTCTTGTGATAACGGAGAACACGGTAACGGTCGCTACCGACTTAATCATAGAGTTAGTTGCCATACTAAATCTTATTTGAGATAGGGGTGGATAATGCTTATAAAAGAGAATTTATAAATTCACAAGAAATTCACTTGATTTTTTCGGGTTATTTTGTTGTATTTATTTTTAATATATGTTAATATTGTAGATACTTATGGTGAGAAGCCATATTGAGTAAAAAAATTCACTTTTCATGGTGGTAGAATGAAGAAAAACAAAAAGTTACTAACGTTGTTCCTAGTTGCACTAATGCTAATCAGCATTTGTATGTGTATTGTTGCATGTACACCTCCCGAAGACCCTTCGAGTGAAGAACCTGAAGAAGAAGGAACAGTCACAACAGACGGATTAATTATCCCCAACGGCACGTTTGCTACGGCTACTAACACGGCAGTTTCAGCTTATCTTAAGCCCACTGTTACCGGTTGGACGGCTACTAACGGTGCTATCAAGGTTTCTGCAACCGGCGCTATAGAAGGTGTTGTAGACCTAGGCAAAGAAGATGCTTTCAATGCAGGCAAAGTTGCTATTAACGACAATCTAGTTGATTATCCCGGCATTGCACCCAGCACGCCCAAAGACGAGAACGGCAATAACAAAGATACGAACGCTCTCGTATTGTCAATCCAAAAGACTGCAGGAAAAGGCTCTTATTATTATACAAACGCAAATGCAATTAACGTAGAAGCCGGCTCATACTATAAATTGAGCATCGACGTTTATACAGACCTTATTGATGCAACCGATAAGAATGGTGCAGCTATAATCCTAACGAATGGCGTTCATTCAGAATTCCTATCTATCAACACCAACAAGACTTGGGATACCTACACTTTCTATATTGAAGCTAACGATTACGAAGTTCGTACGTTCAACGTTCAACTATGGTTAGGACACGGCCCACAAGCTATAGGTAATTCTACCAATGCGAACCCACACCTAGCATACGGTACGGCGTTCTTTGATAATATCATTCTAGATAAGATTGATGCTAATACCTACGCTACCAAGAAGGCAACTATCGACCAAGCTATCGGCAACGGTATCGATTACGTTAAAGATGCAGAAGGCAACGTAGAAAAAACAATCAGCTTGATTTATGCTGACGCAGGCTTTACCCAACATGCAGCATATTCTTCAACCTTGACTGGTTACTCTTCATCATCTGCTTACTATTCAGCAAAAGCAGGTGCTGCCAAAAACTATAGCTTTATTTTAGGTAAAGAAGACCTAGAGAGCAAAGATGAGTTCCCAGCATATTCAAGTTCAGCTGCAACGAGCAGTAACTATACCGACCCGATTGGTATTTTCGATATGAGCAAGCTCTATAGCTTCGATGATGCTAACGTTGCAACCGACGAATATGCAAAGATTTATAAGGGATACGTAGCACCCGATTATGAAGATTTCTATTCACTAGACGGTACCACTAACAAAATGGCGTTCAATCTAGATGGAAGAGATATGTCAACGCTTACCGACACTCGCGCATTATCAATCTACCACATCAATAATGCAATAAGTGGTGCAGGATATATTTCCAGTGAAGAACTACGTATCGAAGCTAACAAATATTACAAGATTTCAGTATGGGCTTACATTTGGGTTCCAGATATGGCTGAACCTGTTAAACCCGAAGGATACGATAAAGCAGAGAGCGAAAAGACTGATACTGAAAAGGCTAATGCTGATAAGTACGACGAACAATGCGAAGAATGGGAAAAATACCAAAAATATCGCGTTCAAGAAGGCGAAACTTCAGCTGAAAACAAAGTTTACGCAACCTTCCGTTTGTCAGGTGCTTCTATCGAAACCGAAAACACTCTAGAAGTTAAGACCGACGGTACTTATGGAAATTGGCAACAATTAAGCCTATACGTTCAAGGTTCAGACCTATCTTCAAGATTCTTGAAGTTCGAACTATGGTATGGTGAAGGCGAATGGGGCGCATCAACGCTCTATCCCGGTGGATGCTTATTTGACGATATCACTATCGAAGCAAGCGACACTCCCGTAGCAGGAGCAAGTTACGAAAAACTATCACCACTAGTTGAAGGCGACTTCGAAAAATTCGGTCTAATCGACAATGGCACGGTTTCTTCCGCAGATTTCACAAAACTATCCGATGCAGGTGCTAAACTCAATAATTGGGATTACGAAAAGGCTGATGAAAAGACGTCTGACACTCTAATTAACGTAGGCGTTAAGGTGGTAAGAGTGCTTATGCACAAGGCGCTAACACACCTGGCACATTCAAAGTTGAATATAAATCAGCAGAAACTCCTTTTGATATAGTTGCAGTTAAACACAACGACTATACTGCATCTACTTTAACTTTCAAGAATAGCGACGAAGCAGATTCATTCATGGAAGTTATGGTTAACAAGTTCTATCGTTTCTCACTATGGGTTAAGACCGTTGGCGTTGACGATGGAATGGGCGCAACAGTTGCTCTATACTCAGCAGAAAAGGATAGTTCTGTAAGTAGCATTACAACCTTAAATACTAACGGCGAATGGCAAGAAATTTCTTTCGTTATAAAAGGTACCGCTACTGAAAATCAAAAGACGTATTTGAAAGTAACGTTTGGTTCAGGTGACATTTATACACCTGCTAGCCACATCAAGGGCGACCTTTACGTTACGGCTCTAACCTGGCAAAACGTTGACTACGATGAGTATAAGGGCATAACTTCAAGCACATATGTAAAACAAGTATCTCTAACCAGCTCTGTTTCTAGCTCTGATACTGTTTCTAATGGTAATTTCCAAGATATTTCTAGTGAAAACTACGATAACAATGAAATTATCCATGAAACCACTGGTGAAATCATAGGTGCAGCAGTTCCTGCTAGCTGGACTAAGAACGATGCAACCCACGCTCTAAAAACTCCTAGCGTAACGTTTACAGCGACAACGAATAAGATGTCTTGGGATGCCGTAGCAGGCGCATCAAGATACTACGTATTTATGAACGGATATAAGGACGTTGCAGCTTCTAGCGATGAAACGGAAGATAACGTTTGCATTGGTTACGTAGTGGATAACCAAGCAGAAGATGCTACCGAGAGCGCATATAGATTTGCCGACGCTAACGCTGACGAAGGCAAGATTGCAATTACTTTCCGTTACGACGGTGTATATTACGTTCGCGCTTACGGCGAAGTTGACGGAAAACAACTTACTTCAGGTAATAGCTCGTCAAAAACAGCAGCTTCAGCTACTGGCGACGCATATAAGAAGTATACTGCAGAAACCGGTATGTTCGATTACAAGGGCGGTATCATTAATTATAAGAAATACGTATCCAACCCCGATACGTTCTACGGTTCACTTGCTAACGGCGAATACAAGAGCACGAGAAGCGACAACCTACTAATGCTCTCCAGTAACTTCTATACTAATTACGGTTACACAATGAGTAGCACCAAGTCAGTTTCTGCTAACAACTACTATATGATTTCAGTATGGGTTAAGACGGAAGCTGGTGCAAGAGCATACGTAACAATCAACAATGCTTCATCTGTTCTTAAGAGAAACGTTTACACCGGCGAAACAGATAACGATGGCGATTTCGTAGGTTATGTTAATATTGATACAGATGGCGAATGGGTAGAATATCGTTTCTACATTAAGACAGAACTTTCTTCAGGTTCATTTAAACTTGAACTTGGTCTAGGTAACAAGTATGCAAAAGACGTAGCAACATCAGTTGACGGACTAGAAATTTCACACGGGTTATCAAAAGGTACCGTTTACTTCGATGACATTACCTTCTTAACTTTAGCTAACGAAGCTGAATACAATAAGATGGCATACGGTCACGAAGACTTAGAAGGCGTTCAAGAAGCTGATATGCTCAAAGAATATCAAATAGGCGCAGATGCTTACACCTTGAAAGACCACGCTGAATATACCGGTAGCTACTTCACGAATAAGTACGTATTCAAGAGAATTGAATATACGACCGACTCTTTCGATAACTATAAAGAACCTACCGATGATGATATTATAGGTAACACGCCTAGCGCATACGAACATGGTACTGCAACGGACGCTGATTCATACGTTAAACCTAAAGAAGAAGACGGCACTGTTCCCGACGTTCTATATGGTGTATATAACGTAGCAAAGCTAGAAGGCGCAGTAAAAGGCTACTTGAAGAATATCAACGGTATAACGGAAGACCAAATCAATAACTTCTTGGCACCACAAGAAAACGGTGGTAAGAACTTCCTAATGATGGCTAATATTACCGACAATGGTCAATATTACGAAAGCAACAGCTACACCTTCAAGGCAAAATCATACTACAAGATTAGCTTCTTTGCTAAACTTCTAACTGGTGGTAGTGACAAGGCTGAATTTAGATACACCTATGGTGACGACGACGATAACTGGTCGACAATCCAAATTTCAGGTGCAAATTGGGTAGAATATTCCTTCTACGTATACAACGAAGACGATTCCGACAGAACGTCTGATAGAATTGAATTCCACCTAGGTACAAACGATGGTATCGACGAGAATTCAGTAGAAACCAAACATTTCTTCTCTGGTATCTTGCTAGTTGATAACGTTTCTATCGAAGCTCTAGGAGCAAACGGCGAAGCAACGTTCAACGCAGCTGACAATAGCATCAAACACAAGTTTGAACTACAAGAAGAAGCTGAAAAAGAAACAGAAGAGGAAGAAGACGAAGACGGCGAAGATGATAAAGAAAGAACTAACCCACAACTATGGTTGATGATAGCATCTATCGTAATCGGTGCTTGCCTACTCGCAGTTGTAATCGTATTTGCTTATAGAAAGGTTAAGAGAAAACTTGTTAAGAAGACAGTTAAAGTTGAAAACAAAGTTCCTGTTAATATTAATAAAGCAAATCAAAAATCAGCTGGTAACAAGCGTAAGAAGGACATCAATAACGAAGACTTCAACGATTAATAACTAGTTAAGAGCTACTCGAATGAGTAGCTCTTTTTTTATATAAAATCGGTGTTTAATGGAAATTCACTATTTACAATATTAACTTTATGTATTATAATAAATAAGTATAGTACGTAAGGAGGATGTTTCATTGAAATTGACGTTCAAACGCGGAATTCATCCGAGAGGAATGAAGTCGCTATCAAAGAATTGTAAATTTGAAGAGATGCCCACCGGAGAAAAGGTTTATATACCCATGGCGCAACACATAGGCGCTCCTGCAATAAATTTATTAGAGCCTGGTGATTACGTAAAGGTTGGAACGAAGATAGGGGAAGCGAACGGCAACGTTTCAGCTAATATTCACAGCTCTGTTTCCGGCAAATTCATTAATTACGTTATGCGTGAAAACCCTCAAGGAAGAAGGGTTTGTCATGCTGTAATTGAGAATGACGGATTATACGAAGAAGAATTTTTACCCCCACTAGTTAACCCACAAAAAGCCGATATAATCAAAAGAGTTCGCGATGCGGGCATAGTAGGTATGGGTGGTGCTACCTTCCCAACGCACATTAAGCTCGAAGCGAGTAACGATATAAAAGCGCTTATAATCAACGGTTCTGAATGCGAGCCATACATAACGACCGACCATAGAATGATGGTTGATATGGCTGATGACGTTATGAAAGGCATTAAGCATATACAAACGGCTTTAGGTGCAGAGCGTGTACTTATCGGAATAGAGGCAAACAAGCCCGAAGCTATTAAGAATATGGCAGAAGCTTCTAAAGCATATGACGACGTCACGGTTTATTCGCTAAAAACGAAGTATCCACAAGGCGGAGAGAAGCAACTTATTTACGCTATGACTCGTGAAAAGGTTCCTAACGGTGGACTCCCTTCGGATTTAGGATATATCGTACTGAATATATCTACAGCATACGCTATTTATGAGGCTGTAGACCTTGGCAAACCTTCGTTTTCGCGTTATATGACTATATCCGGTAAAGGAATTAAAAGGCCTGCCAATTTGCACGTTAGAAACGGCGTGCCTTTCCAAGAAGTTATAAACTATCTAGGCGAAAATCCGGGATACGTAAAAGCTGTTTCTGGTGGCCCTATGATGGGAGTTTCGCTTGCTAACTTGAGTGCAGTGGTATCCAAGGGTACGTCAGCTTTACTACTTCTTAACAGAGATGAAATTCGTAAAGTTGAGCCTACAACTTGTATAAACTGTGGTAGGTGCGCGCACGCATGCCCGATAGGACTGCTTCCTATGATGACGGACGCGCTGATATTGAAAGGAAAAGTCGAAGAAGCTAAACAATATTATCCTATGAGTTGTATTGAATGTGGATGTTGCGCATATGTTTGCCCTGCAAAACGTCCGCTGGTACAATCGCAAAGACTAGCGAAAAAGATGATTCGCGAACAAGGTAGAAAGTAGGTGTAAGATGAGTGAGAAATTAATCGTATCTTCATCGCCCCACGTTGGCACAACGCTAACTACGAAAAAGATAATGCTACACGTAGTAATAGCATTGTCATTTTGTGTTGTGGCAGGCTTTTTCATATACGGCTTGTACAGTTTATTAGTGGTTGGAGTTGCTGTTGCGTCGGCAGTGGGTGCAGAAACCGTATATAATCTTATCGCCAAAAAGCCTAATACTATAAATGACTGTTCAGCAGTGGTAACCGGAATGATTTTAGGACTAAATATGCCCCCGACGGTGCCTATTTACGTACCGATAGTCGGTAGTATTTTTGCTATCATAATTGTAAAAATGCTTTTTGGCGGATTAGGAAAGAATTTTGCCAATCCTGCTGCAACGGCACGTGTATTTTTATTGCTATCGTGGACCAAACAAATGACGACTTTCGTCAATCCTGTCGACTATTCGTTAGGTGGCAAGGAGTTTTTAACGGGATTTATTAAGGGCAGTATAGATGCTCACGTTACAGGAGCGACACCACTCGCAGAAATTAAATCTACTGCAGCAATAGGCTCCTTTGATTTAAATCTTTTAGATTTATTTTTAGGTAAAATCAGTGGCTCAATCGGTGAGGTTTGCGCCATCGCAATTATTTGCGCACTAATTTATTTGCTAGTGTTCAAAATCATAAATTGGAAAATTCCTACCTTCTATTTCATAAGCGTAGCGTTATTCACGTTAGCGTTTTACAAGAACGGATATTTGTACGTGCTTCCGTCACTTTTATCGGGAGGCGTGTTGTTTGCAGGCGTATTTATGTTAACCGACTACGCATCTAGCCCCGTAACGCGTTGGGGTGTAATCGTTTACGCGATAGGTGCAGGGTTTATGACCGTGCTTATAAGAAGATTCGGTGGATTTAACGAAGGCGCAAGCATTGCGATACTTTTAATGAACTGCCTAGCTCCACTTATTGATAAGATGTGTAAGGAAAAACCTTTCGGTTATAGAAAACCCAAAAAACAAAGAAAGGGGGATAAAGTATGAAAAAAACTAATGTCCCTCATAAGATTTCGAAAGAAACTAAAAGAATAATAATATGCCTTACCGTTATTGCATTTTGTTCAGCAATACTTCTCGGCGTAGTGAATATGTTCACAAAAGTCGATGAAGAAAAGCAACTTCAAAGCGCTATTGCGGAAATTTATTCAGAAGAAATAGTAAAAACCATTGACGTTGACGGTTACAAAAATTTAAGTGGAACAACGCTAGAAAACTTATTCGTAGCGAAGGATAACGCTTATATTGCAGTTGTGCACGTCGAAAAATCAGCAGGCGTTTGCTATAATGCAAAAGGAATAACGATAGTCGTTGTTCTCAAAGACGACAAAATTGTAAAAGTAGAGAGCTATTCTCACTCGGAAACCCCGGGGCTTGGAGAAAATGCTCTCAAAGAGAAACATTTATCACAATACAAAGACCTTTCGGTAAACTTGTTCGACGTAACGGACAATGGAACTCAAGGCGAATTCTTTACGCCTAACAAGGTTACAAGCGCAACGTATTCAACGAACGGCGTTCAATTAGGCGTAAGAGCTGCTGTAAAAGCTTACGTTAGCAATAAATAGGGGGTAGAATATGTCAAAGAAAAGAAAAATAGACGTTGGCACTATGCTAGAACCCTTGACTGATGGAATTTTCAAGAATAACGCAACTTTCCGTTTGGTGTTGGGTACTTGCCCCACGCTTGCAGTTACTACGAGCGCGATAAACGGATTGTCGATGGGCCTTGCAACGACCTTCGTGCTTATTTGCTCAAACGCGATTATTTCTTTGCTTCGTAACTTTATTCCAAGAAAGGTTAGAATTCCCGCATATATACTCGTTATTGCAACTTTTTCTACGGTAGTAGAAATGGTTATGAGAGCATTCTTGCCTACGTTGTACGAGGCGTTGGGACTGTTCTTGTCGCTGATAGTAGTTAACTGTATTTTGCTTGCTAGAGCAGAGAGCTTTGCGTCACTTAACCCCGTTATCCCGTCGGTATTGGACGGATGCGGTATAGGACTTGGTTTTGCTATGTCGCTAACGCTTATAGGCGCAGTCAGAGAGTTTTTCGGAACGGGTTGCTTATTCGGTTATGAATTTACAGCGCTAGTAGAAGCCGGTCTACCTATGACGATATTCGTTTTGCCTGCAGGTGGATTCCTTGTGTTTGGGCTTTTAATGGTAGCGTACAATGTCGTTTTCAAAGCTATAGAAAAGAAAATAGCTAGCAAAAAAGCGCAAGTTCCACATCCTGTTGATGAAGTGGAAATCCCAGAGCCGAAGGGAGGTGCACTATAATGCCGTACGTTATTTTCATTATAATAAACGCCATTTTTATCAATAACTTCGTGCTCTCACGCTTTTTGGGTATATGCCCGTTTTTGGGCGTAAGTAAAAAGACTGATACTGCGCTCGGTATGGGTATTGCCGTTATCTTCGTTATGTCGGTAGCGAGCGTTATTACGTTTGCTCTCAATTTGCTTCTCGTTAAGCTTAACGTAGAGTATCTACAAACTATTGTGTTTATTCTCGTTATAGCAGGATTGATTCAGTTAGTAGAAATAGTTATCAAGAGATTTTCTCCGTCACTATATAGCGCATTAGGTGTATATCTACCACTTATAACGACTAACTGTGCCGTTCTTGGCGTGGCTGTTATGAACGTATCTGAACTCGCCAACGCTAATATCTTATATGCGTTTATAAACGGTGCAGCTAGTGGAATAGGTTTTACGTTAGCAATTTTGATACTAGCTGGTATAAGGGAGAAAATGGCGAATGCAGATATCCCAGAAAGCTTCAAAGGGTTCCCAATCACGCTAATAATTAGTTCGCTTATGGCGATGGCGTTTTCAGCGTTTAGTGGATTATCATTCTAGGAGGTCAATATGTTGTTGAGTGCAAACGGGCTTGAAACAGCTTTGGAAATAATATATCCTGTGGCAATATTGACTGTTCTAGCGATAGTTTTTGCCATACTAATTGCAGTATTTAGCGTTAAATTTGCAGTGAAAGAAGATGAAAGGGTTACTGCTGTTTGTGAGCGCCTAGCTGGAGCAAACTGTGGTGCTTGTGGATATGCAGGATGCGAGGCTTTTGCCAAGGCTCTCGTTGCAGGAGATGCGCAATTAACTGCGTGTAACGCTACTAAAAAATCTGCAAAAGAAGAAATTGTCAATATATTAGGCTCAGGCGATTTAGGAGAGGAAACGATAGTAGTCTGTGCTTGTAACGGTGGAAACGTATGTATGGATAAATACGATTACCAAGGTTACGGTGGTTGTGCAAGCATTGAGCTTCTGGCAGGTGGTAGTAAAGCTTGTCCTATGGGTTGTATTGGTAACGGAACCTGTGTGCAAGAATGTCCACACGATGCGATAGATTTAGTTGATGGCGTATCGATAGTTAATCAAGAGAAATGCGTACAATGTGGTTTATGTATATCGCATTGTCCCAAGAAGATATTAAAGAGAATTCCGGCAAAAGCTCAACTTTACGTCGCATGCTCTTCTTGCGATAAAGGTAAGGACGTAAGAGCATACTGTAAAGCCGGTTGTATTGCTTGTGGACTATGTATGAGAAACTGTGAAGCAGGAGCTATAACGCTTAAAAACAACATTGCAGTGATTGATTACGACAAATGTACGGGTTGCAAGAAATGTGCGGAAAAATGCCCGTCAAAATGCATTAAAATCCTATAATAAGTCATAAATGCATCTCAAATTAGTTAATTACTATGAATCCAAAACTTAAAACTACTGCAAAAACGTAGAAAATGGTTATGGGTAATATGAGTAATGCTAGTTTGAGATTTTTTCTTATAAAAACACATTCTAAATAAACCATTATAGCAAGTATAAGCATAATAATTTCTTGTGCTAAATACAGCATTTTAAATTTAAAAAAGACTGCGCACCAAGTAATATTTAATATGGCAATTAACACCCAAAAAACTAGAGTTTTACGCGTTTCCTTGTGGTAAACGCTTATTGTGATTGAAATTATATATACGACGTAGATTAGTGGTAAAGCAGTATTAAAAAAGATGCTTTTAGGTAAAAATATCGGTTTGTTCAAGTTAAGAAAAAATTCTCCGTTTACCACAGCGAAGTATTCCGATAAATATGCCATAAAAAACACTACTGAGAGCGCTGTTGACAGACTTAACATTTTAATATATAATCTCATAGTAGAGTTTATTAAGGGTTAGAGAGATTTATTATTTACTTTTGGTTTGACTATACACTCTTAATGGGGTATAATTAAATTATATGAAAAAGACGCTTGTAATCTTAATTTTAATAGCAATACTATCAGTTATGATAGTTCTTCCTGCGTGTAACAATGATAAAGAAGAATTCACGCAGTATTTTAATAATTATTCTTCCACAAGCGCTTACACCGTTGCAAAACAATCTTTAGTTCTTCCCGAGAACGTGTACGTATCTTCTTACGACAGCTCGAATAACGTATACGTTACCGAACAAACCATAACCGTAAAACCCGACAATAGCGAAACAGAAACCAAGCTAAAAAGATATGGTTTATGTTCTTCTTCAGAAGTATACGTAAACCCCGAATTCGTTTCTGTTGTAGAAATTAGAGGCGACTATGCAATAGTTACGTGCTCTTTTATCGCGCCGGGTACGAATAGAGCAGTTGAAAAAATCGGTGTTATACGTTATCGTGGTTCAAATCGTTGGCGTGACGGCTTTTCTTACGAACGCGCACCACTCATTACTCAATATCAATTTTTAGATGATAGATACGTCATTGTAAAAGGCTCTATACAAACGGAATCTACGGAATATAGTTATGCAACCATTTACGATTACGTTAGCACTAACGGGTTAATGGAAGTCGCAAAGATAAAGTTCGTAGATAATTCATCGTTATTTACTTACGGAGAAGGTTATCTTGCAGTAACTTCTGGCGAAATTACACGTTATTACAATATCAACGATATTGATAGTGAAGGGTACTTGACAATTCAAGGCTTCCATTCTTCGTTTGATTTGAGCGAAGGCTGGGAACTTAACAAATTACAAGTCGATAATTATTATTTAGGAAACGGTTGGTTTATTACAAGTAGCATATACGCGTCTACCGAGCAATTTGACGGCGCAGAAATTATGGAAGAAAACGAATCTGCAAAGGACGAAAGCGAAAAGTATTACTACTTATGTGTTAGAACCGTAAGATATAGCGTAAATGCAAAAACTAGCTATCCGTCTGACGATAGAGTCGTAATGGTAGCTAATAAATATTCTTCCGACTTAATGAAAGGTTTAGCGGACGTTTCTAACGCAAAGAATAACTCGACCTACGTTAACGTTGACGATGAAGATAAAAGACAAGCCGTTTACTTTACGCCCGTTGTTCCTACAAGCGAAATTATAAAAGACGGATATTCCATAGTTTATAGCTATTACTATCGCTATACAAGCGAAAACGCTATAAATTGGGATACGACTTTCCGTGTTTACGATGCTAACGCTAACCCCATACTTATAGAAAACGTCGTTATGCCGATAGTTTACGTTGACGGTTATGGTATACAAAATATCGACCCTAACTTTAGTTTACCACTTCGTGAAGTCGCATATCATAGCTATAACGACGGCGTTAGACATTCGCTTAAAGAAATGACCACTAGATGCGCGTACGATAACGTGCTTATCCATAACGGAGTTATGCTCACCCTAGAAATGAATCTTGATACGATGGGTGGCGCGATGATGATGAGCGCTTATGATTTAGATACAGGCGTTCAAATTCTTCCTCCTGAATATTACTCAATTACACCGTACTTCGGTAACTATGCACTATGCAGTAAAACTGTAACCAACGCAGACAATACCTATTCTTTTGAATACTATAGAGCGGATAAAGTTGGCAACGTAACTCGTATTTATAACGTATTTTCAGCGCATAACGGCGTATACGTCACAAAAGAAAACGGTGCCTACGGTTTATATGCTAACGACGGCACTCAACTCATAACAGCTAGATGCGATAGTATATCCGTAGTTGACAGCTTCTTCGAAGACGGTAAATATATCAAAACGACTGTAGCTACCGTAGAAAATGGTAGAAGCATTATATATACTTTAGGTTAATATGGAAACAATAATCGGCAAAGAAGAATTATTAGATAAAGCGGGAGAAATAATTAGGAATGGAGGACTAGTTGCCTTTCCTACGGAAACCGTCTATGGATTGGGTGCAGACGCCTTCAATGAGGACGCCGTAAAAAGCATATTTATTGCAAAAGGTAGACCGCAAGACAATCCCTTAATAGTTCATATCGCCGACGTAAACGACGTAGAAAGAGTCGCTGTAGACGTTCCAGAAGTAGCGTATGAATTATTCGATGCGTTTTCACCGGGGCCACTCACTATAGTGCTAAAGAAACGCCCAGACTTACCACTAACCACAACTGGTGGATTACAAACCGTAGGCGTTAGAATACCTATGCACGAAATGGCTAGAGAGCTAATTAAACGCGCAAATTGCCCGATAGCAGCACCGTCAGCTAATTCAAGTGGTAGGATTAGCCCAACAGAAGCTAGTTTTGTATACGACGATATGAACGGAAAAATCCCGCTCATTCTAGATGGAGGAAGTTCCGACGTTGGCATTGAAAGTACCGTGCTTACGCTTTGTACGGAAACGCCAACTGTATTAAGACCGGGTGCAGTTACAATAGAAATGCTTTCTAAATATTTAGAAAAGGTAGTTGACCATAAAGGCAAGGTCGTTGTGGCAGAAGCCCCAGGAATGAAATACAAGCACTATGCGCCCGTTTGTCCGTGCGTATCGGCAGGCTCGCCAGAAAGCGCGCGCAACGAATACGATAACCAAGATAATGCAGTTATAATAGGAAGGGACAGTTTCATATCGCGTTGTGGCAACAGAAACGTAGTTTCCCTAGGTGAGAGTCCGGAAGAATGTATGAGCGCGATATTCGGCGCGTTGAGAAGAGCAGAAAAAAAATACTCATACATAATTGTAGAGAGCTTTAATGGTATTAGAGGATATTTTGCAATAGATAACCGTCTGAAAAAATCAACCGGCGGAATAACAATATAAACAGGAGATAAGTATGAAAATAGCAATAGGATGTGACCACGGTGGTATAGTTCTTAAGAACGCAGTAATAAAAGCAGTAGTTGAGCTTGGACACGAATACGAAGATTTAGGCACCTACGATAATCAATCGGTAGATTACCCTGATTATGGCGAAAAGGTAGCTGTTGCAGTTGCAAGTGGAAATGCTGACAAAGGTATCGTTCTATGTGGAACGGGAATAGGAATTTCTATCGTCGCTAATAAAGTTAGAGGAATCCGTTGCGCTCACATAACTAACGAATTCTGCGCACAAATGGCAGCTGAACATAATAATGCCAACGTTATAGCGATGGGTGGTAGAATCAATACGGAAGAAGACGCTTACAATATGACTAAAAAATTCTTAACCACTGAATTTGCAGGTGGAAGACATGCAACGCGCGTTGATAAAATTATGGCGGTAGAAAAGAATAATCTTAAATAAAAATACGTTTATTAATTTTTATAAGCCGAAATCTTGTATAAGATTTCGGCTTTTTTATTATAAATGCAGTTAAAGCGTAGCTATAGCTACAAAATAATAGGGGATTAAATAAAAAATAAAAGCACCTCGCGTGCGAGATGCTGACCAAATTAACTAGTACTCTTGACTGTTAATTCTTATGCGTCTTGTTTTTTCATCGTGCGAAGGCAACGGGTGCAAACATATGCGTTCTTAACTTTGCCATTAACAACGATATCTACTTTTTGTACGTTAGCGCCCCAACTTCTTCTAGTTTTAATATTACTGTGGCTAACTTTGTTACCACTCATAGGACCTTTACCGCAAATACTGCATACTTTAGACATCTTGATGACCTCCTTGGGTTTTTCGTGCCTTTGTATTATACATTTTTTGATTTAAATATGCAACAGTTTTTAACTAATTTTTCTAAATACTTGCAATTTCTTTAATTTTAATATATTATATATCTTGTGAAGATATAATTGAAGGTAATTATGGCACTTAATACATCTAACGTTTATGGCAATATAACAATAAGTGACGACGCTGTTTCGGTTATAGTTAGCAGGGTTGCTTTAGATTGCTATGGAGTTGTTGCCCTTGCCTCAAGACGTTTATCTGATAGCTTATTGATGCTTTTCAACCGTATTCCGCTCAATAAAGGCGTAAAAATCATTACAATGGATAATAGGGTATTCGTTGATTTGTACGTTATTCTTAAAGATGGAATTAGTAAAGAAGCCGTTGTAGAGAACCTTAAGTCTTCTGTAACGTACAACGTAGAGCATCTTACAGGAATGCGCGTTAAGAGTGTTGCCGTCCACGTTGTGGGCATAAAATTATAAAAATGATATAAGGCAGTCTTTAGACTGAAGAAAATAAATGATTACGAGTTTAACACCCCAAAATGTTCGTGACATCTTCCGTGGTGGACTCGTCAACCTAGAAATCAACAAAGAATATATAAACAGCTTGAACGTATTTCCCGTCCCAGATGGCGATACGGGTACGAATATGAGCTTTACGATGGTTTCTGCCGTTAAGGCAGTTGACGCAGTCAAAGATGATGACGTTGGAGCGCTTTGTACCGCACTCGCCCACGGCGCATTAACTGGCGCTAGAGGCAATAGTGGCGTAATATTATCACTAATTTTCAAAGGAATGAGCAAAATCTTGGCAGAAAGCGGAGAACTTTCTACCAAATCTTTTGCACGCGCACTTAAAAACGGTTCAATTACCGCTTATGACGTTGTGTCGTCACCCAAAGAAGGTACAATTTTAACGGTTATCCGTTTAATGAGCGACTATGCTCTCAAAATTGCTAATAAAAAGAGCAATTTTGTAGATTTTTTAGCAGCAATACTAAAAAAAGGTGAAGAAATTCTTGCAACAACACCAGATATGCTACCTATTCTTAAAAAAGCTGGCGTAGTAGATGCAGGTGGTCGTGGCTTATTGACGATTATCACAGGTATGTATAACGTGCTTGCTGGAGTCGAAATGGAGCCAATTTCTAGCGAAAACGATGATATTTCGGCAGAAATCGTTGATGCACCACTAGAATTTGAGAGTTTGGAAGATATTAAATTCGCATATTGCACGGAATTCTTTATCATAAACTTATTCCCCAAGACTACGATATCCGATATTGATAAACTTCGCGACAAACTTGATAAAATTGGCGATAGTTTAATCGTTGTGGGCGACCTTGATATGGTAAAAGTCCACGTACATACAAACCATCCGGATAAGGCGCTAGGCTACGCGCTCTTATTAGGCGAGCTCAAGAATCCCAAAATTGAGAATATGCTTGAGCAACATCGCGACATTATGAGAGCAAAGGAAAAGAAGGTTAAAAAGCCCGTAGGTATGGTTGCTATATGTAACGGCGAAGGCATAAAAGACGTATTCAAAGACTTACAAGTCGACGTTGTTGTTGAAGGTGGTCAAACAATGAATCCTAGCGTTGAAGACATTGTTGAAGCCGTAAACAGCGTTGGTGCAGAAACCGTTTATATTCTACCTAATAATGGTAATATAGTTTTGGCAGCAGAGCAGGCAAAAGAGCTTACGGAAGCTCATTTGGTAGTTATAGCTACAAAAAATATACCACAAGGCATAGCAGCAGCAATGAATTTCGACCCTAACGCTAGTGAAGAAGAAAACGTAGAAGTTATGCGTGAAGTTATTAAGAACGTTCGTTCAGGACAAATCACTCACGCCGTTCGCGATACGGAAATGGACGGTTTCGAGTTGCATAGCGGTGATATTATCGGTTTGTTTAACGGTATCGTTGCTAAAGGTGATAGCATTGATAGCGTAGTTGAAAAGACAATAGCAAAGATGATTGACGAGAATACCGCAGCTATTACGTTGTACTATGGCGAAGACGTTACCCAAGAATGCGCTGAAGTTCTTGCTGATTCTGTAATGGCAAGTTATCCTTTCTTTGACGTTGCTGTTTACGAAGGTGGACAACAACATTATTACTACTACATTTCGGTAGAGTAATGCGTGAACTTATAAAAGTTAAGGGTGTAGGGCCCAAGACTTTACTTAAACTTAATGCTTTAGGGATATACAGCGTTGATGATTTACTTCAACGCCTTCCCTGTGACTATATCAACCTCGATTCGGTTTCTAATTTAGACGATGCCGAAAACGGGGTTTTTGTTTTACTTTCGCTAGAAATATCGAATGTTTCCAAACCTCATAAACGTGGGCGTTTAACGGTTTTTGGCGCCTATGGCGTTACGGATAGTGGTAAAAAGGTCAAATTGACTTGGTATAATGCTTTATACGTTTCAAAGTTCGTAAAAGTCGGTGTGAAAATACGCGCTTATGGAAAAATTAAGATTGAAAAGGGTTACGAACTAATAAATCCCGTCTATGAAGTCGTTGAAGATGGCGTAGAAAGCAAATTTAAAGGAATTAAACCAGTCTATCGCACAAAAGGCTATATTCCACAAGCAACCTATATTTCTATGGTACACGATGCGCTCAACGATTACGTTGCCGAGAGTATTATACCTAATGATTTAGAAGGTCTTGATTTAACAACGGCGTTTAACAAGGCGCATAATCCTATTCAAATGAGTGATATTCATTTGGCAAGGGATAGAGTGTTGTTAGAAGAAGCCGTAACGACGCTTGCATCGTTCAGAATGGTTAAAGCAGAAGGTAAGAGAAGCATTTTTTATCAAGGGGAGCCGAACGTAGTTCAGAACGTCGTCAACACTTTACCTTATCGGCTCACTGATACGCAGAAGCAGTCGGTCAATGCTATTATTGAAACTTTCAATTCACCCAAACCTATGAACGCTATGCTCGTAGGCGACGTTGGTAGTGGTAAGACTATAGTTGCCGTTTTGTCTTCGTATTACGCTGTCACGTGTGGACATCAATGTGCCATAATGGCGCCCACGGAAATACTTGCAACGCAACATTATTTCACTTTTAAAGATATTTTATCCCCACTAGGCGTAAAAGTTGCGCTTGTTACCGGTAGTATGCCGGCTAGTGAGAAAAGAAAGATACTCACGCAAATAGCAACTCACGAAATAGACGTCGTGGTAGGCACACATGCCGTTATTTCTAACAACGTTCAATTTGCAGACTTATCGTACGTTGTTATCGACGAGCAACATAGATTTGGCGTCGCACAAAGAACGAAACTAATTGATAAGGGTAACGCCGTTGATATTTTAACACTATCGGCAACGCCTATACCACGTAGTTTGCGATTGACTATGTACGCTGATATCGACGTTATGACGTTAGAAAAAAGACACGATAGTGATAACGTACAAACATCAGTCGTTACTCCGGAAAAACGAATCGCAATGCTAGACTACGTTGTAGGAGAATGTGAAAAAGGTAGACAAGCTTATATCGTTGCACCTAAAATTTACGATGCAGAAGGACTTGAAGAAGGTTACGCAGTAGACGCGTTGTATAAAAAAATCAACGCTAGATACGGCAAGCGAATCAATATCGCATTTTTACACGGCAAGCTAAAGGCAGAGCAAAAAACAGCGATTTTAGAAGAATTTAGGTTAAATAGAGTGCAAATGCTAATTTCTACTACGGTAATAGAAGTCGGTATCGACGTGCCGAACGCATCGCTTATGTGCATATTTGATGCCGATAGGTTTGGGCTTGCTACGTTACATCAATTAAGGGGCAGAGTAGGTAGAGATGGTAGCAAAGCTTATTGTTTCTTATATACTTCGCGTGCGGAAAGTGAGATTGTCCGTTTGAGAACGTTGTCGCAAGAGCGTGACGGACTTAAGATTGCGGAAAAAGACTACGAGCTTCGTGGTGCAGGCGAATGGATGGGCGAGAGTCAAAGTGGTGGTGGAAACACGCCGAGTTTACTGCTTATGAAGCGCGCGAGAGAAATCGTTGACCAAATGGACTTCACTCCATATAGAGAAGCGTTATTAGCCTATGCTGAGAGATTTGAACTCAATAAAATTTCGCTTACTTAACACATATGAAGTTTATGGTGTTATTCTCCGAATAAGCAATAAAAAGGCTGTTATCGCGAGAAAAACCGAACGCTGTTGTCGGAGATATTTGAAGATTAACGATGGTAGAACTACCGTCGTTTTTTATTGTGAAGGTAGATAAAGTGTCGGCTTTATAGAATACCGTGAAACCGTTCGTGTCGCTACAAACGTCGTATAATTCAGTAATACCGTTCATTAACGCAGAGTTGGACGCCGTATAATTAAAGTTTCCGTCTACTAGGTATAATCTATCGGTAGATGCGTGTAGTAACAAGAAAATACTTTTGTTGTTCATAAAAACTTCTGCGCTACTTGCGATACCTACGCTTATACTTTCGTACGCTTCCCAGGTTTTGTCATATTTAGTCAGCAAAATTTGCGAGTTAATTAGCTCGGCGACAAGAAAATTTTGTTCGTTATTTTCAACGAATGGTTGCAAACAAACCACTGACTTTTCAGGAATTGTTTTAGATGATAAAAGCTCAAAATTCCTATCGATTTTGAGTATGGAATATCCGTTAATTCCATTTATTATAAACGTGAAATTCGTATAGAAATCGTATATTTCTACAATTTCACCGGAGCTTATGTTGGAAGAATGTAAAACGGTGTTATTTTTTATGAAATAAATAGTATTGTTAACACCTTCTTCTAACCATAAAAAGCCGTCGTTAAGTGCGAAGATTTTGCCTTTTTTGCAAGGATTTAATTCGATTAGCATTGAATTTTTAAGGTCTGTTGATATAGTGTAGAGATAGGTGACTTGCTTATCACATAGAGTTACAACCAAACCGTTAGTGGTGATTTGTCCAGCGATAAATCCCGTATGTTCTAGATGTATAAACGCTTCAATCGTGCCGTCGTAATCGAGCTTAATGACTGTAGTGGTGGGCGCTTTTACGGCAAAGGTACCGTGGCTAGTAGAATGTGAAAAAATCACATATACGCTGTCGTTCGTATAGATGCTTTTTTCGAGTTTAACTTCGCTATCGGACGTTATAGTTTGAATGAATTTAAACCTTTCGTGTGAAGAAGGTAGGAGTGGCAATGCTCCTTCTACGAAATCGACGATAGGGGCGTCTTCGATTGGCGTTTCTTCTTCTGCTGAAGTTGGTGGAAGTGGTGTGGAATTAGAGTTGGACAGAGCTTCTTTCAAGCTTCCGTTTCCCGCCACGATTGCAAGAACTGCTATAGTTATTAGTAGTATTGTAGCTAGTTTTTTAGGGGCAGAATTTTTCTTCATATAGTCACCTCGAACTCATTATAAATGAGATGGTAACCTTTGTGTTAAATTATTCAAAATAAGTCAAAATCGGCGTTTTTTCGCTATTTCTTCAGCGATAATTTCCGCAATTCTCGCATTCGTAGAAATTCTATTTATGCCTTTTTCGGGGAATAATAATAGCTTTTCTATGCGTTCAAATAGCATTGTGGGAGTAGCTTCTTCTTGCTTAATTATTTCTATGGCGCTATGTTTTGCATAACTCTCAGCATTCAATACTTGGTCGCCTCTACTAGTGCCTTTGGGTAGTGGAATTGCGATAACGCGTTTACCAAGTGCGCAGGTTTCGGCAAGGCTACTAGCGCCTGCTCGCATAACGATAACGTCGCTAACTGCATACAAGTCTGCAATATCATTGGCGTATGAGATTGGTACATAATTTTCACTAATGATTTTTCGTTTTTCGTTTTTGCCCACTACGTGAACTACGTTCATGGTTTTGGTTAAGCTATTAAGAATTGGAAATATTAGGTCGTTTATTGCTAGCGCTCCTTGACTGCCACCGAATACGAGTAGAGTTTTTTTGTATGGGGACAGGTGATATTTTTCACGCGCTCTGTTTGCGTCACCTTTGAATATTTCATCGCGAATGGGAGCCCCAACGTATTCACCACCATACGTCTCGGGGAACGCCGTTAAAACCCTACAAGCATAACGTGATAGCATTTTGTTAGCTAGTCCCATAGTATAATCGCTTTCGTGAATAATTAGCGGAACGCCTAGTGCGTGTGCAGCAAGCGAAGCCGGGATTGAGCAATAACCACCTTTAGCAAAAACTGCATCTACTTTTTCACTTTTTAGTATATCTTTAGCTTCGTTTATGGCAGATCTCAGAACGAAGGGTATTTTGAAGTTGTTCATAAAGTGTGTTCTATCGAATTTCACCACTTTAGTAGAATAGAAAGGAAGTTCGTATTCGCGAGCTATTTGCTCTTCAATGCCGTTCCCTCCAATAAAGATAATTCTGTCTGAGTATTTGTAAAGTTCGCTTAATAGTGCGATACTGGGCATTACGTGTCCTGCGGTTCCCCCGCCAGTTAAAGCAATCGTTGTCATAAAAATGTTCCTTTGTTACCTATATTTTATTAATTATTCTCTTGAATTATGTAGCAAAAGGTGTTAATATATACTATATGTATAATCGTGCAGGCCCGTATGGGCGCTCGAGTGCGCGCTTATATAGCTAAATTAAAAAGAAATTTTGGAGGAAGTAACTATGAAATCTATCAACCTTGATACATTTGATGGCAAAATAATGCACGTAAGCGTATGGGATGAAGTTGAAAACAAATTAGGTGGTGTTGTAATTAGCCACGGTATGAGTGAACATACGGAGCGTTACGACGATTTCGCTAAATTCCTCAACAAAGAAGGATATGTTGTTCTTGCAGAAGACCATAGAGGACATAAATATAACAATGCAGGAGCGAAGGGCGTAGTAGACGGAGATTCTTTCAATCAAACGGTAGAAGATATTAAGACTGTTGTTGAATACACAAAGGCAACTTACGGTGTTGACGTAGTGCTATTAGGTCATAGCTACGGTAGCTTCTTATCACAAAGATTTTTAGAGCTATACAGCGATAAAGTTCGTGCTTGCGTTTTATCAGGAACAGCATATATGAGAGGCCCGCTAGTTGGTATTGGTAGAGTTATTGCTAATATTCAAAAAGTTTTATGTGGCGCATATAAGACGGGTTACTTGATTGACAAAATGAGCTTTGGTGCATACAACAAGCCCTTCGAAGAACAAGGACAACAATTTGCATGGTTGTCTAGAGATAAAGAGCAAGTTGCTAAATACGAAGCAGACGAATACTGTGGATATCCGCTTTCAATTGGTTTCTATGCTAGCTTCTTCGATGCAATTATGTCAATGTATGATGAAGATGCAAAGAACATCAGAAAAGACATTCCTATTTTTATTGCGGTAGGTAGCGATGACCCTGTTTCAAACAAAGCTGTTCTTGCTAACAAACTATACAACTTCTACACCCAATTAGGTATCGACGGTACTGAAATTAAGATTTATGAAGGTGCTAGACACGAAATACTTAATGAAACAAACAGGGCAGAGGTTTATGCAGATATGCTAGCCTTCATCGAAAAACAATTTATTCACGACTAATTTATAAGGAAATAGAATGAAAAAATTAAGTGTAATTTTAGTTGCCATATTGATAGTTAGCTTATGCGTAACCGGACTCGTTGCATGTAACGATGACAAGGATACGCATAAAGGTGCTATTGTAATCGAAATTGGCGACGCTAACGCGCTAAAAGACGTAAATAACAAGTTAGGCGCGGACTATGACCAAGCAACGTTTAAACTTACGAATGATATTGTTATCGAAGGGAACTGGACACCAATTGGTAATAGTGAAGAGCAATCTTTTAGAGGTATATTTGATGGTAACGGAAAAACCATTACTTATAGCATAGAAGATGAAGAAATTACCGATTATTTAGAAAACTGGGACGGCAAAAAGTATTACGGTTTGTTCGGCTATACCCACGGTGCAACGGTTAAAAATCTCAATGTAAACGTTGTAATTGATATGCAAAACCAAGCTGACTTAATTTATGCAGGTGGCTTAATTGCATATGCTTACGGAAACACGAATGTAGAAAACGTTAACGTATATGGTAACATTAAATCGCAAATGCCGGATGCTAGAGAAAGAGTAAAGGATTCAGACGGAGAAATAGAACCAATTGCTATTGATAATGTAATGAATCTTTATGCAGGTGGTTTGCTCGGTTATGCAGTTGGTAAAGTTAAACTCAATAACGTCAACGTAGATTGTAACGTTTCTTCAAAGATATGGGGCGGTGGCAGTAATATTTGTCGCTTAACTAGCGTATACGCAGGTGGCGTTGCAGGATACGTTCGTTCTATTGATATCGTTCATAAAGGATACGCTCGTAATGAAATCACAAAAGCAAACTACACTGGTGGCATAAAGGTTGAAGGCGTTTCGAGTTTTGTTGGCGGTATAGGCGCAGTTCTCTATAATACGAAGCTAGAAAAAGCAAACGTCAATAGTAATGCTGAGGAAATCAGCGTTTCAGCAAGCGCTCGTGCTGTAACAGGCGGACTCGTAGGACTTGCTGACAACACCGAAGTTTTGGCATCAAAAACCAGCTATGACACAATAAAAATGAATCACGTTAGAAGTAATGCTGGCAAGGCTTTTTCAGTTGGTGGCGCAGTTGGATATCTAGAAAATAATTCTAGCATTGATAAAGTTAGCGCAATAGTAAATGAAGTAAAAATCGATAATGAAACTAGTTGCTTTACTGGTGGCGTTGTTGGAATATGTAATAATTCAAAAATAGACAATGCTACTGCAAAAGGCGAACTTATTTTTACTAATCCATCAAACAATAATTATTCGATTGTAGATGCAATGCTTGACCTTCAATACGGAGAACTAAAGCATACCATATTTACAATGAACGGTGGAATAGTCGGTGAAGTTAGAGGTCGCAGTACGTTAGGTAAACTAGTATCTGAATTTAAGGCTTATCAACCGATTATTGGTAGCGTTGTCGATGGCTTTGAAGTTATTGACGTAGACGAAGGTGCAAACATTAGCGAATGGCTTAATGCGCACGGTTACGACGTTACTTTCCTTGACGGCGAAAGAACTTGTAAAAAAGAACACAATGACGTAGAAGAAGGTAAAGACCAATATCACGTTTATTTCAAATTAAAAGTTGTTGATGCTACGGACGTTAAATATTTATCGGGAGCTTCTAGAGCTGTTATAGATGCAAATTCTGGCAATTTTAACAACGAAAGCACCAAGAACGAATTTGGAGTTGAAGTAGGAGATAGTTCCGATTATACGGCACTTAATGGCGTTATAGACGCAGCGAATAACTAAATTTATCACAAATAATTTACTTTACGGAGTTAGACATATATGATTATTACTTTGAGAGATGAGAAAAAAGAATTTCCCATCGGTTCCACACCTGCAGATATAGCCCGTTCAATTTCTGACGGACTTTTCCGTGCATCACTAGTTGCACGTGTTAACGGCGAAGTCGTTGGTATGTACACGCCTATCAACGAAGATAGCGAAGTTGAACTTTTGACGTTTGATACAGAAGACGGCAAAAAAGCATACCGTCATACTTGTTCACACGTTTTAGCACAAGCTGTTAGAAGAATTTACCCAACTGTTAGAGTTGCTATCGGACCGGCAATAGATAATGGCTTCTATTACGATTTCGAGTTTAAAACACCCATCAATTTTGATGCAATTCCTGCTATTGAAGCAGAAATGAAAAAAATTATTAAAGAAAATATTCCCGTTATTCGTGAAGAAGTTTCAAGAGATGAAGCTCTTGCGTTCTTTACTGCAAACGACGAAATTTACAAGGTTGAATTAATAAACGACCTTCCCGAAGACGCTACAATTTCTATGTATAGACAAGGCGATTTCGTTGATTTATGCGCAGGACCGCATATTCCTTCAACCGGATATCTTAAAGCTTTCAAGTTGACTGCTATTACAGGTGCGTATTGGCGTGGCGACGAGCACAATAAGATGCTCACGCGTGTCTACGGAACGTGCTTCCCGAAAAAAGATGCACTTGAAGAATATATCAAACAACAAGAAGAAGCTAAACTTCGCGACCATAACAAACTAGGTAGAGAAATGGGCTTTTTCATGACGGATGAATATATTGGACAAGGCCTACCTTTGCTTATGCCCAAAGGTGCTAAACTCTTCCAAATTATGTCTAGATTTGTCGAAGACGAAGAAGAGAGAAGGGGATACGTTCGCACAAAAACTCCTTATATGGCAAAGAGAGAATTGTATCAACTATCAGGACACTGGGACCACTATCTAGACGGTATGTTCGTTCTAGGCGACCCAGAAGCAAAAGAATGCTTTGCACTTCGTCCTATGACTTGCCCATTCCAATATATGATTTATAAAAACGGTCTTAAGTCATATAGAGATTTGCCTATTCGTTATGGCGAAACGTCTACGCTTTTCCGTAATGAGTCTAGTGGCGAAATGCACGGCCTTATAAGAGTAAGACAATTTACTATTTCAGAAGGACACTTAATGTGCACACCCGACCAACTAGAAGAGGAATTCAAAGGCTGTCTGGATTTAGCTATGTATATGTTGAAGTCCTTTGGATTGGATGAAGACGTAACTTACCGTTTCTCAGTTTGGGACCCAAACAATACTGATAAATATATCAATGACCCTGAAAAGTGGGAACGTGCACAAGGTGAAATGAAGAGAATTCTAGACCACCTAAACGTTAAATATAGCATTGGTGTTGATGAAGCAGCTTTCTATGGACCCAAACTTGATATTCAAATCAAAAACGTTTATGGCAAAGAAGATACGCTTATCACAATACAAGTTGATATGTTCCTAGCTGAAAAGTTCGATATGACCTACGTTGATGAAAATGGTGAAAGAGTTAATCCTTATATTATTCATAGAACTTCTATGGGTTGCTATGAAAGAACAATGGCGTTGCTTATCGAAAAATATGCAGGAGCTTTCCCTGTATGGCTAGCCCCCGAACAAGTCCGCGTATTGAGCTTAACGGATAGAACGAGCGCAGATGCAAAAGCAATTAAAGAAAAACTTTATGATGCGGGCATTAGAGCTGATTACGACGTTAGAAATGAAAAACTTGGTTACAAAATCCGCGAAGCACAACTCGATAAAATCCCATATATGGTTATTATCGGTGATAAGGATAAAGAAAACGGCGTAATTTCCGTACGTTCTAGAAAGGAAGGCGACTTAGGTGCGATGACTTTTGAAGAATTTTTAGCAAGGATAAATAACGACGTTAAGACAAAAGCTATTTGGTAAAATAAAAGGGCGCTCTTGAGAGCGCCCTTATTAATAAGGATATAATATTAAATATTAAAAAATATGCAATTTGTGCGTATTTTGCTTGACTTAAGTTTCATAATCATATAATATATTAGCGAAGTAGAAGCATATTCTCACCGAGTGCAATGGCAGTAGGTTACCACAACGTAAAAATCCATAGCGATAGTTATGGTTTAGTGTGAGATGTGTTTTGAGCTTCAGAACACATTTTTTTTGTCTAAAGGAGGGCAAAACAATTTTTAAAGAATTGATGATTAACTCGGATATCCGAGAGAAAGAAGTCAGACTAATTGACGAAAACGGAACAATGATGGGAGTTATGCCAACTGCAAAAGCTATGCAAATAGCTGACGGAAGGAATCTTGACTTGGTTATGATTTCCCCACAAGCAGTCCCCGCAGTTTGCAAGATAATGGATTATCGCAAATACCGTTTCGACCAAATTAAAAGGGAGAAAGAAGACAAGAAAAAACAAAGTCAAATTGAACTTAAAGATATATGGCTTTCCGCAACGATTGATATCGGCGATATGAAAACAAAAGCCAAAAAGGTTTGTGAGTTCATAGGTGACGGTAATAAGGTTCGCCTTTCAATCAGAATGAAAGGTCGTCAACAAGCTCACCCAGAGATTAGCGTTGGCGTTATGGAAAGTTTCTTCGAACTAATCAAAGAAGTTGCCGTTATCGAAAAGAAACCTTTACAAGAAGGACGTTCGATTACTATGGTAGTCGCACCTATAAACAAGAAAAACAACGCATAAGGAGATAAATACAATGCCTAAAATGAAAACGCATAGCGCTTCAAAAAAGCGTTTCAGATTTACAGCAAACGGTCTTATTAAAAGAGCTAAACAAAATAAGAACCACATTCTTAACAAGAAGCCCACAAAACGTACCAGACATCTTCGTCAAGGTGGTTACGTAGATAAGACACAAGAAAAGACAGTCGCAACAATGATTTACGGCCAAAAGTAATTAAGGAGATACAGCCATGAGAATTAAAAGAGCAGTTAACGCAGTTAAAAAGCGTAGAAAAATAATGCAACGCGCCAAAGGTTACTTTGGAGCAAAAAGTAAACTTTATAGAGTAGCTAGACAAGCTGTCATGAAATCTATGCAATATGCATACGTTGGCAGAAGACTTAAGAAGAGAGATTTCCGTCAACTATGGATTGCACGTATCAACGCAGCAGCTAGAATGAATGATATTTCTTACTCACGCCTAATGCATGGTCTAAAAGTAGCAGGAATCGACCTAAACCGTAAAGTTCTTGCTGACCTTGCTGTAAACGATGCAGCAGCATTCACAGCTCTTTGTGAACAAGCTAAAGCAGCACTTGCAAAGTAATTTGAGAGAAAAACTTAGAGCCTTCGTAAATCGGGGGCTCTAATAATAATATTAGTGAAGACAATTAGCTCAACTCAAAATTCACAAATCAAGCTAATTCGTAGCTTGAGCAACAAAAAAGCGAGATTAAACAATCGCTTATTTGTCGTAGAAGGAGGCAATATCGTAAAAGATATGCCTATTTCTTACGCGCGCGAATTTTTTATAAAAGAGAGCGAGTTGGATAAGTTTTTAGAAATAGCCGAGAGTAAGGGGGGCGAGATCACCGTCGTAAAAGATAGCATTTTTGATTCTATATGTGATACCGTAACGCCTTCGGGAATATTAGCCTTATGCGATATTCCTAGTGCTGAAGCAATTTCGGGGAACGTCGTTATGGTTCTTGACGGGGTTACCGATTCCGGAAACATTGGTACGATTATAAGGACTGCTACAGCTATGGGTGTAAAAGACGTAGTTTGTGTTGAAAGTGCAGACGTTTTTTCGCCTAAAGTCGTACGTTCTACCATGGGTGGAATTTTCCACGTCAACGTAATTAATTGTACTAGGGCTGAAGTTAAAGAGCTACTCTACGGCTATGACGTTCTCACACTTGATATGATGGGTGAGAACGTCTATGAACATAGAATTTCAAATAAGTCTGCAATCGTTGTCGGCAATGAAGCTCACGGTATTAGTGATGAAATCGCGAGTATTGCAACGAAGGTGCTTTCCATACCTATGCCCGGCAGAAATATGGAGAGCTTAAATGCAGGCGTAAGTGCTAGTATTGCACTTTCTGCCCTAATTAACAACAAAAATATTTAGCGCAAAGCGCGCACATAGGAGGATTTATGTCAGGACATAGCAAATGGGCCAACATAAAGAACAAAAAAGGCAAGGCTGATGCTGCTAGAGGTAGCATCTTCACGAAAATTGGTAGGGAAATCGCTGTTGCGGTTAAAGCTGGCGGTCCAGACCCAAATAGTAACTCAAGACTTCGTGACGTTATTGCAAAGGCAAAACAAAACAATATGCCTAACGACAATATTCAACGTTCAATCAAGAAGGCAAGCGGTGAACTAGGTGCGGTTAACTACGAAGAAATGACTTATGAAGGATACGGCGCAGCTGGTGTTGCAGTTATCGTAGAAACTCTTACCGATAATCGTAACAGAACTGCTGGCGAAGTTAGACACCTTTTCGATAAGTACGGTGGTGCACTAGGACAAACCGGTTGCGTATCGTTTATGTTCAAAAAGAAAGGTATCATTATAACTGAAAGACAACTAGAAGAAGACGATATGATGATGCTTGTTCTTGACGCAGGCGCAGAAGACATTAATTCTGAAGAAGAAGGCGTTTACGAAATCACAACGGCTCCTAACGATATGTATGCAATAGCAGACAAATTCCGTGAAGCAGGAGTGGTAGTTCTTTCAGCAGAAGTTGACATGATACCGGATAGCGAAGTAGACCCCGGCGAACACGTTGCAACCGTTGAAAAACTTATTTCTTTACTAGAAGAAAACGATGACGTTCAAAACGTTTATCATAACGCAATTCTTCCTGAAATAGAGGACGAGGACTAATACAGTGGTAACGGAAATTTGCAGAAAAGCTAAAGAAACGGCTAATAAGTTTGCGGGAGTTACAAGCGAAGTTAAAAACGCTATACTAACTCGTACGAAAGCCTTACTTCTTGAGAGAGAAGAAGAAATTATCTCTGCAAACAAAAAAGACGTTATACGTGCAAAAGAAAACGGTAGAAACGAAGCTTTCATTGATAGACTTACGTTAAATCACAGCCGTATTCTTGGAATGGCTGAAGGATTAGATGCGATTATCGCGCTTCCCGACCCTGTTGGCGAAATTGTTGATGAATATACACTTCAAAACGGGCTTCTAGTAAAAAGAGTTCGCGCGCCTCTTGGCGTTATAGGTATTATATTCGAAGCAAGACCAAACGTTTCGCTTGATGCGAGTGCGCTGTGTATAAAGAGCGGAAACGGCGTTATTCTTCGCGGAAGTCGCGAGTCGGTAAATTCGGTTGAAGTTATCGTAAACTGCATTAAAAGCGCGCTAGAAGAGCATGGTGTTAGTGCTGATTTAGTTGGAGTTATTTCGGATAGCGATAGACAAGCAACAATTGATATGCTTAAGCAAGATAAGTTTATCGACGTAGTTATTCCCAGAGGTGGCGAAGCGCTCAAAAAGGTTGTTCTTGATAACGCAACGATGCCCGTAGTAGCTTCTTCTGGTGGTAATTGCCACGCTTATATAGCGCCTGATGCCGATATGGAAATCGCTAAAAGTGTTGTCCTTAATGCAAAAACGAATAGACCGTCTACTTGTAATGCACTAGAAACACTTCTTGTTGATAGCGAGATAGCTGAAACCGCGCTTCCTATGCTCTGCAAGATGCTTGCAGACAACGGAGTAGAAGTTAGGGTAAGTGAAGTCGCTAAAAACTATTACGACGGCGTTTGTGTAATTGATGAAGAAGAGCTTTATAAAGAATATGACAATATGATTATAAAAGCTCACGTTGTAACCGGACTTACGGAAGCGATTGCACATATAAACAAGTATTCAACGCATCATAGTGAATGCATAATCACTACGGACGAAGAAAAGATGGAGCGTTTCGGCAAGGAAGTTGATAGTAGTGCAGTATACTTTAATGTTTCTACACGTTTTACCGATGGCTTTGAATTAGGGCTAGGCGCAGAAATGGGTATTAGTACTCAAAAGCTTCATGTAAGAGGACCTATTGGACTTAAAGAATTGACTTCCGTCAAGTACGTGGTAAAAGGTAACGGACAGCTAAGGAAGTAATTAAGGAGACAGATATGAGAAAAATTGCAGTCTTGACAAGTGGTGGCGACGCTCCGGGAATGAATGCAGCTATTCGTGCGGTGGTAAGATGCGCAAATAGCATGAATATGGAAGTATACGGTATAGAAAGAGGATACGACGGACTTATCAAGGGTAGACTCTCAAGAATGGACAGTCGTTCAGTTTCGGATACCGTTCATAAAGGTGGTACAATACTTAAAACTGCACGTTGCCCCGAATTTAACACGGAAGAGGGTATTAGAAAAGGCGCAGAAGTATTGCACGCTTATGGCATAGAAGGTTTAATCGTTATAGGTGGGGACGGTTCCTTTAGAGGAATGAACGACCTTAACAAGTTATGTGGAATTACTTGTGTAGGAATTCCCGGAACGATTGATAACGATTTGGCTTATACTGATTTTACGTTAGGTTTTGATACGGCTGTTAATACCGTTGTAGATGCACTTAATAAAATTCGTGATACTATGACTTCTCACGATAGAGCTTGTGTTATAGAAGTTATGGGTAGACATTGTGGTGATATTGCATTGTACAGTGGTATTGCAGGTGGTGCAGAGAGCATCATCGTTCCCGAACTTTCCTTTGATATAGACGCTATTTGCAACAAAATGAATATGAACATAATCAAGGGTAAAGTTTCGGATATAATCGTGCTTGCAGAAGGCGTTTGTGGCTGTGAAGAGCTCAAAAAAGAAATCCAAGATAGAGTAAAAATTACAATTAGGACAGTTAAACTAGGTTACCTTCAAAGAGGTGGCACGCCTAGTATGGCTGATAGAGTGTTCGCTGCTCGTTGTGCTGATAGAGCAGTAACATTACTAAAAAATGATATGAGTGGGGCTCGCGTTGTTGGCATCAAAAAAAATTCAATCATAGACATGCCTGTTGACGAAGCTCTCAAAGAAAAACGCATTTTCAACAAGGAAATGTATGAAATGGCAGCAAAATTATCTTTCTAAAAACAAAAATATAAATTAACTAAAGGAGATACACATTATGAAAAATTTAGTTGGTGCATGTATGTTCGGACAATCTGGTGGTCCTACCTCAGTTATTAACGCTAGCGCAGCAGGCGTTTTTATCGAAGCATTAAAGCAACCTAACATCACGGCAGTTTATGGCGCAGCAAACGGTATCAAAGGTATTCTCGACGAGAATTTCTACGATATGGGCGCAGAAGATATGAAGGAACTTGAACTTCTTAAGTATACACCTTCTTCAGCTTTGGGTTCAGTAAGATATAAACTAAAAGATGCAAGCGTTGACGATACCGATTATAAGAGAATTCTTGAAGTTTTCAAAAAATACAACATCCGTTACTTCTTCTATAACGGTGGTAACGATAGCATGGATACTTGCAACAAAATCAGCAAATATTTGATTAGCGCTGGTTACGAATGCAACATTATCGGCGTTCCTAAGACTATCGATAACGACCTATACGGCACAGACCACTGTCCTGGATACGGCTCAGCAGCAAAATATATTGCTACAACCCTTATGGAACTAAACCTTGACGCAAAAGTTTATGATAAAGGTCAAGTTGCAGTTGTAGAACTAATGGGTCGTCACGCAGGTTGGTTGACTGCAGCAGCAGCTCTTGCTAACCACAAAGGACTAGGCGCAGACCTAATTTACCTTCCAGAAATTCCATTCTCAATTGATAAATTTATGGCTGACGTTAAGAGAGTTATGGATGCTAACAACGGCAAATGTATTGCTTGCGTTTCTGAAGGTATCCAAGATAAAGACGGAAACTTCATCGTTGAAACACTTTCTGCAGCAAAAGCAAAAGACGGTTTCGGACACACTCAACTTGGTGGTCTAGCAATTCAATTAGCTAACCTTGTTAATGAAACCTATGGTGTTAAGACCAGAGGCGTTGAATTGAGCTTAATGCAAAGATGTGGCGCACACCTAGCATCTAAGACCGACGTTGAAGAAGCTTACATGGCTGGCCAAACTGCAGTTAAAGCTGCTTGTGACGGCGAAACCGATAAAATGGTTGTTTTTGAAAGAGATATGAGCAGTGGTAGCTACCAATGCAAGTTCAAACTAATGCCTGTTGAACTAGCTGCTAATACCGAAAATAAAGTTCCTCTAGAATGGATTATCGACGATGGCACGATGCTAAGCGATGAATTCGTTAAGTACGCTCTACCTTTAATTCAAGGCGATTGCAAAGCTCCTCTAGAAGATGGTCTACCCAGATTCGCACAACTTAAAAAAGTTCAAGCTGGTAGAAAATAATTGTGGCTAAAGCTGTTAAACTAACTAAAAAAGCTATAATAATTATCGTAGTTGCTTCACTCATTATTTTGAGTGGAGCAACTGTTGGTATATATTTTGGTGTGACTAGTTACGTGCTTGATACACCACAAATTAGCATTGATGATAGTGATATAACAGCTAATCCCGATTATACAATAACTATCAAATGGACTCCGATTAAGAGAGCAGAAAAATATTACGTTGAGTACGAGTATGCCACGGTAGAAAAAGGCGTTATTCATAAAACTGAAACTACTTCTAACAGCCTAACGGTTGCTAGGAAGAGAGGGGAGTTTAAAGTTAGAGTAGTAGCTCTAGCAAAAAAAGATAAAAATTCCGGACAATTTTCAGAGTGGTATACGAAAGACGTTAAAGCAATAGAACTTGATAGTGTAAAACTATTTAATTTCAAAAATCAAAACGGCGAATATTTCATTGATTTCACAACTTTTACTCCCGTTAGATATACCTATAAGGGGATAGAAAGGGAAGTGGAGTATTATGAATTTACGGATGAATACAATGATGAACCGTTGATTTTAAGTCTAGGACAAATGCGTAACCATGCGTTTCACTTCCCATCGGGCGAAGAATGGGAATACAAAGTGCGCCCTAGCAATTATGCTGTAATAAATGAGCAAATATTTGTTGAGCCCAAAGAATTGTATGAAATTTTCGAGTGCTCACAATTTACAACAATAAAGATTTATACCTAATTAACATGTTAAGAGAAGACTTAAGAAATATAGCAATTATCGCCCACGTTGACCACGGCAAAACAACGCTTGTAGATGCTTTGCTTAAACAAGGTGGCGTATTCCGTGACAATCAAGTCGTAGAAGACTGTGTTATGGACAACAATCCCCTAGAAAGAGAAAGGGGAATTACAATTCTTGCAAAAAATACTTCTTGCACCTATAAAGGTGTTAAGATAAATATAGTTGACACACCTGGGCACGCCGATTTCTCAGGCGAGGTTGAACGTGTTCTAAAAATGATTAATGGCGTCGTTTTGTTGGTAGACTCATATGAAGGACCTATGCCACAAACTAGATTCGTTCTACAAAAGGCACTAGAAATGAATCATAAAGTCATAATTTGCATCAACAAAGTTGATAAACCAGATGCGCGTCTTGCAGAAGTCGTAGAAGAAGTCTATGAACTACTTATCGACCTTAATGCTACCGATGAACAACTCGACAGCCCAATAATTTACTGCTCTGGTAGAGATGGTATTGCGTCGTATACTCCGTCAAAATTCGGTGAAAATATGGTACCTTTATTTGATACCATTCTCGAACATATTGACCCTCCGGAAGGCGAGGAAGACGAGCCTCTACAAGTTCTTGTATCTGCTATTGATTATAACGAATACGTTGGTAGAATGGCGATTGGTAGAATAGAAAGGGGTGCAATGCGCGTTAATACAGAAGTCGCAGTTTGCGACTACCACGATAGCAACAAACACTACAAAGGAAAGATAACTAATATCTATCAATTTTCAGGGCTAGGAAGAACGACGGTAGAAACTGCAAAAGTTGGCGATATCGTAAGTTTTGCAGGTCTAGAAAATGTTACGATAGGCGAAACGATTTGTGCTCCTACAGCAATAGAACCCATTAATTTCGTTCAAATATCCGAGCCTACGCTACAAATGATTTTCTCGGTAAACGACAGCCCGTTTGCAGGTAAAGAAGGTAAGTTTGTTACGTCTAGACATTTGCGCGCTAGACTATATAGAGAGCTTTTGAAAGACGTTTCTTTGAAAGTCGAAGATTCAGACAGAGCCGATTCGTTTATAGTTTCAGGTAGGGGAGAAATTCACCTTTCAATCCTTATTGAAAATATGAGAAGAGAAGGCTATGAGTTCCAAGTATCAAAACCTAAAGTCATTAATAAAATGATTGATGGAGTACTTTGTGAACCTATCGAAAGACTTTTTGTAGACGTTCCTAATGCTTGTGTTGGTACAATAATGGAAAACATGGGTAGAAGACAAGGCGAACTCGTTACCATGACTCCATTCAATAGTCGTATTAAACTCGAGTTCCTAATCCCCGAGAGAGGACTTCTAGGATACCAAAGCGACTTTTTAACGGATACTCGTGGCGAAGGCATAATGAACAGCATTTTCGAACGTTATGAGCCGATGAAAGGCGTTATGCCTAAGAGACCTTACGGCGCACTTGTTGCTTTTGAAACAGGTGAAGCTTGTACGTACGGTTTGTTTAACGCACAAGGTCGTGGTACGATGTTTATCGACCCAGGCACGCCTGTTTACGCTGGAATGGTAGTTGGCTATAGCCCCAAACAAGAAGATATAGTTGTTAACGTTTGTAAGAAGAAGCACGTAACCAATATGCGTGCAGCTGGCTCAGATGAAGCGCTTAGACTAGAAACCCCGAGAAAATTCTCACTCGAAGAGTGCATTGAATTCATAGAATCCGATGAAATTTTAGAAGTCACACCCAAGTCGCTTCGTATCCGCAAGACCATACTTTCTCACGAAGAACGTATGCGTATAATTATGAAAGAGAGAAGAAGTTAAATTTTAGCTAGCAGTATTTAAGGAGAAATAAATATGTTAGAACAAATCAAGGAATTTTTAACAACCGGCTATAATCTATATTACGTAATTGCAGGTGTAGTAATAGTTTTGGTCGCTATTATAATAATAGCTGTTGGGTCAAAGAATGCCAAAAAGAAAAAATCTAATAGAGTAGAGACACCTACAGTAAGCACCCCGTCTTATGCAAAAATAAGCGATATAGACGTGGATGCAATTAACGTATCGAAAGATGAGCCTGTAGGTAATCCTAACGTAATTGTTAAACCACCTGTAAAATCTACAGAAACAGTTACGTCGGTTGTTATAAAACCCGTTGCACAAAAGAAAAAGGAAAAAGTAGTAGAAAAAGCTCCCGAGACCCCCAAGAGATTAGAGAGTAACTTTAAAGAGCCAACATACAGCGAAGAACATGCAAAGCGCCCGGGAACCATTCAAATTTATAAAGATAACGGTGGCAAATTCCGTTTCCGCGTTAAGTCTAGCAATAAAGAAACAGTAGGGCATTCGCAAGGTTATACCACTAAAGCAAACTGTAAAGCTGGTATAAAAGCTGTTATCAATGCTTGCAAGCTAGCCGAAGTTATCGATACTACAAAAGAAGATTACGTTCCGGTAGTAGGTCGTGCAACGTTTGAAGTTTATCGTGATAACGAAAAAAAATTCCGTTTCCGTTTAACTGCAGCTAATACTGGCAATATTCTTGCTAGCCAAGGTTATACTGCTAAAGCTAACTGTATTAACGGCGTAAAAGCTGTTAAAGCGATATGTATTAACCATAAACTAGAAGACGTTACTGTGAATAAAAAATAATTCAAAATAAAAAACGCGCTTAGGTGCGTCACTCATAGGGATTTTTTAGACATTATAAAAGGATAGCAAAATTTTGCTATCCTTTACTTTTTTTTGCTATGTAAAACACACGACTTTCATTTGAAAGTATAGTCTGCTACACTTTTGAAAATCTTCCCACAAAGATTAGCCACTCGATAAATTGGAATTTGTTTATTTCTTTTTCTTCGGTTCGGGAAGTTCTTCGTACATAGCTTCAAACAGTTTTTTCAGAAGCACTCCATCCTCGATATCTTCTACAAGAAGCATCTCCTTTGCACCTTCGTATGGCAGTTCTCTCGGTGCGTTTGGTAGCAATGCAACTGCGGATTTCGTAGGCTTTACAAGCAAGCGGTTATCGTAAACACCGCCAACG